>CAZQVD010000041.1:0-15263 GCA_964596665.1 uncultured Dehalococcoidia bacterium
GTGGTCCGAATCCGGGTTCCGCTCGAAGGACCGCTTGCCGTAGATGTCGCCCCGGTCCTTCAGGACGCCTATGCGCTGCAGCGCGTACTTGGAGAAGTAACCGTGCAGGTACTCGGCGTGGATCGGGTCCAGCGAGTTCTCCATCACCTGGAGCCAATTGCACGTGACCACGGGCCAGCCGATGCTGCGGACCCGGCCCTCCTCGACGAAGGGATACCAATGCGGAACCAGGGGCGCGGGCTGCGGGCCCAGGTAGGCGAACACCAAGCCCCCAAGCTTCTCCACGGGATATGCCGTGATCTTCACGCGGCTTGGGAACGTGGAGTCAGCTGACTCTGCTGGCATCTCGGTGCACTGGCCTGTCTCGTCGTACAGCCAGCCGTGGTAGGGGCAACGCAGGCCGCGCTCTTCGGGAATGCCGAACAACAGGTTGACCCTGCGGTGTGCGCACGAGGCCTCGATGAGCCCTAGCCGTCCTCCCTCGTCCCTGTAGAGCACCAGGTCCTCGCCCAACAGCCGAATGGGCTTGACCGGGTTGTCCTTGAGCTCGGCGACGGCGGCGATAGGCTGCCAGTAGCGGCGCATCAACTCGCCCATCGGCGTGCCCGGGCCTACTTGCGTCAGCCGATCGTTCTGCGCTTCGGTTAACACGTGCGTTCTCCTTGGTTCGGGTCCAGTGGTACAGGGTTCGAGGGCCGTGCGGGCCCGTAGGGAATCTTACAGCGGCGATGGTCGAGGGTCGAGGAATCTTTCTGCCCAAGCGCACTTGTCTAAATACGCTCCCTTGAAAAGGACAAGCCTAGCTGGTACAACGCCTGGCATGTTGACCAAGAAGCAGAACGACCTGCTCAACCAGACCGGAGCGAGCTCGCCCCTGGGCCAGCTCATGCGCCGCTACTGGATACCCGCCCTACTGAGCGAGGAGATTCTGCAGCCCGACTCGCCTCAGGTCCGCGTGCACATCCTGGGCGAGGAGCTGGTCGCCTTCCGCGACACCAACGGCCGCATCGGCCTACTGGCGGAGCACTGCTCGCACCGCGGCACGTCGCTCTTCTACGCGCGCAACGAGCTCTGCGGCCTGCGCTGTGGCTACCACGGCTGGAAGATGGACGTCGACGGCAACGTGCTCGACACGCCCGCCGAGCCGCCGGATAGCCGGTTCAAGAGCAAGGTGAAGCATATCGCCTATCCAACCCACGAGGCCGGCGGGGTCATCTGGGCCTATATGGGCCCAAAGGCGGGAGAGCCCGCGTTTCCCAATTACAGTTGGACGCAGATGCCCGAGGGCTACACCTACGTCACCAAGTCGTTCCTCGATTGTAGCTGGCTCCAGGGGCTGGAGGGCGAGTGCGATTCGGCGCACCTCAACTTCCTGCACCGCATCTTCTCGGACAAAGGTTCAGAGGATCTCTACACCGACAACATGCCGCACTACGAGACGGAGGACACCGATTTCGGGGTGCGCCTGATCGCAACGCGTCGGGGCGACGAGGACCAGAGTTACATCCGCGTATCCAGTTTCGTGACGCCGCTGTCCGTGTGGGTTCCGGCCCGCAACAAAGAGGTGCACATGTACGTGCCTATCGAGGACGGCAGCAGCTGGCGCTGGGACTTCGGCATCTCGCCCCACAAAATGGAGGCCGACGAGCCGATCCCACGGCGCGACCAGATCGACGAGCGTTTCATGCGCTTCCGCAACGCGAGCAACGACTATCTGATCGACCGCGAGGAGCAGCAAACCAAGACGTTCCTCGGCCTCGGCTTCAACTTCCTGCCGCACGACGGTATGGCTACCGAGTCCATGGGCCATATCTACGACCGCCGCACCGAGCACTTGGCCGTGAGCGACATGGGTGTGATCGCGGTCCGGCGCTTCCTACTGAAATCCATCGAGAAGCTGCAGGACGGCGAGCCGCTGCCGCACACATCGAAGGACCCGGAGGATCCCCAGGGGCACATCGACACGTTCGCGGAGTTCATGCCGCCGGACAAGCCGTGGCGCGAGCACTACCCCCACCTGACGCTAGAGGGGCGTGACGCCGTCGCCCAGGTGCACACCGAGGTCGCCGGTCGCGACACACGTCCGGGAGAATAGCCGAACGGCGCTTGCGCGTCGACGCCTCAGCGCACCTCGACCACCGACTCCACCTCCACCGCCATGCCGTTGGGCAGCGTTGCGAGTCCCACGGCGCAACGGGCGTGGCGCCCGGCCTCGCCCAGTACCTCGACCAGCAGATCGGAGCACCCGTTCATGACGGCCGGTGGCTGCGTGAAGTCCGGGTCGCTATTCACCATGCCCAGCAGCTTCACCATGCGCACCACCCGGTCGAGATCGCCGATCTCGGCACGCAGGTTCGCGAGCAGGCTCACGGCGCACCATTTCGCCGCCTCGTAGCCCTGCTCGACGGTGAGATCACGCCCAAGCTTCCCGATCACGCGCTCGCCGCCCGGCTGGCGCGGACCGACGCCCGCGAGGAACACCAGATTCCCTGTCCGCACCGCGGATACGTAGTTCCCCGCCGGTCCCCGCGGCTCCGGCAGCTCGATTCCCATCTGCTTCAGCCGATCCTCAACTTTCGACATATACGCCTCCTTGCAGGGTGCAACCCTGTACCCATTGGCGCTGCATGGCAATAGGGGTGTTGTTTCCCAATCCAGCCTCCCGTGTCAGGTCTTGCAAGCGAGGGGGTGCCCCTTCGTACTCCCCCGGTAGGGCGAGAGACTCCTCCCTTCGGTTCGAAATTACATGCGAGATGCAGGGAACGGCAAGAGCAGCAATGGTTCAGCCAGGCGCCATGGGCCTACGATCCGACCAGGCGTGTAGGGGATGGCTGCAATGCCGTGGACAGGATGGTGTCCCCCGTACAACAAGGTCACGACGGCGGGTGGGTAGATGGGAAGGCCGCGCCAACCGAGCAAGCCAAACCGCCGCCCCGCGGCTTCAGCCCGAAGCCTTAGCGCAGCATAGACACAGAGTCGAACCAGTCAACTAATACGACCGCGGCATCCCCAGCACGTTCTGGCCCAGGAACGCTAGAACGAGGTTGTTGTTCACTGGCGCCGTGATGTACAGCCGCGACTCTCGGAACTTACGCTCCACGTCGTACTCTTGCGCGAAGCCATAACCACCGTGTACGTCCATGCAAACGTTGGCTGCCTCCCACGAGGCCTCCGACGCCAGAAGCTTGGCCATGTTGGCCTCGGCGCCGCAGCGCTCTACGCGGTCGTACTTGGCCGCGGCGTCGTAGCGCATCAGGTCGGCCGCGCGGATGTGCGAGTAGGCCTGGGAGATAGGGAATTGCACGCCTTGGTTCGCACCAATGGGCCGCCCGAACACCTCGCGACTCTTGGCGTACTCGGTCGCCTTGTCAATGAACCAATCGCCGTCGCCGATGGACTCGGACGCCACGAGGATCCGCTCCACATTCCATGAGTCGATGATGTAGCGGAAGCCCATCCCCTCCTCGCCAATCAGGTTCTCGGCGGGAACCTCCAGATCGTCGAAGAAGAGGGCGTTGGTGTGATGGTTGAACATCATGTCCAGCGGACGTACCTGCAGGTGGTCGCCCGCCCCACGGATGTCCACGATGAATGCCGACAGCCCCATCGTTTTGTTCTCCAACTCGTCGTAGGGCGTCGTGCGCGCCAGTAGCAGCATCAGGTCCGACTGCAGCACCCGGGAGATGAATATCTTTTGCCCGTTGACCACGTAGCTATCGCCCTTCTTTACAGCGGTCGTCTCGATGCGCGTGGTCTCGGAGCCCGCATTCGGTTCCGTGACGCCGAACGCCTGAAGCCGCAGCTTGCCGTTGGCCACGTCGGGCAGGTAGCGCTGCTTCTGCTCGTCGCTGCCGTGGCGTAGCACGATGCCCATTGTGTACATCTGCGCGTGGCAGGCCGCGGCATGGCCGCCAGAGCGGTTGATCTCCTCGAGGATGACGCTTGCCTCGGTGACGCTCATGCCGCCGCCGCCGTACTCCTCCGGGATGAGTGCACTGAGCCAGCCGAGGTCGGTCATCTCCTGCACGAACGCATCGGGGTACGCGTGGTCCTGATCCATACGGCGCCAGTACTCGGAGCCATAGCTCTTGCACACATCGCGGACCGCCATGCGTACGGCGTTGAGGTTGTCGGTCTCCTGTTGATTCACGTGGATTCCTCGTGGAGCAGCGTGCGGCCTGGCGAACATAGGAGTCGGCCTCGCCGGTGTCAACCGCGGGCATCCGGTTGCGAGGAGTAGCATAGCTGCTGCCATGGTGCCATCGCTTCTCGACATGCCCGTGCCTGCGCAGTTCAATCAGGCCGACTTCTTGGTGGACCGTCACCTGCGAGACGGGCGAGGCGGCCAGACCGCCTTCCACTTTCGAGACCAGACCATCACCTATGCGGAGCTCGCTCAAGGGTGCAACCGGGCGGGCAACGCGCTCCGTTCGCTTGGTGTCGGGCGCGAACAGCGCGTCGCCATTGTGCTCCCGGACCGTCCAGAGCTCGCCTACACTTACCTTGGGGCCATGAAGATCGGCGCGATCCCGGTTCCGTTGAATCCGCTACAGACCGCTGAAGAGCTAGCCTACTGCTTCGCCGGCGCCGACGCTCGCGTGGTAGTGGCCGACGAGCAGCACGCGGCGAAGATGTTCGAGGCACACCCCGACGGCCAAGTGATCGTCGTCGCCGATGCCGCCACATCATTGGGCGGAGCGCTCGACTATCGAGCGCTCGTGGCCACGCAGTCCTCGGCGCTCGAATCCGCCGAAACGGCCCCGGAAGACATGGCGTTCTGGATGTACAGCTCCGGCACCACGGGCCGCCCCAAGGCGGTCGTGCACCGACATCGGGACATACTCTTCTACCAGCCACCCTTCGCCGAGGCAGGTCTCGGCGTGACCGAGGGCGACGTGCTCTTCGCCACGTCGAAGGCCTTCTTCTCCTACGGCCGCAATGCCACCATCGAGATGCCGCTGCTCTACGGCGCGTCGGCGGTGCTGTTCCCCGATCGTCCCTCCCCCGAGCCGGTGCTGGAGGCGATCGCGCGCCACCGGCCCACCATCTTCTTCAGCGTGCCCACGTTCTACTCGGCGCTGATGGAGCATGCGCAGGCAGTGGGCCGGGAGCAGGACCTGTCGAGCCTGCGCCTCACCGTGTCCTCTGGCGAGGCGCTACCGCGCTTGCTGTTCGACCGCTGGCAGGCGATGTTTGGCCTGGAGATCGTAGAAACGTTGGGCAGCACCGACGCGGGAGCGCAATACCTATCGAACGTACCCGGCGCCGTGAAGCCCGGCAGCGCCGGCACGCTGCTGCCGACGTTCGAGTCTCGGCTGCTTGACGTGGATGGCGCGCCGGTGGCGGATGGTGACGTGGGCACCTTGCACCTGAAGAGCCGCGGCACGGCGCCGCTCTACTGGAACCAGCCCGAGCAGTCGGCCGAGACCTTCCTGGGCGAGTGGCTGAACACCGGCGACCTGTTCCACCGCGACGAGGACGGGTACTACTGGTTCGTGGGTCGGTCGAACGACATGTTCAAGGTGCGCGGGATGTGGGTCGCACCGGTGGAGGTGGAGAACGAGTTGCTGGGCCATCCTTCTGTGCTGGAATGCGCCGTCGTGGATGCACCTGATGCCCGCGGCCTGATGCAGGCGAAGGCGGTTGTGGTCACCCGCGAGGGCCAAGAGCCCAGCGATGTGCTGGCCGCCGAGCTTCGCAATCATCTCGCGGGCCGGGTCGCGCCCTTCAAGGTGCCGGCCATATGGGCCTTCGCCGACGCACTGCCCCGCACCGCCACCGGCAAGGTGCGACGCTTCGCACTCAGAGGCTAGGCCACCGCCGCGTAGGCGATCTCCTCGTCGATCGCGCCAGTGCTGGCACCGCTGATGCCGCAGGCGCCTACGAACTCGCCGCCCTCGATGATGGGCACGCCGCCCTGGGCGAACACGAACCCCTCGTGGATCATCTGGTACTGGAACACGGGGCGCCCCGCTCGATCAGCCATCTCGACGGTCGGCCGCTCCGTGCCGGCGCAGGCGAGCGCTTTGCCGAGACCGATGCCGATCGTCGTGAATCGCGCACCTTCGCGGGCGAGCAGGCCCCGCTGCATGCCGTTGGCGTCCACCACGACGATGGTCACGTTCAGGCCCATGGACTCGGCCTTCGCGTCGCCCTGCTCCAATATCCTCTTCACTCGCACTGTGGTCAGGCTCATCGGTTCAAATCCTCCCTCGGGTGTGTCTCGTCCGCAAGCAACTCAGCGAGCCGCAGGGTGGCGCGGGCGCGCTCGACGATCGGCAGGTCAACAAGCTGACCGCCGAAGGCGATTGAGCCGTCGCCGCGCGCCATCGCCTCGTCGAAGGCCGTGCTTACCCGGTGACAGTAGTCGATCTCCTCGGGCGTCGGTGAGAAGGACGCGTTGATAGCGTCGATCTGCGATGGGTGGAAGAGCGACTTGCCGCTGAACCCGAGCCGCCGCGACTGGGTGATGTCGCGCATCAGGCCGTCCGTGTCCTGCAGATTCGGCCATACGCCGTCGACGACCTGGACGTGGGCGGCGCGCGCGGCCATGACGATCGAGGAGCGAGCGTGAATCAGCTCCGCCGCCTCCCCCTCGCGGATCGCGGGCAGCCCCAGCTCCCAGCCGTAGTCCTCGGCGCCGAACATGAGCCCGACGACGCGCGGCGAGGACTCGGCGATGGCCAACGCGTTGAACATGCCCCGCGGGCTCTCGATGGCGATGTGCAGCTCGATGCTGCCCAGCGCGATGCCCATCTCCGGCTCGTGCTTGTCGAGGTAGTTCGCGATCTGCTGTACCTCCTCAGCGTACTGCACCTTCGGCAGCGCTAGGCCGTCTAGGCCGGGGCGCACGACCCACTCGAGGTCCGCCTCGCTCCGCTCGTGTCCCACGGCGTTGATGCGCACGAAGCGGGTAGGGGACCCGGGCTGACGTTCCCAGCCTAGCGCCTCGGCGATCAGCTCGCGCGCGGCCTGCTTCTCGTCGGGCGGCACGCCATCCTCGATGTCCAGCATCATCAGGTCGCAGGCTAGCCCCATGGCCTTCTCGACGAACCGATGCCGGTGGCCCGGCACGAACATCCAGCTTCGTTTGAGATCCACAGCGGTTCCTCTCGCTGAAAAAGCTCCCGCAGGGCGTCGACGGGGCCTGCGGCAGGCGAGGGCCTGGCGCGTGCTATAGTGCGCGCATTCTAAGCCGGGTGCCCGCGCCCCGCCACGGGGCTCGGGGAGGAGCGATCGCGATGGCCGACCCGGCCTTGCCACTCGACGGGTTTCGCGTGGTGGCCTTCGAGATCGCCGCCGCCGGCCCGTTCTGCACGCAGCTATTGGCCGACATGGGCGCCGACGTGATCAAGATCGAGCGCCCCGGCACCGGCGACACGATCCGCGGCTGGGACAATGCGGTGCACGGGCTCTCCTCCGGCTACGTGTGGGTGAACCGCAACAAGCGCTCGATCGCGGTCGACGTGAAGAGCGACGGCGGCAAGGTCGTGATGCGGCGCCTCGCCCAGCGCGCTGACGTGTTCCTGGAGAATTTCGCACCCGGTGTCGTCGACGGGCTGGGGCTGGGCTACGGTGACCTCTCCGCGCTCAACCCCCGCCTCGTGTACTGCTCGATCTCCGGCTACGGCCAGGACGGCCCCTACCGCGATCGCAAGGCGTTCGACCTACTGATCCAGGGCGAGGCAGGTATCATCTCCAGCACCGGCTACCCCGACGCTCCCGCCAAGGCCAGCGTGCCCGTGGCCGACATCGCAGCGGGCATGTATGCGTCGAACGCCATCCTCATGGCGCTGCTCCAGCGCGAGCGCACCGGCGAGGGGCGGTACATAGACATCGCCATGTTCGACGCCATGCTCTCGTGGCTCGCCTACTTCCCGCACCACTACTGGCACCAGGGCGAACTGCCTGAGCGCGTTGGCATGCGGCACCACTACGTCACGCCCTACGGCCCGTTCAAGGCCAAGGACGGGCGCTATGTGAACTTCGCGGTCGCCTCGCCTCGCGATTGGGATCTGTTCTGCAAGCGTGTCTTACGGCGCGAAGATATGTTCGCCGACGAGCTTTACGCGACCGTGGAAGGGAGGCGCCGGCACCGCGTCGAGCTCGAGGCGGTGATCGACGAAGCATTCGCTTCTGCAGACTCGAAGGTTTGGCTGGAGCGGCTCGCGGAAGCCGAGCTCCCCTACGGCAGCGTGCGCGATATCGCAGAAGTGCTCGACCATCCCCAGGTACTGGCGCGTGGCATGGTGCGCGAGGTGGACTCCCCCGTGGGTCCGGTCCCCGTGATAGCGAACCCCATCAAGATGTCCGGCGCCGAGCCTCGCCACGGCCCGATACCAAGCCTCGGGGGTGACACCGACGATGTACTACGCGACGCCGACTTCGCCGACGATGAGATCGCGAGCATGCGTGCCCACGGTGCGGTAGCGTAGGGCCGCGACGGGCCAGAAGCTTGTCTACATCACTGCGAGGGACGGCACGCGCATCTGCTACGCCGTAGCGGGCCACGGGCCCGAGCTGGTCAAGGCGGCCAACTGGCTGATCCACGTCGAGTACGACTGGCATAGCCCGAGCTGGCGCTAAACCGTCGCCCAGCGGCTTTAGTCCTGAGCCGTCAGGTGCACAATCAAATCCTTCGCCACCCATCGCCAACTGCCGACGTTCGTGGTACAGAAGAGATGCCGCATGCTCGCGACGCTAGAGGCGGCAGATCGGACGGCTCGCCATGAGCGCTGAGGCGCCACCCTTCGAAGCGCGGGACATCGCGTTTAGCTACGGCTCACTTCAGGTGCTAAACGGCCTATCGCTGAGCGTGACGCGGGGCGAGATATTCGGCGTGCTTGGTGCGAACGGCGCCGGCAAGACGACGTTGATGCGGTTGCTCATGGGCCTCCTAAAGCCGTCGTCGGGCCAGGCGCTGGTGTTCGGCGAGCCTGCGTCCCCCAAGCAGTCGACGCGTGTCGGTTACATGCCTCAGCTCAGCGCCCTGTACACCGAGCTGTCGGTGCAGCAGAACGTCGACTTCTTCGCCCGCATGTATGGCATGTCGGATCGTGGTGAGCGACGCGAGGCCGTCGGCCGTGCGCTGGAGTGGGTGGCGCTTAGCGAGCGGCGCGGCGATTCGCTGCTCAAGTTGAGCGGCGGCATGCGCCAGCGGGTGAGCCTGGCCATCGCACTGGTGCACAGGCCGCCGCTGCTGGTGCTCGACGAGCCGACCGTGGGGCTCGACCCGGAGTTACGCGCCTCGTTCTGGGAGCGCTTCCGCAGCGCCGCGGCCGCCGGCGACACCATCGTCATCTCGAGCCACACCATGGACGACGCGGCGCACTGCGATCATCTCGCGTTCATCCAGGAGGGACGTGTGATCGCGCTGGGCAGCCCCATGGAGCTGCGTTCGGCCGTGGGCACACCGGACGCAAGTCTCGAAGACGCCTTCCTACACTTCGTCCGGCACGGCGGTGCGCGATGAGCATCGACCGAACGCTCGCCATCGCCATCCGCATCGTGAGTCAGATCCTGCGGGATCGGCGCTCCATCGGGCTGATCTTCGTTGCGCCGATCATGGTCATGTCACTGGTGGGCTTCAGCTTCGCCGACCAGCGCCTGGTGCTCGACCGTGTGGCGCCCGCGTTGATTGCGACGTTCGCTTTGTTCTTCACGTTCATGCTCACCGGCGTGAGTTTCCTACGCGAGCGCTCGCAAGGGACGCTGGAGCGCCTGCTGACCACGCCCGTGGGGCGGGCCGACATACTCGTCGGCTACCTACTTGGCTTCTTGGTGTTCGCCGCGATCCAGTCGCTGGTCGTTCTGCTGTACACGATCGTGGCGCTCCAGATCGACTACCAGGGCTCGTTCGCGGAGATGGTTGTCGTGTTGCTGGTGCTGACCGTGGCGGCGGTGAACCTCGGCATCTTCGTGTCGACGTTCGCGCGCAACGAGTTCCAGGTGGTGCAGTTCATCCCCGTCATCCTGGCGCCTCAGATCTTCCTGTCGGGCGTCATCCTGCCTGTGGCGCAGCTTCCCGCTTACTTCCAAGCGGTCTCCAACGTGCTGCCGCTCACGTACGCTGTTTCGGGGCTCAAGGCGATCATGCTGGAAGGCCGGGGGTTATCGGGCGCTGCGGGCGACATCGCCGTGCTGACCGGCTTCGCGGTCGCTCTACTGGCGCTGGCCGCGTTGACCGTGCGCCGGACGTAGCTCCATCCGCCGCGGCTATACTGTCGCCCGCTAGCCTGACGTCTGAGAGGGGGTCGCATGCGCATCGACATTCACACGCACCTGTACTTCACCGAGTTCGCCGAGTACCTGATCGGCCGCAGCTCGCTGCCGAACGCGGTCAGGCAGGGCGGCACGTTCGTGACCAACTGCTCGACTGCCATGAGCGTCGTGTCGCCTCCGGGCCACATGGAGATCGACGCGAAGCTGAAGTCGATGGACGACATGGGCTTGGACGTGGCAGTGCTCACCCACGGCATACCCGGCCCAGAGCTGCTGGGCGGCGACGAGGCCGACGACTGGGCGTCGCGCATCAACGACTTCCTGGCCGCGACGGTGGAGCAGTACCCAGACAAGTTCGTCGCCATGGGCAGCATCGGCTTCGGTACGCCCGAACGCTCCATCGCCGAGGTCAATCGCTGCGTCAACGAGCTGGGCTTCAAGGGCTTCCAACTCTTTTCCAACACGAACCAGAAGGTGCTTGACTCCCCGGAGTTCATGCCCGTTTACCGGCGCATCGCCGAGCTCGGCGTGCCCATGAACATGCACCCCACCGCGCCGCTGAACACGGTGGGCATGGCGGGCACGCCGATGATCCCGGGCATGGCGTTCATCTATGACACCAGCCTGGGTGCCGTGCGGCTGCTGCGCAGCGGCCTGTTCGACGAGGCGCCCGATTTCCGGCTCATCGTGCCGCACGTCGGCGGCATCATCCCCTACCTGGGCGGCCGGCTGGGGGCGAGCATCGAAAGTGCGCCGGAGACGACGCAGCCGGCCAAGCACTACCTGGACAAGTTGTATGTCGACTCCATCGGCCACAGCCCAGAGGCGCTGGACATGTGCTACAAGGTGGTCGGCGCCGACAAGATACTGCTGGGCACCGACCATCCCTTCGGCGACGGTCGCCACATCGGCATGGTCGACCGTCTCGACTGCACCGAGCCTGAGCGAGAGGCGATCTACCACGGCAACGCGGAGCGGTTGCTTGGGTTATAGCCCCCCTTAGTTGTCCAGCCTCCTGTACACCCCCGGCACGTCGGGCTCGCGATCGTCGAGGTACATTAGCTTGGCCGGGTTGTCGTTCAGCATGAGCTTGATCTCGTCGGGCTCCAGGCCGAAGCCGAGCAGCGCACGGATGAAGATGCGCATGCCATCGACGGTGTTGACGTGCAGCACCTGGCCGAAGTCGCTGCCGATGATGCAGCGCTCGGCACCGATCGCCTTGATCGTGCGGATCGTCTCCATGGGGTCGGCGACGGGCTGGTAGAGGCTGGGGATCATGGGTTGGCAGTACGTCCCAACAAACACGCCCTGGTCGGCCAGCTCCTGCATCTCGTCCAGCAGCAGCTTGTTCAGCTCCAGCAGCGGGTGGTCGAGCGTGGCGCGCACACCGAGCTCTTTCGCCTTCTTTGCCAGCGGTAGCAGTTCCTGGAAGTCGGTGTGGCCGAACCCGATGCCCACCTTGTTGTCTGCGGCGAGCTGCATGATCTCGACCACCTCGGGCAGCACCTCGCCATCCTCCACAAGCACCACACCCTCGTGCTCCGGGACGCCGGCGCCGCGCCAGAAGCCCTTGGAGGTGAACGTGGGGAACCAGATCATGCGGAAGTTCGGGTACTTCACCGCCTGACGCACATACTCCACGTTCATGCCCAGGCACATGCCGGCGCCGCCGTAGACCTCGATGCCCTGGTCCAGCTCGCCCATGTCGACCAGGTGCTCGACGTGAAGCTGGGCGAGGTAGGCGGCGTTGGCGCTGATGTTCCAGTGGTCCTTGAACGCAACCGCGCGCATGCCTGCGCGAGCCGCGTCCACGGACACACCGATCATGTCCTGCGCGCGGTGTACGAAGTCGGGGTACGCGTGGACGTGGCAGTCGATGGCGCCCAGCAGCAGGTCGTCCTCGATGCCGGGATGGATCTTCAGTATCTCCGGGTTGTCCTTCAGCATCTGGTAGAAGTAGTCCTTGGCATTGAGCTGCCGCACCCGTTCAAGGGTCAGCGTCCGGCCCACCAGGATGCCAGCTGCCTCGGCGTCTGCTGCGAAGTCACACATGCGTCGTCTCCTCCGGTCGTTCTGCTTTGGGCGGCGGCCTCGCGCCGCGGACGCAATACTAGCCCATCGGCGTTGATTGGGTTCGTGGCGGCGTCGACCTCAACGCAACGCCATCAGTGTGGCGGATTCAGAGGACATGACGTAGACGGCGGTCGCGGTTGCGACGACCGGCCCAACCATTCGGGTGCCTACGTCGAACGACTGGCGCAGCCCTCCGGCGTGCCGATCCACGACGTGGACTGCCCCGTCCTCCGAGCCGACGTAAACCAGGTTCCCGGCGACGCTAGGAGCAGTGTGCACCGTTGCACCTGCTTCGTAGGTCCACAGCGGGGTGCCGTCTGCCACCGCGATGGCACGCAACCGGCCTTCGGACAGCGCCACGTACGCGACGCCGTCTAGCACCGTGGCTTCGCTGGCCGCCTCGCCTCTCCCGAGGAGGCGGCCCCAGACGAACCCCTTGGGCACCGGCGGGCCGGACTGCATCCCCCACAGGAAGAGCTGCTGCCGCCAATAGCGGAACGCCCGCTCCATTGGATACTCCAGCTTCGTCGAGTCCAACCCGGTCAGCGTGCCGCCCCGGGTGCTGATCAGCACGCGTTCATCCGCAAACACGGGACTCGTCGCGGTGAGGTGCGGCGTCGCGAACACCATTCGCTTCTTGCCAGTGGTCACATCGATCAGGTAGATCAGGCGGTCGTCGGCTGCGACCGCTAGCAGATCCCCAGACATCGACGGCGCGGACGTGACCCTGCCTTCCAGCTCCATGCTCCAGAGCAGCCTCCCATCCACCGCGTCGACCGCGTAGAGCGTGCCGTCCGCCGAACCTGCGTACGCGACCCCCTGGTACACCACCACCGCTGTGGAGAATGGACCGCCGGCCCGGAACTCCCACGCGGGCTCGCCATCGTGGCTGATCGCCAGCATCCTTCCGTCTCGCGCCGTCAGATACACGTGGGACGTGGTGACGGCGGGCGATGCGGCCGTGGGCACGGGTACCTCCCGCTCCCAGACCACGGAACCGTCGCCCGCGTCCAGACTCACCAGGCTCCCGTCACCCGTGGCGAGATACACACGTCCGTCCGCGATGGCAGGCGGCGTGAGCCACAGGGCTGGAGATTCGAAGCGCCAAGCGATGCGGCCCTCGAGGGCTTGGTGCCCGTCGACCGCCGAAGTGTGGGCGGCATCGCGCCCGATCATGCCCCAGTCGTCGGGTCCCGAGACAGCTGAGATGCTGGTCGACGGGGTGGGGACCGGGCCATCGAACAGGAGGCCCACGTTCCAGGCCCAAGCGGATAGTCCCATGGCCACCGCAACGGCAACCAGGGTGCGCCGCCTCCGGCGCCGCCAGCCTGTGTGAGCCGCGGCGTCGCGGCTCACGCTACCGCCCCGCGTTGGCTTCCCACGCTGCCATGAACTTCTTCGCGTCCTCCACCACCGCGTCGCCCGCCGGGACGTAGGGCACGATGATGCGTGTGGCGCCCGCCTCCACGTAGCGGGCCAGACGCTCTTTCACTTCGCCGATCGACGTGGCGGCGAGCGCCGGCAGCTGGTCCATATAGTCGTCGGAGATGGCCGTGACCGCCTGCTTGAAGCCGCCCTCCTTGAAGCCCTCGCGCACGGCCGCGACCTGCTTGCCGAAGCATTGGGCCACCAGCATGTCGCCGTAGAACTCGGCGATGTTGTAGAAGGTGAGCACCTGTCGCAGCCGCTCGCGCGCCATGGCGCGGTCGGGGTGTAGCGACACGCGTGCCTTGGCGATGATCTCGACCCGGTCGGGGTCGCGGCCTGCTTTTTCGGCTGCCTCGCGGACGCGAATGGAGATTTCGCGTATCTTCTCCGGCGTCGCCATGTTCAGTACCACGCCCTCGCCGATGCGCCCGATCATTCGCGTCATCTGCTCGCCCAGACCTGCGACGAACACCGGAACCTCGGGGTGCGATGGCTTCCATGACAGGCGGAACGCCTTGCCCGTCTGCTGCGTCTCGCCGTCGTACTCGACCCGCTCACCTCGCGCTGCCGCCTTCGTGACCTCGATGTACTCGCGCATGCGACGCAGAGGGCGGTCGAACGTACCGCCGTGCCAGGCAGCGATGGCGTGGTTCGCCACACCGAGGCCCAGCAGCAAGCGCCCGCCTGAAAGGTCCTGCAACGTCGCGGACTGGATGCCGAGTGTGACAGGGCTGCGGCCATAGATGTGGTAGATGGCGGTGCCGAGCTTGATGGTGCTCGTACGCGATGCGATGGCCGAGAGCAAGACGAACGGGTCGGTGCTGTTGGACTCGCCCTTCCAGTAGGCGCCGAACCCGGCGGCCTCGGCGCGCTCGGCGAGCCCCGGAACCTCGGGGGCGGGGAAGTGAGCGGCGGAGTTGAGCTCGATGTCGTAAATGACGGCCATGGCGCCCGTGAGGTTATCGCGGGCGTCGTGTGCCGCACAAGCTCGCGGCGCGCTAGCTGGGCGTGTGCCCCTGCTCTTGGTAGTACCGTTCGGCGCCAGGGTGCACGGGGATGTCCAGCTTCTCCCACATGGGGTGCTCCGCGAACTTGCCCGTCATGCCCTGACCCGGTGAGAACGACGCGTCGATGGTGCCGCTCACCTCGTCCAGCGCCTTGGTCATGTCGTAGACGAGGTCCTCCGGGAGGCTCTCGTCGCAGACCATCACCCAGCCCTCCATGTCGATCGTAGGCAGGTCGCGGTCGACTCCGCGCAGGCGGCCCTTCGGGATGAATCCCTTCTTCATGCCGTACGCTTCGAGCAGGTCGAGCTGCGGACCGTCGATCGGCAGGTATTCCAGGTCCACTTCGTCCGACACCTGGAGCCACCGCTTCGTCATCAACCCCTCGTCGAACACGCCGTCGAGTTCGCCGCCCTTGATCAGGTGCGTCCAGCCCTTCTGCCAAGTGGCGTACTCGAGCTGGACCCACGTGTTCCCGCGCTGCTCGAACTCGTCGTAGTCGGCCTCGTACGCCTTAAGCACCTCGCGGATGAATCG
>CAZQVD010000042.1:0-8585 GCA_964596665.1 uncultured Dehalococcoidia bacterium
CCAGCGGCCGGACCGCGCTTACTGCTGCTTCAAAGACGCGGGCGCGATCATCCTGGACATCTCCGACATGTCCAAAATCAAAGAGATCAGCCGGGTCGACTACCATCCACCCATGCCCTCGCCCGCTTTCACGCACACGGCGCTGCCGTTATTCGAACGTGGGCTGATGATTGTGACGGACGAGTCGGTGCGCCAGGACGGCGAGGACTGGCCGAAGCTGGTGTGGGTGATGGACATGAGCACCGAGACGAACCCGGTGATCCTCTCCACGTTCCCGATGCCGCCCATGGAGGAGCTCACCAGCAGGCCTGGCCGGTTCGGCGCACATAACATCCACGAGAACCAGCCGGCGGACACGTCGTTCAAGTCCGAGACTCTCATCTTCGGGACCTATTTCAACGCGGGCATGCGCGTGCACGACATCTCCAACCCGTTCCAGCCGAAGGAGGTAGCGCACTTCGTTCCGGAGCTGGCAACGGGCAGCAAGATCGACGATCACTACGCCGACGCACTGGAGGGCATGAACATCAACGACGTGTACGTGGACGAGAACCTGCTCGTGTACACGGTCGACCGGCAGCGTGGTGGCATGTACATCTTAGAGATGACGGTCTAGGCCGAAACGCCTTGGCAACCTCGGTCATCGGCATCGACACGGGCGGCACCTTCACGGACTTCGTGCTGGTGGAGGAAGGCCGTGTTTCGGTGCACAAGCTGCCATCGGAAGCCGGAGCGCCCGCACGAGTCGCCGCGGACGGGCTCGCGAGGCTTGGTGCGACGCAGGGCGCAGACGTGGCACTTGGCACGACGGTCGCAACCAACGCGTTGCTGGAGCGACGCGGCGCGCGGACGGCACTGGTAACGACGGCGGGCTTCGAAGACGTGCTGCAGCTTGGGCGCCAGGCGCGCCTCGATCTGTACGCGCTGGAGTACGTGCCGCCTGAGCCGCTCGTGCCGTCCGATATGCGGGTCGGCGTGCGGGAGCGCGTTGGGGCGGACGGCGCCGTGCTGGAGCACCTCAGCGCGCAGGAGGTGCGGCGCGTCGTGCGGGAGGTCCGCGATCGAGGCGTTGACGCGGTCGCCGTCTGCTTGCTGTTCTCTTTCCTGAACCCGACCCACGAACGGCAGATCGCAGCCGCGCTGAGGCACGCCCTGCCCGGCTGCTTCGTCACGGCCTCCGCCGACGTGCTGCCGGAGTTCCGCGAGTTCGAGCGCACGAGTACGGTGGCCGTCAACGCATACGTGGGGCCGCTGGTAGCGGGGTATCTCCGGGCCATGCAGGAGGCGGTGGGCCGACCGGTGCGGGTGATGCAGTCGTCGGGCGGCAGCATCACCGCCGATCTCGCCAGCCTGCAGCCCGTGCGCACCGTGCTCAGTGGCCCTGCCGGCGGTGTGATCGGCGCACGGTCCGTCGCGTCAGCGGCCGGGTACGAGCAGATCATCACGCTGGACATGGGAGGCACGTCGACGGATGTGTCCGTGTGCCCAGGCCGCGTACTCACCGGACGCGACCACGTGGTCGACAGCATGCCGGTGGGCGTGCCGCTGATCGACATACGAACGGTCGGCGCGGGCGGTGGGTCGCTTGCCAGACTCGACGTGGGCGGTGCGCTGCGCGTAGGGCCAGAATCGGCGGGCGCATCGCCGGGCCCCGCATGCTATGGGGTGGGCAGCGAGCCGACGGTGACGGACGCGAATCTGCTGCTGGGGCGCGTGCCGCCGGACGGCTTGCTGGATGGCCGGGTGAGGCTGGATACGGAGCGGGCGGCGTC
Source organism: uncultured Dehalococcoidia bacterium (assembly GCA_964596665.1). Classification (GTDB taxonomy): domain Bacteria; phylum Chloroflexota; class Dehalococcoidia; order Lucifugimonadales; family Australimonadaceae; genus CAZQVD01. Next base: position 1,773 of record CAZQVD010000042.1, read on the forward strand.
CGCCCTTACCGGCGTGGCGTCGGGCATGGGCGCGGACCTTCAAGAGGCGGCGCTCGGCGTGGTGCGTGTGGCCAACGCAATCATGGAGCGCGCGCTGAGGAACGTGTCGCTTGAGCAGGGGTACGATCCGCGAGAGTTCACGCTGGTGGCGTTCGGGGGTGCCGGACCGCAGCATGCGTGTGCGCTCGCCGCCTCGCTCGGGATGCCGCAGGTACTGGTGCCGCCGAGCCCCGGAGTGTTGTCTGCACTAGGCGTGGCGATCGCCGACGTTTCACGGGATCTCTCCCGCACGGTGATGGTCACGGGCAAGGCCGGGATGCATGCGGTGGCGGAGGCACTCGACTCGCTCGAAGCTGCGGGGATGGAGGAGATGACGGCGGAGGGGTTCTCCGGCGGGTCGCTAGCCATCGATCGCTGGCTGGACGCGCGTTATGCAGGACAGTCGTTCGAGCTTGCGGTGGCGTGGCCGAGCGAGGCGTCCTACGACGCGGTGACGGCGGCTTTCCACGACGAGCACGAGCGGCGCTTCGGCTACAGCGACCCAGGCGGGGTCGTGGAGATCGTGACGGCGCGGCTGCGGCTTACCGCGCCGGCCGAGATACCGGCGCCGCGCTGGGAGCGTGTCGTGACAGGAGTGGCCGAGCCCGAAGGAAGCACGGAAGTCTGGTTCGATGACGGCGCGGTCGAGGCCGCGCTCTACCGGAGAGAGCGCCTACGGCCGGGCGACTGGCTCACCGGCCCGGCGTTGGTAGTACAGATGGACGCGACGACCGTGGTGCCGCCGGGCTGGCGCGGCGAGGTGGACGCGATACGCAATCTGATCCTTATTCCGGAGGCGAGCTGAGCATGGCCGTCGACGGGGTCTCGCTAGAGGTGTTCCGCAACCTGTTGGCGTCGGTTGCCGAGGAAATGGGCGTGGCGTTGGGCCGCTCCGCGTTCTCGACCAGCATCAAGGAGCGCCGCGACTATTCCTGCGCCGTGTTCGGTCCCGATGGAGTGATGGTGGCGCAAGCGGCGCACATACCGGTGCACCTGGGTGCGATGACGGCGTCGGTGCGCGCTGGGCTCGAACGCCTGGAACTGGGGCCTGGCGATGTTGCGATCCTGAACGACCCTTACCTCGGCGGCACGCACCTGCCCGACGTGAGCGTGATGGCGCCGGTCCATGACGAAGCGGGTGAGCTCCTCGGGTACCTGGCGAACCGCGGGCACCACGCGGACATCGGCGGAATGGCGCCAGGGTCGCTGCCGCTGTCCACGGAACTGTACCAGGAGGGGGTGATCATCCCGCCGCTGAAGCTGGTGGATGGGGGGAGGCTCAACGAGCCGCTGCTGGAGCTGATCTGCCGCAACACCCGCACGCCGGAAGAGCGCCGCGGCGATTTCGCGGCACAACTCGCGGCGATCCGCACGGGCGAGCGCCGCCTGCTTGGCCTGGTGGAGCGCCACGGCGCGGCCACGGTCCACGAGCATATGACCGCGGTGCTCGACCACGCCGAGGCACTCACGCGCGCGGCGCTGAGGATGGTCCCGGACGGCACGTATGCCTTCGAGGATGCGATGGAGGGGGACGGCGTCAGCGACGAGCCGTTGCCGATCCGATGCGCCGCGACGTTCGCCGATGGTCATGTGACGTTCGACTTCACGGGTACGTCGGCGCAGACGCCCGGCTGCATCAACACGCCGCTGGCGGTGACGGAGTCGGCTGCGCTGTACGTGGCTCGCTGTCTCGCAGGCGCCGACGTGCCGGCCAACGACGGAGTCAAGCGTGCCGTGACCGTGGTGGCGCCCGCCGGGAGCTTGGTGAACGCACAGGCGCCGCACGCGGTGAGTGGGGGGAATGTGGAGACGTCACAACGCATCACCGACGTGCTGCTGGGGTGTGTGGCGCAGGCGATGCCCGATCGCATCCCCGCTGCAGATCAGGGCACGATGAACAACGTGCTCCTGGGCGGCACGGACCCGCGCACCGGCAAACCTTTCGTGTACTACGAGACGACCGCGGGCGGGCATGGGGGCGGGCCTTCAGGGCCGGGCGCTTCAGGAGTGCAGTCGCACATGACGAACACGCTGAACACCCCCATCGAGGCGCTGGAGTTCGCGTTCCCGATGCGGGTGCGGCGCTACGCGATGCGGCGCGGCAGCGGCGGCGAGGGATTTCACGCGGGGGGCGACGGCATCTTGCGCGAGATCGAGTTCCTCGCGCCGGGGCGCCTCACACTCATCTCGGAGCGGCGGAGCACGTCGCCCTACGGCCTCGCCGGGGGCGGCGACGGCATGCCGGGCAGGAGTATGCTGCGTCGCGCCAGCCAGTCTGGTGAGGGCGAGGAGCTTCCCGCCAAGGCCGAGCGCGACGTGGCGGCAGGGGATATGCTGCGCCTCGAGACGCCTGGCGGAGGCGCGTGGGGAGCGGTCCCGTAGAGAGATCAGCGGGAGGAGAACATGACGTCAGCAAAGCTCATGAAAGTGGGGATCGCGGGGCTAGGGTTCGGTGCCACCGAATTCATACCGACGCTCGAGACGATGCCGCAGATGGAGATCGTGGCGGGGGCGGACCAGCGCCCGCAGGCGCTGGAGACGTTCCGCCAGCGCTACGGCGGGAAGACGTACGAGAGCGTCGACGACATGTGCGCGGACCCAGACCTGGAGGCTGTGTGGATTGCCACGCCAAACCACCTGCACGCGGCGAACGCGATCTCGGCGGCGAACAACGGCAAGCACATCTGCCTGCGCAAGCCCATGGGCGTGACGATGCAGGAGTGCGCCGACGTGATGGACGCGGTCGACCGCAACGGCGTGAAGCTGCTTGCAGGTGGTCAGACGCAGGGGACGAGTCCGCTGATCCAGGGAGTGCGGAGCATCATCACCTCCGGCGAGCTAGGGCAGGTGCGCGCGATGAACGTGTGGGCCTACACCGGGTGGATGCTGCGTCCGCGCATGTCGCAGGAAGTCGACGATGCCGCCGGAGGCGGCGCGGTGTGGCGCCAAGCCCCGCACCAGATCGAAACGACCCGCTACCTGGGCGGCGGCATGGTGCACAGCGTGCGGTCGTCGACCGGCAGGTGGCGTCCCGAGCGCCCAAACGGCACGGGCTACTACTCGGCGTTCATGGAGTTCGAGGACGGCACGCCGCTGACGCTGGCCTACAGCGCTTACGGCTACTTCGACAGCCTTGACCTGACGACGTGGGGCGAAGACAAGGGTCACGAGGGTCGCGCAAAGATGCGCAGGGCGCTGCTGAGCGGCGAGTTCGACGAGGATGCCGGCAAGGAGGCGACACGCTTCGGCGGCTCCGCGGAGAACAGCATCGTGGGCGGGCCAGACGGACGGCCGTGGACTCCGGGCAACCTGGGCATCTTCATCGTGAGCTGCCAGGACGGCGACATACGCATGTCGGCGCAGGGTCTGTACATATACGACAACGATGGCAAGCGCGAGGTGGTGATCCACCAGCCGGGCGGCGCGGGCATGACGCTGGAGTCCGAGGTGCTGGAACTGTACGACGCGGTGCGTTCCGACAAGCCGATGCTGCACGACGGAGCGTGGGGCATGGCGACGGCGGAGGTGCAGTGGGCGATCATCGAGTCGGCGAAACAGCGCAAGGAGATCGTGCTGCAGCACCAGGTGCCGGTGCCGGCTGGGTTCTAGGCTTGCGGCCGATAGACCTCGAGTGAAAACAAAGGGAGCGTAGGCATGAAATTGCTGTTTTTCGACGACTTCAGGATGGGCGTGCTGAAGGACGGCAACGTGGTGGACGTGAGCTCTGCGGTGCCAAATGCAGACGTCGTGCCGCCGCAAGATCAAATGGAGCGGGTGATCGAGGGTTTCGCCAGCTTCAAGCCTCGCTTCGAGGAGATCGTGGTCGGCTCGGCGGGCGTCCCGATGACGAGCGTGCGCTTGCGTGCGCCGCTGCCTCGCCCGCACACGTCACTGTGCGCATTCGCAAACTACCTTGACCGCGGCAGCGACCGCACACCAGGGGCGATCGATTTTTTCTACAAGGGCTCGACCGGGCCGGTCGGCAACGGCGACACGGTGGAGATTTTGGACATGGGCGAGGGCGCGACAGCGTACCAACCGGAGCCGGAGATCGGCTATGTGATCGGCAAGCCGGCGCGCTACGTGAAAGAGGCGGATGCGCTGGATTACGTGTTCGGGTACGTCAACTTCGTGGACGTGTCGGCGAGGGGCCCGGGCGTGCAGCAGCGACGTACCACGTTCCTGCACAAAGGGCTGACCGGGTGGTCGCCCATGGGGCCAGTGATCACGACGTCGGACGAGGTCGGCGACCCGCAGGAGCTGCGCGTGAAACTGTGGCTGAACGAGGAGCTGCGCCAGGATTACTGGACCGGCGACATGGCGCACACCATCGCCGAGCAGATCGAGTGGCTGTCGCACTGGATCCAGCTCAACCCGGGCGATGTGATCTCGTGCGGCACTCATCACAAGGGGCTCTCGAACATCAACGACGGCGACCGCGTGGAGATGGAGGTCGATGGGTGCGAGCGACTGCATTTCAGCGTGCGGTCGTACGGGCCGCCAAAGACGGTTGCATGGCGTCCGCCGGGGGTGACGGACTAACATCCTGCTCTCCGCGCAAGAGAACGAGTTGGTGACCCAGGTTAGGCCGGGAACCATGATGGGAGATCTGCTCCGCAGTACTGTTTGCCGGTGTTGGTCTCTAGCGAGCTCACCAGGAGTGCGAAGCCGTTGCACGAGCACGATACGATGCCTCCCGGGGTGCACGAACCGTCGGTGTACGGCGTCCGTTCCACGAAGCTGGTGCCCCAACGGCAAGAGCTGGATCGACGCGGCGACGGAGTCGCTGGAGGCCTTTACAAAACTGCCGGTGATGTCGGCGGAATCCCCGGTCCGGCAGGCCGCAGCTAGGCATCAGTCACAGGTTCCCCGAGGGCTGGGAACGGGCGACATTGCCACCGCAGTCGCGCAGTATTACCTTGTTCGGGTAATCTGCACGGCGGGCCACGGACGAAATGACCAGGAGACAAGTGCATGCTGACAGCTGAGGAGAATGAGCTCATCACGAGGATAGGACCGGGCACGCCCGCAGGCGAGGTGCTGCGGCGCTACTGGCATCCCATCTCACTGGCACGGGACGTGACGGACGAGCAGCCTACGAAGTTCGTCCGCATCCTGGGCGAGGATTTGGTGATCTTCCGGGACAAATCCGGACGCACGGGGTTGATCGCCGACAAGTGTGCCCACCGCAGCGCATCGCTGGTCTACGGGCGCGTGGAGGAGCGAGGTATCTCGTGCGCGTACCATGGCTGGCTGTACGACTGCGACGGCAACATCCTCGAGACGCCGCCCGAGCGTAACGACGCGATCATGAAGAGCGTGAAGATCAAGTCTTACCCTGTGGAGATCTACCTGGGGCTGATCTGGGCGTACATGGGGCCCGCGCCAGCACCACCGCGTCCGCACTACGACACGACACACCGCAAGGACGGCCGCCGCCAGATCCGGGTCCACGCGGCGCTGGACTGCAACTGGTTCCAAGCGATGGAGAATTCGATGGACCCGGCGCACCTGCAGGTGCTACACCAGGAGTTCATCGGCGGCAGCCGCGAGGGCCGCAAGCCTGAGAGCACGACGCGCGGATACACCGACGACGTGGCGAGCTACGAGATCTACCAGACCGATTACGGCCTAAAGAAGAAGCGCACCTACAAGACCGGCATGGTGGATGAGCACCCGGTCATCTTCCCCAACATCCTGAGGCAGGGCGCGAGCACGCAGTACCGCGTACCGATCGACGACACGCATACGTGGCACATCCGCACATTCTTCTACCCCACCGAGGACGGCAGCGAGCCAGAGGATGCGTTCGAGCCGGAGGTGGTGTACGACCCGCCCAACAAGGACAGCGCCGACAAGATCCACCCCTTCGCACACTACACGATGAACAGCGTGAACGAGCAGGATCAGATGGCCTGGGAGACCCAGGGGCCGATCACGGATCGGTCGGCCGAGCACCTGAGCTATTCGGACCGGGGCGTGGTGCTGTTCCGCCGGGTGATGCGGGAGCAGATCGAGAAGGTGCGCAACGGCGAGGACCCTATGGGCACGTACCGCGATCCCGATCATCCCATGATCAACACCAACGTGACAGAGGGCGTGCGCCAGATCGGCGTGAACACGGCCCCGCCCGCGGGCAGATGAGGGACGGCTTGGTGAGAGTCGGGATCGTTCTGCCCTCCTCGAACACCACGTTCGAGGCCGACTTCCATCGCGCCGCGGCTCCGGGTGTCACGCTTCATTCGTCGCGGATATGGCTGCTGGACGCGCGGGTCACGGACCTCGAGTCGATGAACCGCGAGGCCGAGTCGGCGGTCCGCTACCTTGCGTCGGCGGACGTGGACGTGATCGCGTACGCCTGCACCCGCGGCAGCTTCCTCGGTGGACTGGGGCACGATGAAGAGCTGGTCGCGCGGCTCGCGGCTGCCGCTGGTGGAGCAGCCGTGGTCTGTACGTCGTCCGCAGCGGTGCAGGCGATGCATGCGCTTGGCATCGAGCGCGTGAGCGTGGTAACGCCGTACACCACCGACATCAATGAGCGGCTCGGGCAGTACCTCGGCGGGATGGGGTTCGAGGTCACTGGGCTCTCCGGTGCGGGCCTGGTGTCGAACCTCGACATCGGCCGGCAATCGCCCACCGTTCGTGAGAAGCACCTCGCGAACGCGCTCCTCGCCGTCAATCGCTTCCACCGTCGTCTCGGTGTGAATACCCACGCCATGACTCTCGTGCAAGTCTCGAAAATATGCGCTTATGTCGGGCGCCACCACGCGGTTG
>CAZQVD010000042.1:8595-11842 GCA_964596665.1 uncultured Dehalococcoidia bacterium
TTGTCTCAGCTCGACAGCGAGGCCGATGGCTACTTCCTGTCGTGCACCAACTGGAGGGCGATGGAGGTGGTCGAAGCACTGGAGCAGGAGACAGGGAAGCCGGTAGTGACCTCGAACCAGGCAACCATCTGGGCCGCGTGCCGATCGGTGAGCGTCGCAACGCAGAGGACGCACACCCAACGGTTGTTCGCGACGTCCTGACGATCACGCGGCTGTTGGCGCGGCCGGTGTGTCAGCCGTGCCCCACCCATGAGAGGTTATGAAGCTAGGCTCCACGGCCTGGGGCCTTACCGGGCTCTATGGCACGTCGCTTCTGGTGAGCTTCGGGCGCGGGATGTCCATCCCGACGATCCCGGTGCTGGCGACGGCGTTCGACGTGTCCGTGGGTGCCGCAGTCCAGGTGGTGACAGCCTACGGAGTCGGCCGGCTGGCCGGCACACTTCCCAGCGGACTGATTGTGGACCGCCTGGGCACCCGCGTCGCGCTGGTGGCAGGTCCGGTCCTGATCGGCGCCGCCGCGCTGACCGTGGGGCTGGCTCCCACGTTCCTGATCGTGATCGCCGCGATGTTATTCGCCGGCTTCGGCGACAGCGTATTCATGATTGGGCGCGAGATAGCCGGCGTGGACATGGTCCGCCCGGAGCAGCGCGGCCGGCTCTTGAGTGGGTACATGGGGTTCAACGGGATAGGCATTGCGCTCGGATCCGCGGTTGGGGGAGTGCTTACAGATCTGGTCTCCTATCGCGCGGTGTTCTTCCTGTGGGCCGGGTTCGCAGTAGTGGTGCTGCTGGTGAGCATGAGCCTGCCGGTGACCCATCACGAGCGGGTGCACCAATCGGCCGCCATGGGTGGCGCCAGCCAGCGGTTCTTCTCACGGGACCGATTGATCGCGCTGTTGGTGGTGTTCCGGGAGATCGAGCCGCGATTCAGAGCAACCTATGTGGTGCTGATATTCGCGACAACGAGCATGATGCTATACCGCTCCGCGCTCGAGGGCATGCTGCCATTGTATGTGGTGTCCCACCGCGGATTCAGCTCGTCCGACGTGGGCTTTCTCCTCGCGCTGCAAGCAGTGGGTGTGCTCGTGATGATCATCCCCGCTGGGTTCGTGACTGACAAGCTGGGGAGGAAGTGGGCGACAGTGCCAAGCACCGCAGTGCCTGGCATCGCCTTCCTGTTGATCCCGTTCGCCGACTCGCTGTTGGGGATCGGCTTGCTGGTGGCGTTCCTGGGCTTCGGCAGCGGATTGGCCCTCGGGTCGGTCGCGACGTCGACGTACGACGTGATACCCCAGCGAGCGCGGGGGACGTTGCAGGCGGTGCGGCGCAGCATAGCGGAGATCGGCGCGATCGGCGGTCCTGCGGTTGGGGGGGTCGTGGCCAACGCATCGGATCCGGGCGTGCCGTTCCTGCTCTTTGGCCCGGTGATCCTGCTCGCGGCGCTATTGCTGATGTTCGTGGCGAAGGAGACGCTGGTGAAGCGCCCTCGCCCTACGGCGAATCCCGGCAGGCCCGGTTAGGCCGCCATGGCGCGGATCAGCATCAGGGTTGTATCACTGGGTTCTATCTATTCCCCGCAGTCGACCAGAGGCTACATAGTCGAGACCTTATTCTCTTCTAGACCTCGCAGAAAGATACCGGAAGTAGTGACACTCAACGAGAGAAGGCTCATCACTACAAAGACCATCACCATGTTCTCCAACCTTTCTTGGAGCAATCCTGCCAAGGGCGGTCCGACCGCCAGACCCAGAGATACCACAGTCAGAAGAACCGCATATGCGACAGGTACTTCGTGAATCCGGATCCCGGGTAAGTGGAATGGCACAGTTAGCAAGATAGGGAAAAATCCCCAGGCTATGCCGTTTAGGACAGCGATACTGAACAGCAATGGCAACGAATCTGTCACTACGAGCCCTAAAGAAGTCCCGACCATAAGGACCCCGAAAAGGTACAGGAAACGCGGTCGTGATCGCCAATTAGTGGCAATCCGTCCGATGACCATGCTCGTTACGCCACCTGCCAAAAACGCCAAACCAAGTATTGCTCCTGAGTAACCTAGGGCAAAGTGGAGTCTATCTAGCATCAACGTAGGATAGAAGGCGAAGAAGCAAGAAAATGTCATGTTCGCACCGAGCATCCCCAAGCCCGCCATCCACAGTTGCTTGTGGCGAAGCACGGGTCCAAGAGGATTTGCCATCCTTCCCGTAGGACGCGACTGATTCGCCTTCACCCTGTCGCGTCCCAATATGGCCCACAGTATCGTCAGCAAAGCGCTGAATCCACCGATCAGGTACATGGTCGTTCGCCAGTCATTGCTGGAGGCGTTTAGCAGTGGTGGTGTAGCTAGAATCAGTCCGGCAAATACAAAAGAGAGAATGCCTGCCGTGATCCCATTCGCGCGCATAATCTCGTCCGGCGTAAACCATTGCTGTGTGAGCATAGCCCTGGCTGGTTCTCTGGCAGCCATGGTGATCCCAAAAGCCAGGCGCGATACCAGAAGAAACACGAACCACACTGAGGATGCCTGAAGAAGGATACCCAGAACCCCTAGAGCAAGGGTGACGGTAGTAAGTGTGGTCGGGCTGTACCGGGTGACCCAGACACTAAGGGGAATAGTCAAAGCGACGTTTGCCCAAACAGGGGCGGAAGACAGTATTCCTTGTTGAAGGTATGACAACTGGAACTCTGAGGCTATTGAAGGTAGCAGTATCCCGATGGTGAAAACAGCAGCCCATCCTGTCGCATGGCAAACCATCCACAGAACTAGCACTGCCCAACGATATGGCCCGGCTTCGGTTTGGGTTGATTCCATAGCTGTATTGGCACGCCTTGTTGACGGTTCGGACAATGGAGCAGCTCTAACGGTGCTAGGGATGGGATGGGCACTCGTTGGGAGCATTCAGGGGAGCATGCGCCTGAACGGTGCTCCACGAGCTCTACGGTTCAGTGGTTTAAGTGGTAACTGCCGCTACATATCCCCGGTCACGGCACCGATGTACGCCTGCCACGCACCCCTCGCCCGCACCGGCCCGGCCTGCTCCAGCGCACCCTTGAAGTGGGGCAGGTCGTCCATGCGGGGCTTGTTGCGCTCCTCGGCGATAAGTTTCTCCGGAATGCGCGGGTAACCGGGCCCCGCGGCGCAGTAGGTGTACCAATTCATGCGCGACTGCTCTTCGAGGTTCACCATGTTCATGACCGAGTCCTCAGTGGAGTCGCCGACGGTGACGGCGCCGTGGCCGAGCAGCAGT
>CAZQVD010000042.1:11852-14081 GCA_964596665.1 uncultured Dehalococcoidia bacterium
CCGATCACATCCGCGAGCTCGGTGCCCTCTTCGTCGGTGGTGACCAACGCAACGTGCTGGTAGACCGGCAGCGGCTCGCGTACCAGGGGCATACCCTCGCGGCAGACGGGGACCATGGTCTGCTGAAGCACGCTCATGACCACGGCGAAGCGCGGATGGACGTGGACAATCGATCGTACGCCGGGGTGGGCACGATAGATGCACGAGTGGATCTTCACCTCGTTGCACTGGGTCACCCCTGGTGGGCCGTCAACGCGGAAGCCTTCGAGGTCACATACGACCATGTCTTCGGGCCGCATGCGCGAAAGCACATCCACCTCGTAGCCTCGTCCCTTCACCACGAAGTGGTTGGGCTCGGAGGGCACGCGCATGCTAACGTGCCCTAGCGAGATGAGCGGTCCAGCGGCGAGGCCCGCCTCCGCCAGCACGCGATTCGCTAAGGCCACCTCATGCTTCACGTCCTCAAGCTCCGTAGCCATCGCCGCACCTCCTCATGATTCGCAGATCGTCGATAGTGTATTAGCCTGGCGGTTATCGCGTTTTACTGGCCAGTCCGCGCCTGCGTCATCGGGAAACCGATAGTGATGTTGAATATCGGCTGCCTGCTGACCTGGGCAACGAGTCCTAGCCAAAACAACCTGAAGTTGCAGTGGCGGAGCACCGGCTGGTAGAGAAAACGTTTCGCGGGGGCAATCAGCATGCCCGGCCATACTAGCCACCGTTGCTCCGACCCGCCAGCGAGCAACCTGGCTCGGAGATTCGACGCGGTTGCGCGCGGGGGCGACACGGACTAGGCTCGCCGAGCAGCGGTGATAGCCCGCACGCACGGCCCGCGCATACGGAGAAGAACCATGCTCCAGCAGAAGCTCACGTACGACCCCACGGCGCGTTTCGAGCTCGAGGCGATCGAGGTTGACTACCGTACAGACGGGAACGAGTCATGGCCCGCGACGATCTACCAACCGAAGGGCAAAGGGCCGTTCCCGGCGCTCGTGCGCATACACGGCGGGTCGTGGAACTCCGGCGATCGCCTCGACGGGTCGGTCCTTGACACGACGCTTGCTGAGGCGGGCATGGTGGTGGCGTCGGTCGACTTCAGGCTTGCCCCAGACCACCCCTACCCCGCCATGGTGCAGGACGCGAACTATGCGGTCCGCTGGATGAAGGCACACGCCTCGGAGTTCAACGCGGACCCGCGATGCCTGGGCGGGGCTGGCGACTCCAGCGGCGCGCATACGATGATGCTGAACGCGTTGCGCCCGCGAGATCCGCGGTACTCGGCTCTGCCGCTGGACGTGGAGGCCGACGTGGATGGGTCCGTGGCGTACGTGCTGGCGATGTGGGGCGTGCTGGACCCGTGGGAGCGCTACCATTACGCCCAACGTAGCGGCATCGACTACCTGGTCGAGCGCACCAAGGCCTACTTCCTGACAGAAGAGGCGGTCCAAGAGGGTAGCCCCACGCTGATCCTGGAGCGGGGCGAGCAGGTGGAGATGCCGCCGGTGATCATCGTGCAGGGCGACAAGGACGACAACATACCACCGCAGATACCGACGGCCTTCGAGAAGGCGTACACGGCGCGCGGCGGGCACGTGGAACTGAACTGGTTCCCCGGCATGCCGCACCGCTTCGGAAAGTTGGAGGGGCCGGAGAGCGACGACGCCAGGCATAGGATGGTGGAGTTCGCTGCGCGCCAGATCGCGGCGTTCGCCAGCTAGGGCGAGATAAGGCCGTCGATCAGCGCGCGCACGTCGGGTTCGTCGTCAAGAGACCACAACCGATCGAGTGCGGTCTCGACCTGGGCCGACGGCAGGACACCTCCGGCGTATTCGCGGAACTTGTGGGCGAGCTCATCGTCGGACATGGGGTTGCGGGCATGCCCCTTGGGATCGCCCTGCACCGCAGAGAGCGTGCGGCCATCGACCATCCGAACCTCGACCTTCGCGCCGAGCCGTCCGGGATAGCGGGCGGTCAGCGCAGGGTCTTCCCTCACGGAGGTGCGAGCGATCAGCTCGCGGATGGCCGGATCGTCGATGCGGACCTGGGTGAACTGCGCGGGGCCCACGACGCCGTCAAGCAACGCCGCTGCCACGACGTAGGGCATGCTGTGGTCGGCGGTCTCGCGGTCACGGACGTCGAATTTCGCCGGGTCGCTACCGGTGCGGCGGTACGCGTGCTCGTAGGTGTAGATCTCGGTGGTCGCCGCAGCATTGCCAGCGGGCCCCTCCC
>CAZQVD010000042.1:14091-15087 GCA_964596665.1 uncultured Dehalococcoidia bacterium
TGTCGGCGCGGCCGCTGTGGCCGCGGTGGCGGTCGTGCGCGTGGTGCGGCCCGCCCCGCCCCGCCCGCCAAACCGTGGGAGCTCCGGCGCCGGCCCTATCTTCGGGGCGAGGCCGCCGGGGGGTAGGAACGGCTCGGCGGGGCCGGTCATGCCAAGGGCGGCGAGCCGGGCGCCGAAGACGCCATGGCGCGTGACGGCAGCGGAGGAGCCGGATTTCCACATGGTGAGCGTGCCTTCGCGCATGACGCGCAGCGGCACGCTGGAGACCAGCGCGAGCGAGAGTGCCTGCGCCATGCGGCCGGCGTCCAGTCCGAGCATCTTGCCCGCGGCCAGGCCCGAGGAGATGGTGCCGTGAAGGGTTTGGTCGAAGCCGCCGAGGGTGACCGACTCGGCCTCGATCAGGGCGCAGGAGATCTCGTAGGCGATGACGACGCCAAGGATGGTCTCGCGCCCCGTAGCGCCGGTGGCGTCGGCGATGGCAAGCACTGCGGCGAGGGAGTCGGACGGGTGCCCGCCGTCCTTTGACTGGTAGGCGTCGTTCGCGTCGAGGTAGCGGATCATGAATGCGTTGGCGAAAGCCGCCAGCTCCGGCGTGGTCGGCTCGCCACTCACCAGCACGCGCGAAGGAGGGACACCTACAGCGGACCGTGCGAGCTGACGGGCCATCGCGATGGGCTCGCCGGACGACCCGCCCAGCGCGCAGGCTATCGCGTCGACGAGGCACCGCTTCGCGCCGTTGATGGCCTCCGGCGTCAGCTCATCGTAGGTGAGGGAGGCGGCGTAGCCCGCCAGAGCTTCGGTGGGGGCATCCACAGCGAGCGGGCTACACGTACCCGGCGGACACGGCCTCACCCGCGGCCCTGCGTAGCCCGACCCGAATCGCGCGCGCGACAAGTTCTCGAACCATGGCCTCACGATATTCCGCGGAAGCGCGAACGGCTGCGCCGGCCCCTGCGGCGCCCGGGCTGGCGTACGCACATAGTGACCGGGTCGCAG
>CAZQVD010000043.1:0-14770 GCA_964596665.1 uncultured Dehalococcoidia bacterium
CGATGTGAACGAGGAGATCCCCAACTCGATCCTCGACTACAAGACGCCTCCCGAGGGCGCCCACTTCTCGTTGGACGTGTATTAGTGGCCGGCCGCCCGCGCCATGTAGAATGCCGGCTCGGTGACGGAGTGCGGGCGGAAGGGTAGCCCATGTCGGATGGACCTGCATGTTAGACGGCTTTAGCGGCGCGGCATCGTTGATGTCAAACCCGACCTACTGGGTCGCGGTGATTTCGGCCGTGCTGCTTGCGGCCGGGACCGGTATCATTCCCGGTTTCTCGGCGGTCCTCGTGATGGCACTGGCGATCCCCTTCATCGTGAACAACGTAAGCGACCCCGTCATCGGAGTCGTGCTGCTCGCTACGATCACCGGGGTCAACAACACACTGGACTCGATCCCCGCGGTGCTGATGGGCAATCCCAGCGCCGCCACGCAGGTGACCTTCTTCGAAGGCAGCCAGCTCGCGCGGAAGGGGCGCGCCGCCTACACCCTCGGCGGGATCTACGCCGTCTCGGCCATGGGCGGTATCGTCGGTGCGATCGCCCTGTTGCTCATCATCCCAGTGATCCGGCCGGTCATCCTCAAGGTGAGCTTTCCGGAGATCACCGCACTGGCGATGTTCGGCGTCGTGATGGTATCGGCACTGAGCCGGGGAGCCATGCTGAAGGGTCTCGGCGCCGGCATGGCCGGTATCCTGTTCGGCACCGTGGGCCTCGACCCCATCACGGGCTCCGAGCGGTTCACCTTCGGCCAGGTCGAACTTTGGGGCGGGTTGCCCATCATCGCGACCACCATCGGCTTCTTCGCCATACCCGAGATGATCGACCTCTCGATGACGCGCAAGCCCATCGCGCCGATCGACAGCCACGTGTCCAACCGCGAGGTATTCCGGGGAGCGCGAGATGGCCTCGTCCGATGGAAGATTGTCATTCGCCAGTCGCTCTTCGGCGCCTACCTCGGCGCGGTGCCCGGCGTGGGTGCCGCCGTCATCGACTGGCTCAGCTACGTGCTCGGTATCTTTTTCACCAAAGACAAGAGTGAGTTCGGGAAAGGCTCCTTCGACGGAGTCCTCTTTGCCGAAGCCGCACAGAATGCGAAAGAAGGCGGACAGGCTCTCCCCACCTTGGCGCTGGGCGTGCCCGGCGGGCTGGCCTGGGCACTGGTGCTCGCCGGGCTGCTCGCCTACAACATAGCCCCGGGGCCGATCCTCCTGGATCAGCGGCCCGAGCTGATCGTGACGCTGGTGGTCACCCTGGCGGTCGGGAACCTGTTCGTCACCGTCCTCGGCCTCTTGTTCACGGGGCAATTGGCCAAACTGACGCTGGTGCCATACCCGCTGATCGGCGCGATCATCATTCCCATCTCCATCCTGACCGCCTTCATCGCCATGAACAGTTGGATAGCGCTCCCCATCGTGTTCGCGTCCGCCGGTGTCGGGCTCGTCATGAAGATGTCGGGCTGGCCGAGGCCCCCGTTCATCTTGGGCTTCATCCTCGGTCCCATCATCGAGGGGAACTTCCAATCGGCGTACTCCATCTACGGCTTCATGGGCATAGCAACGCGGCCACTGTCTATCATCCTGTTTCTGGCGGCCTTCATACTCGGCTACTTCTTCTACCGCATAGGAGCGACGGCGACGATTTCCGCGCCCGCCACAACCGGCGGCTCAGCCACGCAGGGCGGAGATCCCGCACCGCGGCCGCGCTTCGCCTGGCGGCGTTGGGAGAATCTCGTTGCACTCGGAGTGCTGGCGATCGCCGCGTGGTTCCTCGTGGGCTCCCTCGACCTGCCCGTGCGTTCGCAGATGGTGCCCAAGTGGTCCAGCATCGCGGTCATAGCCCTGGCCGGGGCTCAATTGTTGAGAAACCTCCTCAACCCCCCCGAAGGCGGCGCTCAGGTCATGGATATCGGGATGCGAAGCTTCGGCATGAGCGGAGTGAGGATCGCGGCAGTCCTAGTGGCGGGGCTGCTCGCACTGTTCGTCCTGGTTTCTCTCCTAATCGGCCTTCGGTACGCGGGGATCACCTACGCGGTTCTGGGGCCGCTATCGTTGGGCCAGGGTCGGTGGCGTTGGGCGGGCGCGGTGGTCGCGCCTGCGCTGGTATGGACGTTCACGTTCATCATCGCGGACCGGTTCGCGGCTGTCTTCTGGCCAGACGCGATACTTGGCCAGTGGATACTCGACCGGTTCTAAGCGCGCCTGATGCGATCATCGTCACGAACTTCAGCGGGCCTCTCCCCGCGGGCGATCGCAGGGCGAAGTAGTTCCAGCAGGCGTCTGATGGACGCGGCATGCAGGGAGCGGCTACCCTACGCGAGAGCATCGGGCTGCCGATCCGGTTCCCCGGGTGCAGAAGCGGGAATGCAAAGGGAGGCCATGACGATGAGAACCAGTCGTGAGAGAAGCAAGAACGGGGGCAAGCGGAGGCCTCGATTGCCCTACCTGATGACGTCTATCCTGCTGGCAGTGGGCCTGCTGGCCGCCGCCTGTAGTGGGGACGACCCCACGGCGGCGCCGACGGCGCCGCCACCCGACCCAACGGCGACCCCAACGGCGACGCCGGTGCCCAGCGACGGTGGGACGACCCCTGATCCCACCCCGACGCCGACCTCGGCGCCGAGCGGCACATCGCCGACCGCCACGCCGACCACGGCTCCGGCGTTCGACGCCGCGGGCTATTACTCCGGCAAGCGCATCCGCATCCTGGTCGGCGCCGCGCCTGGTGGCGGGACGGACCGAGAGGCGCGGTACTTGGCCGGGAACCTGGGGAAGTTCTTCCCCGGGAACCCACGTTTCGTCGTTACCAATCTGAGCGGGCCCCTCCCGTCAGGCAATCTCTTGGCCAAGTCAGACCCCGACGGGTTCACGATGCTCGTGAGCGCGCAGGCGCTGCTCGACATCCAGGATCTGGACGTTTCCAATTTCCAGGTCGCTGACTTCAAGTCGATGGGTGGCCACGTGGTCCCGGGAAACACCTATGGGATCCGAGGCGACCTCCCCTATGACACCTTCGAAGAGGCGAGAGGGTCGGACGTGCCGCTGAAGTTCGGAAGCGCAGCCCAAACGCCGGGCGGATTCGGAGCCCAAGAGGCCCGCCTGATCATCCTCGCGGAAGCGTTCGATTTCCCTCTGCGGATCCTGCCCATCACGGGCGCGATCTCGACGGGCATCATCATGGTGCCGTTCGAACGAGGCGAAGTGAACACGCTGTCTTCCGCTTGGTGGCGGTTGGGGCCGCTCCGTCCGGACTGGATCGAGGAGGGCTTCGTCGTGCCCTTCGCCTACTTTGGCTCGAGCGCCTTCCCTCCCCCCCACCAGTTCACAGCGCCCGACCCCTCTCTGCAGATGACGGGAGACTACCTGACCGCATGGAAGGCGCTCCAGTCACTCACCGCGTTCCACAAGTACCTGTGGCTGCCACCCGACACCCCTCCCGAGCTGGTCGATGCCTTCCAAGGGGCCTGGAACGCCGCAACGGCGGACCCGGAATTCTTCGCTGGGTTCAAACGAGCCATCGGGTTCGACGACCTCACGGCGGTGTCCGGGAAAGATTTCGACGCGATCATGAAGCAGTCGGCGATCGACTACGCCGCCGGTAAGGAAGTGATAGACAGGATCGTCGGCGAGGCCGGGCCGAAGTACTTCAACTAGGCTCGCGCCCGACAAGACTGATCCAAGGATGACCACCCCACGAACGTTCGTGGGGTGGTCATCTGTGGCCTAGGCCCCCTCGGTGCCACCGAGCGCGCCGGGTAAGCCGAACGCCTCCGCGATCAGCTCGTAGGACCGGATGCGGTCCTCCAGCCGGTACGTGATCGTCACGATCCCCACGTCGCTCGTCCCGTAGCGCTCCGCCGTCGTTTCGATCGCCGCCTTCACCTGCGCGGGATCGCCGTCGTGGTACCCGCCCCGGTGCTCCTCGAGATGCGCCAGCGCCCGCTCGCTCAAGGGGACCGCGGCCGCCTCGTCCGGCGCCAGCAAGCCCTCGATGTGGTCGCCGCCCTCGGCTTCGAGCACCCTTCGGGCCCGATTCACGTTCCGGCTGGCGGCCAGGTGCGCCGCCTCCTCCTCGGTGGGCGCGCACAGCACCTGAAGCGTGACGTTCAGCCGTGGCTCCGGACAGAGCTCGGATGGTTTGAACTCCTGGCGGTACCGCTCTGCGACGCCGGGCCCATGCGCCCCCGTATTGCCGAAGAAATCCGCAAAAGCGAAGGGCAGGCCCAGGTACGCGGCGAGACCTGCGGAGTAGGCGCTGGAGCCGAGCAGCCACACCTCCGGGGCGCTATCTGGCAGCTCGCCGGGTTGTGCCTTGATAGTGGCGAAGGGGTGGTTGGGCTGCAGGGCGCCGTGCAGATAGCCGATCAAGTCGGCCACCTGCTGAGGAAAGTGCTCGACCTCCACCGGCCGCTTGGGATAGGCGAGCGCGATCAGCGTTCGCTGGTCGCTGCCTGGCGCGCGGCCGATACCGAGGTCAACGCGCCCTGGATAGAACGAGTCGAGGATGCGAAACTGCTCCGCGACCTTTAGCGATGAGTAGTGGGAGAGCATGACCCCGCCGCTACCGACGCGGATCCGGTCGGTGTGCGCGAGGATCTGCCCGATGAGTATCTCGGGGCTGGTGCCGGCGAAGGTGCCCGCGCTGTGGTGCTCCGCGACCCAGTAGCGGGCGTAGCCGAGTCGCTCCGCGGCCTGCGCCATCCTCACCGTGTCGCGCAGCGCGTCGCCCGCCGTCTCGCCGTGACGCATGGGAGACTGATCGACGGCGCTGAGGGTCAGGCTCTTGGCCAAGGAACGCTCCGATCCTGCAGGGCTCGCATGTCCCTGATTATTGCTGCAAACCGGCGTGCGCATCCAAACGTAGTTTGGTTCAGGCAGGACCGCAACCGGCGATGCGTACCTGAGGCAACAGCGGCATCGCATCAGTAAGACTACGGGAAAGGTTGACACCCGTAGGAGTGGATACTAGAGTTCTGCGAACAACCGAAGGCACCATAAGCAGGCGTGGCGGGCAGCGATGGAGACCGCTGGAAGCCGCGCGCGGTTAGGTTTAACGCGGCAGCGGAGGTGGCCTGAGGCAGGACTGAGGAGGAATCATGCGATCTGGAATTCGAAGATTCACTGCACTGGGCGTGCTCGGCATAGCCCTCGTGCTGATTGCGGCCGCTTGCGGTGGCGATGAGCCTACCCCAACCCCGGTGCCGAAAGCAGCACCCGCGCCCACCGCAACGCCTGTGCCCGCGGCAGCACCCACCGCAACGCCCGTGCCCGCGGCAGCGCCAAAGGCAGCTCCAAAGGCGACAGCGACCCCAAGGCCCCCGACCCCCACGCCTGTGCCGTCCTTCGATGCGGAGGCCTACTTCAAAGGCAAGACCATCCGCCTGCTCGTTGGATACAACCCTGGTGGCGGAACCGACGCGCAAGCAAGGTACATGGGCCGTGGGTGGAGCAAGTTCATCCCGGGCAACCCCCGTATCGTGGTCACGAACCTGACGCCCGATCTCACGATGCGCAACTTCGTGAACTCTGCGGAGCCTAATGGCTTCACCCTCGGTCTGGGCGCCACCCCTGGCATCTTCGACATGTACGAGTCAGCTGCCGAGTTCGACGTCGGCAATCAGTCCTTCATCGGTGGGTCTTCAGGTAAGGAGAGCTTCTGGGCCATTTGGGGTGCAGCTCTGGATTACACCTGCCTGGACTCCGCGATGGGCGCCTCCGATACCATCATCGTCGCGGACTCCGTGCCGTCGGCTTCCGAGATCGGCGCCAACGTATTCCTGACCTCCTGGCTCGCCGACCAGTTCGACCTGCCGTTCAAGATCATATCGGTCTCCAGCACCGGCTCGGCCTCGCAGATGCTGATGCTCGAGCGCGGCGACGTGAACAGCTGGACCAGCGCCACGGTTTGGAGCCAGCTCCCGCGGACCAGGCCCGGTTGGGTCAAGAATGGCACCCTGCGACCCTTCGCGGACGTATCATTCCCCGGCACCACCCAAGGCGCCAACTCCGAGGGTCCGTTCACCTGCCCGCAGGTGACGACCTACATGAACGAAGCGCAGCAAGCCGAGTGGCTCACGTTCAACGCACCGCGTACCTACCTCTCGAAGAATGCCTGGGGTCCTCCAGGCATGGACGTCGATGTGCTGGGCACATTGCGCAAGTCCTGGGTGGACGCGTTCTCCGACCCTGCGTTCTTGGCCGACATCGCCAAGTTCACCGGCATCCCGACGATCCTGCAGGAGGGAGCCGAGGGCCAGGAGGTCCTACGGTCCGTCAGCAAGAGCTTTGCCGAGAACCAGCCCCGGTTTAAGGAGCTTCAGACGAAGTTCTTCAACAAGTACCTCTAGCATCCGGTCACCGCTGAACCAACGGTGACGAAAGCGAGAGAGAACCGCCCCACGTACTGCACAATGAAAGCGCATGCGTGGGGCGGTGGCGTGTTTGCAGTGACCGCGTGAGGGATCGCGAGCATCGCGGCATCCGCAACGATCGATAGCGAGGGGTCTGCAGTGTTCGACTCGACGATCCAAGCCCTATCAAGCCTAGGCAACCCGGTCTACTGGTTCGCCGTCACCAGCGCGGTTCTGGTGGCCGGGATCACGGGAATCATCCCGGGTGCATCCGGCATCCTGGTGATGTCGCTGGCGATCCCGTTCATCGTCTTCGAGATCGAGGACCCGGCCATCGGCCTGGTGATGCTCGCGACGATGACGGGCGTGAACAACACGCTGGACTCCATTCCGGCGGTGCTTCTCGGCCAACCGGGTGCGGCCACGCAGGTCACCTTCCTCGAAGGCCATCAGCTCGCACGGCAGGGAAAGGCGGCGCATACGTTGGGCGCCGTTTATGCCGTCTCGGCCATGGGCGGCATCATTGGCGCCGTCGTGCTGGCCATCCTAATTCCCATCATCAAGCCGTTCGTGCTGGCATTCGGCTTCCCGGAGATTGCGGCCATGGCGCTGTTCGGCATCGCCATGGTGTCCGCGCTCAGCGCCGGGGCGATGGCGAAGGGGCTGGCCGCCGGCATGTTGGGCATCCTTTTCGGGACCGTCGGCATCAACGGTGTGACCGGAGACGTGCGCTACGTGTTCCAGCAGCCGTCGCTGTGGAACGGATTGCCGCTGATCGCGACGACGCTCGGGCTGTTCGCCCTGCCCGAGATGCTGGACCTCACCATGCGGCGCACGGCCGTGGCGCCACCCGACGCCAACATATCCACCCGCGAGGTGTTCCGCGGAGCACAGTACGGATTGAGCCGCTGGAAGATCATGCTCCGGCAATCGCTCTTCGGCGTGATCATGGGTGCCATTCCCGGCGTTGGAGCGGCGGTCATCGACTGGCTCTCGTACGCCTTCGGTATCTTCTTCACCAAGGACAAATCCGGATTCGGCAAGGGTTCGCTGGACGGCGTGCTCTTCGCGGAGTCGGCGCAGAACTCGAAGGAGGCCGGTCAGGCCATCCCAACGCTCGCGCTTGGCGTGCCCGGTGGCTTGGCCTGGGCGTTGGTGCTGGTGGCGATGCTCGCCTACAACGTACCACCCGGTCCGCAGATGCTGAGCACCCACGCTCACGTCACCATCCTGCTCGTGATCACGCTGGGCATCGGCAACCTGATGGTCACGATGATGGGCATGCTTGCGACGGGAACGCTGGCGAAACTCACGTTGATCCCGTACCCGATGATCGGGGCCATCATCATCCCGATCGCCTTCCTGACCGGCTTCATCAACATGACCAACTGGCTCGCGCTTCCCATCATGCTCACGTTCATGGGCATGGGCCTCATCATGAAGCACTACCAGTGGCCCCGGCCCCCCCTCTTGCTCGGCGTGATCCTCGGGCCCATCATCGAGGACAACCTGCTGTCCGCTATCAACGTCCACGGGACTCTTGGCGTGGCCACGCGGCCTTTGACGGTGGGGCTGGTCTTGGTCGCCGTAACGACCGCGGTGATATTCGCCCGGTCTGCTAACTCGCGCAAGATGCCGGAAATGCCGCCAGCCAGCGGCGAAGCTGCTCCTCCCATCGCCGGAGGAGCACCGGACTCCGACACGGAGGGATACGTTCACCTGACGTTCATGCAGGCTGCGCTGCAGATGCGCAACGTGCCGGTGCTTCTGGCAATGGGCGGAGCCATGGCATTCGCCGCCGCCGCGCTCGGGTTCCAGATGAATGCCCGCTGGTTCCCCATGGGCATGGGATTCGGCGTCGTGCTGCTCACCACGATCCAGCTCATCATGCACCTGCGCCAGCGCACCGTGCGACCCGCGGAGATCATGGACCTGGGCATGGTCAGCATCGGCATGCCGGGGGCGAAGCAGGCGGCCTACATCCTGGCGGGCATGTTCGCAGTGTTCTTGCTCGGCGCGGGCATCATCGGCCTGAAGTGGGCCGCTCTGCTCTTCGCGGGTCTCGGTCCACTGACGCTGATGAGCGGCAAGTGGCGCTACATCGGCTCCGCGATCGCGGTCGGCTTCGTTGGTCTGTTCATCGAGGTTATGATGGAGCGAGTTCTCTACGTGATCTGGCCCCAGGCGAACCTGTTCGGCTGGCTCGGCGAGAAGGTTTTTTAGCCAGCCTACCGTGAGGCCTACATCGAGGCAGGCGAGCTGGCGGGCACTCCAACTTAGTCGACCCGCTTCGAAGCGGCCTCGCGCAGGGGTCTGCGTGGTTGTCAGCGAGGTTGCGGTCTGCTACCGTCGGCGACGTGGCTCGGCAACGTGCCCGTGGAGGGCGGCAACCCAGACAGCGCGTGACGATCAGGGCGGCGCTGTGCGCCACTTGCCTCGTCGACCAGTTCTATCCCGAGGTGGGCGAGGCGGCCGTGAAGGTCCTACGCCACCTAGGCGTTGACGTTTCATTCCCCGAAGAGCAGACGTGTTGTGCACAGATCGGCTTCAACGGCGGCTATCGCCGGGAGGCCGAGGAGATTGCGCGCCACTTCCTCGACGTGTTCGAGGAGTACGATCACGTCGTGATGCCTTCAGGATCCTGCGCGAGCATGGTGAAGGTCTACTACCCAGAGCTCCTTGCCGGCGACCCCGAGGCGCTCGAGCGGGCGAAAGCGCTGGGCGAGCGCACGCACGAGCTAACGGACTTCATCGTAAATGTGCTCGGCGTCACCGACGTGGGTGCTGCCTCCAGTGGACTCGTGACCTACCACGATGCGTGCCATCTGCTTCGCGAGCTGCACATCTCCAGCGAGCCGCGTGCGCTGATCCAGGAAGTGGACGGCGTGGAGCTTCAGGAGATGGCCGGCTGCGACGCCTGCTGCGGATTCGGTGGCCTGTTCTCTGTCAAGTTCCCCGAGATCTCAGCCGCGATCCTCAACGAGAAACTTCAGAACATCGGCGCCTCGGGCGCCTCCACCCTCGTGGCGAACGACTGCGGCTGTCTGATGCATATGCGAGGGGCGATGCAACGTAGGGGGATGAACGTGCGCCCGATGCACATCGCTGAACTTCTGGCGGAGGGGCTGGACAACGCTTCCCCGCCGCGAGGGAGCCGCTGATGGCAGAGGTGAAGACGGCCGAATTCAAGCAGGCGTCCGGGCGTGCGATCCGTAACCCAGGGATCCAGCACGCGCTGAACCACGTCATGAGCCACTTCACGGAGGCTCGTGCGGCGGTGATAGAAGCGGACTATGGCGACGAGAGCTGGGAGAGCATGCGCACGCGCGCCGCGACGCTGAAGGCGCACACCATCGAGCGGCTCGACTACTACCTGGACCTCGTCGACAAGAACGTGCGGCGCAACGGTGGCCATGTGTACTTCGCCGACGATGCAGCGCATGCCAATCGCATCGTGCTCGAGATCGCGGAGCGCGCCGGCGTCAAGCGGGTAATCAAGTCCAAGTCCATGGTCTCAGAGGAGATGGGCATCAACCCTGCTCTGGAGCGCGCGGGGATCGAGCCGGTGGAAACGGACCTGGGTGAGTACATCATTCAGCTCGCTGGGGAAACGCCCTTCCACATCATCGCCCCGGCCATGCACAAGACGCGCCAAGAGGTCTCGGACCTGTTCAAGGATTGGCTGAAGACCGCGCCCACCGACGACATCAAGCGCTTGTGCGTGATAGCGCGCGACGCCCTGCGCGAGAAGTTCGAGGCGGCCGACATGGGCATCAGCGGCGCGAACTTCGTCGTGGCCGAGACCGGCACCGTGGTGCTC
Organism: uncultured Dehalococcoidia bacterium; assembly: GCA_964596665.1. GTDB lineage: Bacteria > Chloroflexota > Dehalococcoidia > Lucifugimonadales > Australimonadaceae > CAZQVD01. The sequence continues at coordinate 10,170 of CAZQVD010000043.1, forward strand.
GTGACCAACGAGGGCAACGGCCGCATGACCACGTCCGTGCCCCGTGTGCACGTTGCCATCAGCGGCATGGAGAAGATACTCCCCGCCATGGAGGACCTGGCGCTCTTCCTGCGCCTACTGCCGCGCTCGGCCACGGGACAACGCATCACCAGCTACAACACCTTCGTCGGCGGACCGCGGGCCGCCTCGGACGAGGACGGACCAGAGGAGTTCCACCTGATCCTGGTGGACAACGGACGCCTCAATCTGCTCAAGGACGAGGTGCTGCGCGAAGCGCTGAGCTGCATCCGCTGCGGCGCTTGCCTCAACCATTGCCCCGTCTATCGCAAGATCGGTGGTCATGCCTACGGTTGGGTGTACTCCGGGCCGATCGGCGCCGTGGTCACGCCGCCCATGACCAACACCAAGATCGCCCGCGATCTGCCCTTCGCGTCAACGTTGTGCGGTGCATGCCGCGACGTGTGCCCCGTGAAGATCGACCTGCCCCGCCTGCTGCTACACCTGCGCCAGCGGGTTGCTGAGGGTGACGGCGTGGAGGGCCCCGCGAACGGGTGGAGCGAGCGGGCCTTCGCTCGCCGTTGGTACAACGCGGTGAAGACGAGGAAGGCGCTCGAGAGTTCGACTCGCCTTGCTCGGATGCTACAACGGCCCATCGTACGGCGAGGCGTCATCCGGAAGCTGCCACTGCCGCTGGTGGCGGGCTGGACCAAGGACCGCGACTTCCCGGCACTGGCCCCCAAGCCCTTCCGGCAACGATGGCGCGAGGGCCTGGGCGGCGACTAACACTATGCCCACGCCTGACGAGCATGAGAACAAAGAAGCGTTCCTGAAGCGCGTACGCGAGGCGCTGGGCCGCTCCGAGCCGATCCTGCATACGCCGGACCATGCGTCCTTGAAGACGACGCCCCCCCGGCAGGAGGAGAAGGTCCGCACCATACAGGCCAAAGTGGAGGCTCGCCGCCCTCAGCTGATCGCCAGGCTCGCGGAAATCGCCGGAGCCGCTTCTTGGAACGTGCATCGAGTGAACACCGTTGAGGGAGCTGCCGCCACCGTCGCCGAGATCGCGGGCCGGGCCAACGCCAAGAGCATCGTCCGGTCTGCGGAGGAGGTGTTCAGCCGCGTGGACGTGGACGGCGCGCTCCGCAGACGCGGGTTGAGTTGGACCGTGCTGGCCTCTGGCGGCAGGCGTCGGCGTAGCGACCTCAAGCGGCTGGCTTTCGCCTCCGATCTGGGAATCACAGGGGTGACGTTCGCCATCGCGGAGACGGGAAGCTGCGTGATCACGCCCCGCCGGGGCGTCGCGCGGCTCACTTCGCTCGCACCACCTACCCTGGTGTTGATCGTGGAGGCTGAACAGGTGTTGGAGAGCCTGGACGATTTCTTCGCCATCACACGTCTGGGCTACCAACGGGACCGAGGCAGGTCGCCGAGCTATTTCAACTTCATCTCAGGGCCGTCGCGCACGGCGGACATCGAGCAGACGCTGACGATCGGCGTTCACGGGCCCGGTGAGGTGCACATGGTGCTGGTGGGTCAATAGCGGGCCGCGGCACCCCGCACGAAACTGCAGCCAACGGGAGGGCGTGTGACAAGCGAGCGGGTGGACCTGAGCGGGAAGACGGCGCTGGTGACCGGCGCGAGCCGTGGGCTCGGCCGTGGCTTCGCTGAGGGGCTGGCCGCCGCCGGCGCATCCGTGGCGCTCGTGTCCCGCTCCGCCGGGGACCTGAGCGAGACGAAACGGCTCATCGAGAAGGCAGGCGGAACGGCCATCGCCATCACCGTCGATATCACCGACCGGGCCAGCGTCGAGCGAGTCGTCGCGCAGGTGGAGCGCGAGCTGGGTCCGCTGGACGTGCTGGTGAACAACGCCGGAGCCTCCGATACCGAGATCCCACCCTGGGAGGCGGACCCGGACGATTGGTGGCACGTGCTCGAGGTCAACCTGCGCGGGACGTTCCTCGTCACCCGAGCGGTTCTTCCCGGGATGATCGAGCGCGGTTCTGGGCGCGTCGTGATCCTATCGAGCGAAGCGGGGAACAATCCGGAGCCCAACCTGTCCGGATACAGCACGTCCAAGGCCGCGCTGATGCACCTGGCCAACGCTCTATCGCTGGCGTGCGCCGACCACGGCGTGCAGGTGTTCGCCTACCACCCTGGCATCGTGCGCACCGGCATGACGGACTCGCTCACCAAGACCGAGCGTACCGACGGCATGGGTGGCCGGCTGCGTGCCGCGTTTGAGGCGGGCAACGACACCTCCGTCGAGACCGCCGTCGCCAAGTTCATGGTGCTCGCCGGCGGGCAGGCCGACTTCCTGTCGGGCCGCTTCGTGCGTTCCCGTGACATGGACGCGGAGCTGCTGGCGAGAGCGGCCGAGATCGAGCAGGGCGACCTGTATCGGCTGCGCGTCCTGCGCTAGGCCCGCTACGCGGCATCGCTTCGGTCCGCACGAGAACCTTGTCCCCGACGCGCATGTGGCCCGTCACCTTCATCGCCGAGTCGTCGTCCGACTCGGCAGACTCGATCGAGCGGTGGTTGATCTGCATCGTGCCCACCGGCTGAACGAAGCCCGCCATGTGCCCGGACAGGAGCACGTACTCTTCCGCCCGCAGCGGCAGCCGGATGTCCAGCACCGCTACACCCAAGGGGGAGAAGTAGTGGGTCACCCTGCCTGCGAGAACCGCACGCATCACACACCTCCCTCTACGACGGAGCACCTCGGTGTCCATAAACATACTTTAGGTGCGATGTATGAAGGCCGTGTGAGGCAGCCGCGCATCTGTGTGAGCGAGTCGTGGGGCTCAGGCGAACGGCCTTGCGAGCCACCGGGCCATCGCTCGTTCAGCGGCGTCCGCAACCGCGGCCGTCGCATCGCCCTGGCTCGCCGGCATCGGAGCGTCCGGTGCGGCCGAAGCTTCGTAGAGCGCTATGCCGTGCGATAGCCCGTCGCCGGCCCCTTCACCCACGCTTCCGGCTACGACAATGGCCGGCACCGCTCGGGTGCTCGCGCGCTCGGCCGCCACGATTGGTGCCTTGTGGTACACGGTCTGCCAGTCGAGCCTGCCTTCGCCGGTGACGAGCAGATCGGCGTCACTCAGGTGCTGGTCGAAGTCGAGCGCGTCCAGCACCACGTCCGCGCCCCACGATAGCTCCGCGCCGAGGAACGCCACGAGCCCCGCCGCCAGCCCCCCGGCCGCGCCTGCGCCGGGCAGATCACGCAAGCGCACACCCAGGTCGCGTTCGACCACGTCGGCCATGTTGGTGAGCGCTGCATCGAGCATCGGCAGCATGCCGGGCGTACCGCCCTTCTGCGGGCCGTACGTCATCGCCGCGCCGGTGGGTCCCGTCAGCGGGTTCGACACGTCGGTCGCCACCTTGATCGTGGCGTCGGCGATAGCGGGCAAGCGTCCTGCCACGTCGATATGCGCCAACTGCAGGAGGCCCGCCGCCCCGAAGGCCAGGTCGTCCCCGCTGGCATCGCGAAGCCGCACACCAAGCGCCTGAGCAGCACCGGCACCACCATCGTTCGTCGCGCTGCCGCCGACCCCCACGATGATCCGCCGGTGGCCCGCGCTGAGCGCTGCTGCGATGAGCTGGCCAGTGCCGTAGGTCGTGGCGCGCATGGGGTCGCGCATGGTTCCCGGAACGAGCGTCAGCCCGGACCCCTGCGCCATCTCGACAACGGCAAATGGCGCATTGCCGCCGGTCACGCCCCACTCTGCCTCAACCGTCGCGCCGAGCGGGCCGGTGACGTGCAATCCGTGGCGCTCGCCCGCCGTCGCCGCCATGAGCGCCTCCAACGTGCCGTGACCACCGTCCGCGATGGGCAGGAGCGTCAGCTCCGCATCCGGTAGCACACGGTGCACGCCTTCGGCGATCGCCTCGGCGGCTTCCCAGCCGGGGAGCGTGCCCTTGCAGCCCTGCGGCGCGACACGGATCCTCATGCACAGAGTATATGGGCGGTGCCGTGCGCACAGCAGTGCTTGGCGCACGGCCTTATACTGCCGCTCACTTACCGGAGCTTCATTGGGGCGGCCGGGGCGGCAACAGCCGCGACGCTTTATTCCGGAGCCGCAAGGCGCACAGTCAAACAGGCCAACGAGGGGTGCCATGGATCGCGAGAAGCTGAAAGACCGTGTCCGGGAGAAGGTGCGCCAGCATGCTCCGGCCGCCATCGACTTGGCGCACGACATACTCGAAAACCCCGAGACAGGGTTCCGAGAGGTGCGCACCGCCGGGTTGGCGGCACAATGGTTCACAAGCCTCGGCCTGCCGCATCGCGATAAACTGGCCATCACCGGCGTGCGTGCCGATCTGGCAGGCGGCGCCCTCGGGCCGCGCGTCGCGGTCATGGGCGAGCTCGACTCGCTGATCGTCCCGGGCCATCCCCATGCGGCGAAGGACTCCGCCTTCGCGCACGCGTGCGGCCACCACACGCAGATCGCGACCATGCTCGCCGTCTCCGCGGCCCTCAGCGACCCGGAGGTGCGGGGAGAGCTGCATGGGAACGTTGCCTTCTTCGCGGTCCCGGCCGAGGAGTACATCGAGTTGGAGTACCGCCAGGAGTTGGTGGCCCAAGGCAAGCTCGAGTTCATGGGCGG
>CAZQVD010000044.1:0-5146 GCA_964596665.1 uncultured Dehalococcoidia bacterium
AACACGTCGTAATAGCTCTCATGCACTCGAGAGCCTGAGGGGTCGTTCAGGAAGTGCACCGGCATGGACGGCATGGGCTCAGTCAATACTAGCTCACCGACCTCCCCGACCTGTGAGCGGCCTGCTTCGTCGAAGCTCTCCACCTTGCAGCCCAACGCCCGGCACTGCATCTCGCCCGCGTACACCGGTAGCAGCGTGCTGGACATGGTGAACGCGGTGCACACGTCGGTCCCGCCGCTGATGGAGCCGAGGAGCACGTCGGGCCCAAGGTGTTGGTACACCCAACCGTAGCCCTCCGGAGGCAGTGGAGCGCCCGTCGTGCCCAGCACACGGATGCTGCTCGTGTCAGCCTCGCTGCCAGGCTCGATGCCCGCCTTCTGACACCCCAGCAGGTAGGGTGCGCTGACGCCGAACACCGTCACGCGCATGCGCTCCGCCATACGCCACAACGCATACAGGTCGGGATGGGCCGGGCTGCCGTCGTACAGCAGGATGGTGGCGCCGAGCAGCAGGCCGCTCACGACGATGTTCCACATAATCCAGCCCGTGGTGCTGAACCAGAAGAAGCGGTCATCCTCACCGATGTCGAGGTGGAGCGCCAGCGCCTTCAGGTGCTCCAGCAGGATCCCGCCGTGCCCGTGCACCATGGCCTTTGGCACGCCGGTGGTGCCCGATGAATAGACGACCCACAGCGGGTGGTCGAACGGAACGGGCTCGAAGGTCAGTTCGGCGCCGTCCACAAGGAAATTGCCCCAGAGCACGGTGTCCCCGGCGCCCGACGTAGAAGCGCCAGGATTCAGGTAGGGCACGAGCACCGTCTTCTCCAGTGTGGGAAGGCCCGCTTGGATCGCGGCGGTGGTAGCGGTCGAGTCGAAGGGTTTGCCGTTATAGGTGTAGCCGTCCACGGCGAACAGCACCGTTGGGTCGAGCTGGCTAAAGCGGTCCACGACGATGCCGGCGCCGAACTCCGGCGGACACGACGACCATGCGGCTCCGATGCTTGCCGCCGCTAACATAGCAATCACTGCCTCGGGAGCGTTCGGCAGCACCGCGACGACGCTGTCTCCGCGGCCGACGCCGAGGGCACGCAGGCCGGCAGCAGCGCGCGCCACCCGCTCGTGGAGCTCCGCGTACGTGAGCGAGCCCGATGCGCCCGACTCGTGGGCGTACTGCACCGCCGTGTGGCCGTCCCGCCGCTGGAGGCAGTGCTCGGCGTAGTTCAGCGTGGCGCCAGTAAACCAGCGTGCGCCCTCCACACGGTTGCCCGAAGGCGACGGCGCGAGCACGCGGTCATGGGACGCGTGGGCGATCACGTGGAAATAGTCCCAGAGCGATGTCCAGAACCCCTCGAGGTCGTCCACCGACCACCGCCACAGCTCGTCGTAGCCGTCGAAACGACGGCCCGCCGTTTCGCCAAGCCAACGCATGTAGCGCGCGAGGTTACCGTCCTGTAACAACTCAGGCGTGGGCTCCCACAGCAGCGTACCCTCGACCACTGTTATCGGTTGAGCATCCATGAACGTGGGCCTCCTGAGCGGGCCAATCATACCCGCAGAGCGCCCGCCACGCCCCACGGGTCATCGCTCGATTTCCTCGGCTCGCAGCCGCGGCGCTCTGCTCACCGCGAAGATCACGCTGGTCGCGTACCACGTGGCCATCATCAGGAAGAACGCGGCTACATAGTTCCCAAGTCCGTCCCGCAGCGCGGCGACCAGCACCGGTGCGAAGGCACCGGCGAAGGTCAGCGCCGGGTTGATGGCACTCGACACGGCACCCAGATGCGCGCGGCCGAAATACTCTGCGATTAGCAGCGGCTGCAGGATGAAGAATCCACCCATCGTGAGCCCCGCCGCAACCATGAATGCAATGACCATGGCGTTGCTGGATCCGAAGATCAGCAGGAAGATGCTGGCGCCTGTGAGCGCCGTCTCCACGACCAGCAGCCAGCGCACCGAGTACCGCTCAGCGAGCAGGCCCCACAGGAAGCGCGCTATGGACGAAGTGAGGCCATAGACAGAAATCCCTAGCACCACCACGGTAGTCGAGAAATGGTTCTCGACCAGGTAGGGCGCCCAGTGCGGCTGGAAGCCCTGGATGCCCACGCCCGCCATGATGACTGCGACCACGATCAGCCAGAACACCAGCGTTCGCATGGACTCCGCACGCGACAGGTTTTGTTCCGCGGCTGCAGACGCCACGGCATGACCAGCAAGGGGTTCGCGGCCGTCGGGGAGGAGGCCGATGTCCTCGGGGCGCGTGCGGACCAGGAGCATGAGGGGGACCAGGACGACCAACGCAAGTAGGCCCCGGCCGAGCCAGGCGCCACGCCATCCCGATGCGTCTATCAGCACCTGGGTCAGCGGCGGGAACAGCGCGGGGCCAAAGCCCGTGCCCACCGCCGCGATACCCATGGCGCGGCCTCTCTTCAGCACGAACCACTTCGGGACAATCGTCGTCCCGAGCACGACGCCCGACCCCTGCCACGCGACGGCGCCGAGCACGCCGTAGACGAGGTAGAACTGCACCACCTCGGGGATGAAGCCGAGCCATGCGATCCTGCCGACCATGCCCACACCGGCTAGCGAGCCGGCCAGCGCAAGGGCGCTCACCGCTGCCAGGTATCGAGCGCTGCGCGGGCCGTTCAGCCATGGGCCGGTCAGCGGCATGAGCATCGATGCGAGCACGGCACGGACCGTGAACGCCACGAAGAACTCGGTGAGCGACCATCCGAGGTCTCGCTGCATGGGCACCACCAGCACGCTGGGTGCCCAGAAGAAGGCACCGGCCGCGAACGTCCCGCCGATGAACGAGACGGCCACCATCAACCAGCCGTGGAAAGGCCTCGATCGCCTGCGTGGCGTTGCGAAGCTCACGCGTCTCGCTTGGCGCGTGGGCGCTGAACCGGCGGGCGGGCCAGCAGCACGATCACGCCGGCGACGAACCATGCCACCGCGGCGGTCAGGAACGCCAGGCCGTAGCCGCCGCGCAGGTCGTACAGCAGACCAAACAGCAACGGGCTCAGTGCGCTGGTACCCATGGCAAACGGGCGGAACAGCCCGTTAATCGCCCCCAGGTATTGCCTACCGAAGTAGTCCGACTCCAGGAGCGCACGCAGTACCAGATATCCGCCCATCACCACGCCGGCGAACGCCATGTATCCCGAGAGCACCGGCACGGTGCGCACGCTCAGCAGGAGCAGCACGCTGACCCCCGTCACCATGGTGGAGCCCGCCAGCAGATAGCGCACCGGCACGCGCTCGCCCATTAGGCCCCAGACGGGGCGCGACAGGCCGGAGAACAGGCCATACATGGCGATGCCCGCCGAGGCCTCCGTCGAGGTGAAACCGTTCTCCAGCAGAAATGGGAGCCAGTTGGCCTGGAACCCCATGATGCCCAGGCCGACAAAGCTGAACGACGCTAGCAGCAGCCAGAACGCAGGTGTGCGAATCGCCTCACCGCGGGTCACGCTACGCCCTTCGGAAACCGTCTCCGGCTCCTCCGACACGGCCTCATCGAGTGCGAGTGGCTTCGGCGCGGCGTCGGGCTGGAGGCCGACGTCCTCAGGCTGCGTCCGCACCAGCACGGCGAGCAGCAGCGATACTGCTCCGACGCCCAGGCCGAAGTAAACCCACGCATCCCGCCAGCCGACGGACCCGACCAATGCCGATACCGTTCCGGGAAACACCAGCGCCCCGAGCCCGACGCCCATGGTGGAGATACCGAGGGCTCGACCGCGCTTGAGTATGAACCATTTCGGCACGATGCTCTGCGCAACGCTGAATCCGCTGCCCACCTCAGAAAAAGCGCCGGCTACGCCGTATAACAGAATGAACTGCCACAGGTGCTCGGTGTAGCGCAGGAGCACCATGGACGCGGTCAGCACCAGCGCACTCCCGATAGCGAGCACCATGGGACCTCGGCGCGTGTCGAACAGGGGGCCGAAGAGGGGCGCGGTGAGGCCCACCAGCGCCGCACGCACCGTGAAAGCGACGAAGAAGGCCGTGCGGGTCCAGCCCAACTCCTCCGTCATCGGGATGATGAACACGCTGGCGCCCCAGATCGCCACCCCCGAGCCGATGCCCGACCCTAGGAAGGCGATGGCAACGATCACCCATCCGTAGAAGAACGGCCACCTGCGGGCCATCACCTCATCTGCCTTCTGAACGTGGTGGGGCGTCGGCTATGTGCGGTCACGCGGTCCAGTACGAATCGTCCGGGAACAGGTTCGTCCCCATGTGGCGAACAGGATCCTCAGTGTAGATGTCCGCTGTCGCCTCCCGGTAGGTGAGGAAGTGAGGCATGCTGCGATGCGCCTCGAGCGCCGCCTGATCCCGGTACACCTCGTACAGGAAGAAGCAATTCGGATCGTCGTTGTCCTGGATCACGTTGAACTGAAAGTTCCCCTGCTCTTTGCTGCTCGTGGACTCCGCGTCCACACGGATGATCTCTTTAAACTCGTCCCGGCGACCCGGCTTGACCTTCACGTTGACCATGAGCACCAGCATCGTTCCTCCCCTTCGCATTGTTGATCGGTACCGTGATTCTATAGCTACGCCACCAGGACGCTCAGCGCCGTGACCGCCGTCATCGTAAGTCCGACTCCCGCGCCCTGAGCCAGCGTCAGCCGTTCCTTGAGCAGCACCGCCGCCAGAACGATGCTAGCCAGGGGGTGGGCAGCGGCCAGCGGTGCGATCACCGTGAGGGGAGCACCATCGAGGCCGATGTTGTAGGCGACGAATCCAGCGCCGTCCAATGCGGCGGCGGCGGCTAGGATGCGCCAGGTCCCGCTGCCCAGAGGCAGCCTGGGACGGCCCCCCCGCGCACGGAAGTAGACGTAAAGCGAGCCCGCGGCGATCAGCCTGACCACCAGCACTGCCAACGCGGGGCCGGCCGCCTCCGTGAGCAGCTTCCACATGGCCAGCGCGACACCCAGCGTGAGCATGGCCAGGACCCCCCAGCCGAGACCAGAGGGTCCGCCGCTTGCGACCGTGCGCTGCGTCGAGATCAGGGCAACGCCTCCGAGCACCAGCACGATGGCAAGCGTCTGCGCGGCGGTGAGCGCTTCTCCGAACGCGAGCACGGCGATCAGCACCGACACGACCAGCCAGCCCGACCCGACACCCGTCACCACGGCGACGGAGCCACG
>CAZQVD010000044.1:5156-14747 GCA_964596665.1 uncultured Dehalococcoidia bacterium
CAGCGGCACGAGCGCACCGAGGCCGACAATCAGGAACGCGGCGCTGAGGCCGCCCACGCGAACGGCGAGGCCCCGCGCCAGGAAATCGGACACGCCCCACGACACGAGCGTGAAGAGACCCCAGGCGACGCCGGGTACGTCGGACAATTCGATCCTCCAAGATGACGGGCGACGTATTCTAGGCCAACACTGGTCTGGTCCAACACGGTCACGCCACGGCGATGATCAGCCTGCCACTGCGCCATCATCGAAGGGACATCGAATCGGTCGGCGCTGGAGACCGCTTGGGTACCACGCAACGCCCCGCTAAGATCGTCGCCACGTGGGGACCGGCCGTGGCTCCCGAGGAGCGCCTGCGTGCGATCATGGACGCTGGCGTTTATGTGTTCCGGCTCAACTTCTCGCACGCGACACACACGGAGCTCGCGGAGGCGGTGCCGCGCATCCGCGCCATCGCGGATCCGGCGGGCCGCCAGGTGGCCCTGCTTCAAGACGTCCAGGGCCCACGCCGGCGCACGCGCCTACTGCCGGACGACGCCCCGTTCGACGAGCTCCCGGAGGGGGCACGCAGGGTGACAACGACTTCGCATCATTGGGGTTCTGGAGCCCCTGCCCGTCCAGAGGCGAAACTCATCTCTACGCGTCACGCGTCTACGCAGTGGGCACCGACGGGCCTGCGGTCGCGCGCGATGCACGCGACCTTTCTGAGCACCCTCGAGGGCCACATCGTCGGCTACGGCAGGGTGAGCGGGTCGTACAAGCAAGTCAATCGAGGACGCGACCAAAGCGTCGTGTTCAAGACTCCATCGCGCTCGCCAGCGCCGTGACGAAGGCTCATGTAGACTCCCTCTGTGATGCAAGAGCCAGCGAGCAACTTCCTTCGCCTGTTCCCGCTAGGGGCGCTGGTCCTTTTCCCCGGCATGGAACTCCCGCTTACAGTGTTCGAGCCGCGATACGTCCAGCTTACCTCAGAGTGCACGGACGCGGGGGAGCCGTTCGGCGTGCTGCTGCTGAAGGAGGGGAGTGAGGTCGGCGATCAGGACGTGGAGCCGTACGAGATCGGAACCACGGCGCACATCCTGAACGTGACCGACGCGGGCCATGGCAGGTTGAGTGTCATGGCCGTCGGCGGCCAGCGCTTCCGCGTCCGTTCATTCAGCCATGAGCACCCCTACCTCGCCGCTGAAGTCGAGTACCTCAACGACGATTCGGCGGCGTTGGTCGAGCCGTCCCTGGTCGCCAACGTCAAGGATGACGCGGTCGCCTTCGTACGAGCGCTGATGGCCATGCGCGGCGGCTTCATACGCGACGTTCCCCTGCCCGACGACCCGACGTCTCTCTCCTACCAGGTTGCTCAGTTCTTCCAGGGCGACGCTGCGGTCCAGCAGAGGCTGTTGGAGCGGGGAACGTTCGACCGGCTGTGGGATGAGCTCGACCTGATCAAGGACGCGATGCGCCGGGTGATCCGACGCGAGCGCCACCAAGGCCCCGGCCAGAGTTTCAGCGCGAACTAGCCGCCGGTCGCCGCCAGGTGGGCCTCCGCCATCATCAGCGATGCGATCGTTTTCGCGTCCTGCAGCTCACCAGAGCGCGCGCGCGATCGCATCGGCCAGCGGCACGCGCTCGAGCACGATGCGCTCGTCGTCGTCGGGCGCCAGCGGGTCGTAGCGCAGCCCTGTCGCGACGAAAGAATGCAGATACTCCGTCACCGACCCGGGCGCGGCGTAGAAGCCACCGAGCTTAATCAACCGGCCCGCCGCGTATCCGGTCTCTTCACGCAGCTCACGCTGCGCGGCCGTTTGGGGGTCTTCGTCACCGTCCAACACCCCAGCTGGCAGCTCCAGCAGCTCCGAGCCAATCGCCGTGCGGTATTGGCGGACGAACAACACGTTTCGCTCATCGTCCACCGCAACGATGGCAACGGAATCGGGGTGCTTGACGATGTCACGCGTGGACTCCGTACCGTCGGCGAGCCGGATTCGCACCACTCGGACCGCCACGCGCTTGCCCTTGAACTCGCGCACCGTGGCGATGATCTCTTCAGCGTCAGGCACCGCGACGCGCCTCCTCGGCCAACATCAGCTTCGTCAGCGCCATGGTCTGTTCAGCACCGCGACGGAGGCGGTAGACGAGCGTACGGTAGAACTGATCACGGGAGCCGGAGCGCAGGAAGCGCACCTGGTGCGGACTCGCGGTCACCACCGCCGTATCTCCGGGTGACAGGGGCAGGTCGACGTAGCCGTCGATGGTGAGCGTTCCATCGTTCACACTCTTGAGCGTGAGCTCGACGGTGGCATCACGCGGCAGCACCACGGGCGCGTCCAGGTCACCGTGCGTGGCGACCGGGGTGACGGCCATGTCCATCGAGTGCGGATAGAGGATCGGGCCACCCGCGGACAATCCATACGCGGTGCTCCCCGTGGCCGTCGACACGATCACCGCGTCTGCCTGATAGGTAGTGAGCTCGACGGCGTTGACCCGCACCTCGATGCGGGTGATGTGCGCGGTCGCGCCGCGGCCGACCACCGCGTCGTTGAGCAGATGCACCGGCTCACCCATGCCATCTGCAGTGCGCGCCTGCACCTGGAGCATGTGGCGCTCGTCCATCCATGCGTAGCCGTCGTGTAGGTAACGGGGTACGAGCTCCAGCGCGTCCGGTGCCTCGATCTCAGTCAGAAATCCCACCCGGCCCAGATTCACACCCAACAGCGGAACCCCCTCCTGCGCCGCCAATCGCGCCGCGCGCAGCAGCGTGCCGTCGCCTCCTACCGTAATCAGCACGTCTGGCGCGGGGTCTCCAACGGCCACCTCGCCGTCCTCCGTGGACCGCAACGGGTGGCGGCTCCCAATCAGGGAGGCGATCTCGTGTGCGAGCGGCTTCGCCAGGGGGGAGCTCGCGTTGTAGAGCACTATGGAATTGGCAGGATCGATGTTCATGGCGCTCCTTGAACCACGCCATTATACCCAAGGCTCTTTGGTATCATGCGTTCGGGGACCGGCAGTCGCCTGGGCCCGGCCAACGCAGTCCAGGCACACGGAGCATGTGATGGAAGTAGTGCTGAGCGCACCGCGCGGTTTCTGCGCCGGGGTCGTCCGGGCCATCAATATCGTCGAAATCGCCATTGAGAATTTCGGTGCGCCGGTCTACGTGCGCCACGAAATCGTCCACAACAAATATGTGGTCGACAGCCTGCGTGCCAAGGGCGCGGTATTCGTCGACGAGATCGCCGAGGTGCCCAACGGCGCCAACGTCATCTTCAGTGCGCACGGGGTCGGGCCCTCCGTGTGGGAGGCGGCCAAGTCCCGCGGATTAAGCATCATCGATGCTACGTGCCCACTCGTCACCAAGGTGCACCTCGAGTCGATTAAGTACGCGAAGGAAGAGTACTCCGTCATCGTGATCGGCCATCACAGCCACCCCGAAGTGATCGGAACGCTCGGCCAATCGCCCCATGCCTCGCGCCTCGTCTCCACGTCCGCCGAAGCGGAGCTCGTGCAGGTCGACGATCCCGCCAAGGTGGTGGCGCTCACCCAGACCACGTTGAGTGTGGAGGACACGTGGGACATCATCGGCACGCTGAGACGCCGATTCCCCGACATGGTCGCCCGGAACGACATTTGCTACGCCACGACCAACCGCCAGGACTCCGCCCGCGCCATGGCCAGGAGCGTCGACTTGGTGCTGGTGATCGGCGCCCAAAACAGCTCCAACTGCAATCGCCTTCGCGAGGTAGCTCAGCAGGTCGGCGTGCCCTCCCACCTCATCAATGACGCATCCCTCATCGAGCCTGCGTGGCTCGATGGCGTCGAGAGGGTGGGCATCACATCCGGTGCATCGACGCCCGAATCCCTGGTCGAGGCCGTGATCGACCGGCTTAAGCCGGACAGCGTCAGCACTGTCCAGGTCGTTGAGGAGAATGTTGTTTTCACGCTGCCCAAGGAACTGAGGGGGCTCGATGGCGACAAATGGGCTCGTCAACGCACCGGCGACGGCGTCATCCGCTAGGCGCCTAGCTCGCGACGGCCTCGGCGATCACGCGTCCCGCGCTCTTGGTTCCATCTTCCGGCTGTCCAAACGCACCGAGGCGCACCGCGCCCGTTTCCAGAGACGCATAGACGGCGTCGCGCACCAGCTCCGCAGCATCGCTCTCTCCCAGGTGGGCAAGCATCATCGCTAGTGTGAGAATCTGCGACACGGGGTTCGCGCAATCTTGACCGGCGATGCCCGGCGCGGAGCCGTGGATAGGTTCGAAATACGCATGCCGATCGCCGATGTTCCCCGAGGAGCACAACCCGATTCCGCCGATGGTGCCTCCGCCGAGGTCGCTGAGGATATCCCCTAGGAAGTTCTCCATCACCATCACATCAAAGTGCTGGGGGCGGATGACCAGCGCCTGAGCCGCAGCGTCGGCATAGAGATGCTCCTTGGCGACGTCGGGGTAGGCCTCGCCTACCTCGTCGAACACCTCGCGGAAGAAAGCGAACGAGGCTAGCACGTTGGACTTGTCCACGCACGTCACCCGGCGAACGCCATCCTCCGGCGCCCCTGCCCGCGTCCGCGCCAGCTCGAAGGCATAGCGCGCCACGCGCTCGGTACCAGCGCGCGTGATCATCATGGTGTCGGCCATCGCGTTGACCGTGCCAACGCCCTTGCCGCGGGCCAGGTACAGCCCTTCGGTATTCTCGCGCACAATCACGTAGTCGATGTCGCCCGGCTTTGCCTTAATCGGCACCGGCACACCCGGAAGCAGCCGTATCGGGCGGACGTTCGCGTACGTGTCGAGGCCCGTGCGCAGCACGCCGCCAAGCACTCCCGCCTCCGTGCCATCGGGACGCCGTACCTCGGGCAGACCCACTGGGCCCTTCATCGTCGCATCGGCCTGCCGGATCGCTGCGAGCGACTCATCGCTGAGGTTGTGCCCAGCGCGGGCGTAGAGTCCCGCACCGCCCTCGTGGAACTCCACATCCACGACGAAGCTCTCCAGCCGGCGTTGCACCGCATCCAGGACGGGAAGAGTGGCATCCACCAGCTCCGGGCCTATGCCGTCGCCGCGTATGACGACGACCCGGTATTTTGAGGGTGATGATGCGCGGGAAGAGGTCATATGGCACCTGTCCGGAGTATAGCATCGCGGCTATCTGTGGCCCTTGGGCGAGAGGCGGAGTGCTAGAATGTTCGGCACCCCCATCATGCTCCACCAACGATGACAGACCTAGAGCTTCGCGAGATCGAGGAAGCCGCAGTCGAGCTTGCACGCAACGCGGGCAAGATATTGCTCGACTACTTCGCCGGTCCCCTGAACATCGCGTACAAGTCTGAGAACAATCGCAACCCCGTCACCGACGCCGACACCGCGGCGGACGAGTACCTGCGGGGGGAGATCGCTAAGCGCTTCCCTGAACACGGTGTACTCACGGAGGAATCGACCGAGGGTGACGACCGCCGGGCCAGCGTGATCTGGGTCATCGACCCGCTGGACGGCACGACCAATTTTCTCAATGGCCTGCCGCTCTTCGGCGTGCTCATCGGCGTGCTTGAAGCGGGCGTGCCGGTCGCATGCGCGATCTTCATGCCGTCGATCACCCGTCTTGGGGGCCACGTGCTACACGCCAGGGCGGGCGGTGGGGCATTCGACGAAGAGGTGCGCCTGAACCTCGTGGAGACGGCGGAGACGGCTCGGCGCATGGCATCCTATCCCAGCTATTTCCTGCGCATGTTCAGCTGGCGGCGGGGGATGCGACGAAGGCTCGGCGATGTGCGCGTCACCGGCAGCACAGGTTTCGAGCTGGCGCATGCGGCCCTAGGCGTGTTCGACTACGCCGTCTTCAGCAACCAATGGCTGTGGGACGTGGCGTCTGGCGTCCTGCTCATCCAAGAGGCAGGGGGCAGCGTCCTCTCTTACGACCGCCGCACCAAGCGATGGTCGCCCTTCGACCGCTTCGCCGTGAAGCAGGCAGACGAGGTCGCCACCGTCCGCGAGCAGAGGAGCTGGCGAGGCTCGCTGGTGGTCGGAACCGCATCGGCAACGGCGTTCATCACTCCGGGGCTCAAGATACGCACCTTCATGTGGCGACGACTGCGCCAGCGGATCATCGATCGGCTCAGGCGCCACAGGGCGGTCCCTGCTACCGCCGCTCCTCAGAGCCAGGGCCAGGGCAGGTCCCGGCGCGAATAGGGGCTCGGCAAGACCGGGTCGTCCATGAGCGCGCGTAGCCTGGCGCCCAGGGCATCGACCTCGCGAGAGGCCAGTAATTCACCCAGCGAACGGCTGATCTCTGAGTTCGCATCGCTCAGCATCTCCACGGCGCAGGCCAGATCCTGCAGCAAGGCCTCCGGTACGGTGCGACCGGCATAATCCCAGATGACGGTGCGCAGCTTGCGGCTCTCGTGGAACGTAAGCCCATGATCCACGCCCCACACGCCCCCTGCTGCGCCTGCGAAGCAGTGGCCTCCCTTGCGGTCGGCGTTGTTCACCACCAGATCGAACACCGCCATGCGGACCAGCTCGGCCTCGTGCGTTTCGCGCATCGTGAAGAAGTTCGATCCCTCGGCGGGTGGCACATACAGCTGAAGCGAGCCAACGCCCGTCTCTCCCTCGCGCACGACGGTCGGCGGAACGATCCGCCACCCCAACGCCCGACTCAGCTCGTAGGCCGCGCACTCCCGCTTGTACAAGCCCGGTGGGAAATCCCACAACGGCGCCTCGCCGGCCTGCGGCTTGTACACGCCGAATCCGCACCGTTCCTCGTCCCCAATCTCCACGACGAACGTATAGTTGGACGCCTGTGGGTGCAGCCAACCGTTGCGCATCTCGGCGCGCTGCACGAACGCCAGCGCGCCGTCGTCCGCAGGCGCTACGTCGTGGCGTCCGCCGGAGATCCTGTTGCCGGGAGGATTGCGGTGCAGTGGAGCCATGCGCGTCTACCGCAGGGCCCGCCGGCTAGTTCGCCCGCGGGCAGGCATGCGCCTTCGCTCCACTCAGCGGCGCCGAGCATAGCGGGCAGCGTGGGCGCCCGCCGTCGTGGACTTCAAAGGCGCGGTCGGCCATACGGTTCAGCAACTCGGGGTCGGCCCACAGCGCGATGGCGTCGTCCTCGCTCGTCTCCGATATTTGGGCCAGCAACATGTAGCGTCCCGACCCTCGGTCGTGACCTAGCGCCAGGCGGCTGACCTTGAAATCGTAGTCGACGCGCATTTCGTGATCGGCAGCGAAAGCCGGGCTGCCGGTCGCCACCGCGGGCATTCGAAGCACCCGCTTCACGGTGAGAGCGAGCTCGTAGAGCTCCTCCTTCTCGAGCCAAAGCAGCGCAGAGCCGTGCTCCGCAGCCACGCGCAAGCGGAAGCGACGGGCCCCCGGATCACCGACCGATTCAGCTTCGAGGGTGGCGCAAATGCCCAGGTCGTGCCGGGCGTGCGCTCTGTCGTCTGAGCTCATGAGTTATCAGCAGATGGCTTCGGAGTGCGAAGCGCTACCTCGCTACGAATCGAACATCGCTCCCACGGAAAGGCCGCTGTGGATACGGTGGATCGCCTCGCCGAACAGTGCCGCGATCGATACGACGCTCACCTTGCCGTTCCGCTTCTCGTCCGGTATGGGCACTGTGTCGGTACAGAGCAACTCCTCGATGGGGCTGTTCTTGAAGCGCTCAACGGCGTTCGATGAGAGCACACCGTGGGTGCTCGATGCGTACACGCATCGAGCACCTCGCTGCATCAGCACTTCGGAGGCCCTCACCATCGAGCCTCCGGTGTCCACCTCGTCATCCATTAGGATCGCCGTTTTGTCCTGCACATCTCCGATGATGTTGAGCAGCTCCGTCTTGTCGTCGTTGTCCATGCGCCGCTTCTCAACGATGGCCAAGGGAACGCCGAGACGCTCGGCTAGGTCTCGAGCACGCTTACTGATCCCAACGTCCACGGCAACCACGACCGGGTTGGGTAGCTCGAGATCCTCGTAGTACCGCGCGATGATGCCGAGCGCCGTAAGCTCGTCCACCGGGATGTTGAAGAACCCCTGGATCTGCCCGGCGTGCAGGTCGATGGTCAGCACACGGTCGGCGCCAGCCGTGGTGAGCAGATCCGCGATGAGTCGGGCCGTGATGGGCACCCGCGGCTGATCCTTCTTGTCCGTCCGTCCGTAGCCATAGTAGGGAATCACCGCGGTGATGCGGCCAGCCGACGCACGCTTGGCCGCGTCCATCATGATCAGTAGCTCCATCACGTGGTCATTGACCGGCGGTGAGAAGGACTGTACGAGGTACACATCCCGCTGACGGATGTTCTCGTGGTAGCGCACGAAGGTGTTGTCATTGCTGAACTTGAAAACGTCGATGTTCCCGAGCGGCACGCCCAAGTACTCGCAGATGTCCATGGCGAGCGGCTGGTTGGCCGTGCCGGAAAAGACCTTTAGCTCCTCGAAGAGGGCCATCGATTACTCCGCACTGCTTGGGATGCGTTTCTCGTCCGGATGGAGGATGTCCGGTGTGCCCAATTCTACAGGCCGCGGCGGGTTAAACCAACCCGGAGGCGGGCATCTCACAGGCTTGTTCCGGGCGCGTCCCCGTGCTCAGGCTCGCTCGAACCGGGCGTCGCGGCCCACCAATCCCCGCTCGGGCACCGTCACCTGCCCCACGGGTGCTGCGGTGACTCGTCCTATTGGTTTCGCGTCTCCCCCTGCCGCTGCTACGACGCGCATCGCCGCATCCGCAGAGGACTCGGCCACGACGGCGCAAAAGCCGACTCCCATGTTGAACACGCGGAACATCTCCGCGTCGTCTACCCTGCCCTCGATCTGGATCGCGTCGAAGACCGGTGGAACGTCCAAGAGATTGTCGATCTCGTAACCCACCCGCGCTTCCAGCCGCGTCAGGTTGAGGAGGCCGTCGCCACTGATGTGCGCGAGCCCTTTCACCTGCACGTCCGAGCGAAGCAGGGCCATGGCCTCGGGAACGTAGATGTGCGTTGGCCGCAGCAGCTCGTCCAGCACGGTGCGCCCGCAGACCTCCAAGTAGCGGTCAGCGCCGCCCACCAGCAACACGCGTCGCGCCAGCGTCATGCCGTTGGCGTGGATCCCATTGCTCGGCAGCCCGAGCACCACGTCGCCCGGCTCGATCCCGGCGCCGGTGATGGCGTCGCGTCCCTGCAGCACGCCGATGCAGGTGCCGGATATGTCGAAAGCGTAACCCTCGCGCGGGCCGATCAGCGTATCGGGGTGCTGCGACAGCTCGCCACCGACGATGGCAACACGGGCACGGGCAGCGCCGTCGTGCATGCCCTTGCCGAGCTGGGTGAGCAGATCCTCATGGGGGAATTGGAGGCTCACGTAGTCCACAAGCGCGAGCGGCTCCGCGCCGGCGCAGATCACGTCGTTCACGTTGACGGCAACACAATCCCAACCGATAGCTTCGTAGCGTCCGGCGAGCTGTGCCACAGCCGACTTGGAGCCGACGCCGTCTGTTGAGATTGCCACGGAGACGCCGTCGGTGATGCGGATCACGTTGGCGAAGAAGCCGATGGGTACCTGCGGCTTGCCGACGCCCTCGCGGAAATCGGCGGTCCCGCGCACCCACGACAACAGGCCCGCCAAACCC
>CAZQVD010000045.1:0-14571 GCA_964596665.1 uncultured Dehalococcoidia bacterium
CCGCCAGGGCGCCTGCCCTGCACCTGCAAGCCGCGCAGCGAACTCCCCGGAGTCGTAGCGAAGCGTCGGCGCACCGTCAGACGAGCCCTAAGCCCGTAGTCAGACCCGCAAACCAGCCCAAACGCGACACGGGCCACTTGCGGGTATCAGGGGCATCCGTGGCACACTCCGCCGTGCCGTCCGCCACGTGTGTGTGTGGTACGATAACTGCGGTAGTGGCGGTTAAGAGACGAGGCCAAATCGTGTCTGAGAAGGAACAAGCGTTAGAGCTGGCCCTCGGTCAGATTGAGCGTCAATTCGGGCGTGGTGCGATCATGCGGCTGGGCGAAGCAACCCAGCGGCTGTACGTGGAAGCGATCCCCACCGGCTCAATCTCGCTGGACATGGCCCTCGGTGTCGGGGGCATTCCCAGAGGCCGGATCGTCGAGATCTTCGGTGCGGAGTCGGCGGGGAAATCAACCCTCTGTCACCACATCGTGGCCGAGGCGCAGCGCAAGGGCGGGACAGCCGCCTATATCGATGCAGAGCACGCGATGGACCCGGTCTACGCGGGCAAGTGCGGCGTCGATGTCGAATCGCTTCTGATCTCCCAACCCGACTCCGCGGAGCAGGCGCTGGAGATCGTCGAGTATCTGGTTCGGAGTGGCGCGCTGGACGTGGTCGTAATCGACAGCGTAGCAGCGTTGGCTCCGCGGGCGGAGCTCGAAGGCGATATGGGCGATGCCCATGTTGGGCTGCAAGCGCGGCTCATGTCCCAGGCGTTGCGCAAGCTCACCGCGGCCACCAGCCACTCGCAGACGGCGGTTGTGTTCGTCAACCAGCGGCGAGAGAAGGTTGGCGTTTTCTTCGGGAGCCCCGAGGTAACGCCGGGTGGCCGGGCGCTGAAGTTCTACAGCTCCGTGCGCCTCGACCTGCGCAGGATCGAAACGATCAAGCAGCAGACCGAGGCAGTGGGTCTCCGAGTGCGGGCCAAGGTGGTCAAGAACAAGGGCGCTCCGCCGTTCAAGCAGGCGGAATTCGATATCATGTTCGGGATCGGCATCAGCAAGGCTGGCGATCTCATCGATCTGGGAACGACCATGGGGATCCTTCGGAAGTCCGGAGCGAACTACTCCTTCGACGAGACACGATTGGGTCAGGGCAGGGAGAACGCGAAAGAGTTCTTGAACGCGAACCCTGAGATCGCGCAAGCGCTTGAGAGGTGTATCCGCGGTGAGGACGCTGGGTCCAACGGCCACAGCGAGTCTCCCGTGGCCGACCTGCCCGACCTGACGCCCGAGCCGGTCGGCTCCTAAGCGGATCTGCCCGATAGCGGCCCCGTCCACGCATGCCACTACCTGTGAAAGGGATGATGGTGTGCGTCTTGACGCATCCGCACAACGAAGCTCTCTATAGACCAGCCGGACATCGCGCGCAGTCGCCGTGTGCATTTACACGGCGGCTAGTCGGCGCGGCCACGTGTTTGGCGCACGGCGACTGCCCGTTTGCCCGCCGTGCCGGGAGCCCGTGCATGCCAGAGGCGGCAGCAAGCGTGTGAAGTTCCCGGCCACCCGGTCCTTCTCGGTTGGACGCGAGCGTGGCGGGACAGAAAGGTGTAACCATGGACGCGATCATCGCGATAGTGGTAGCGATCGTTGGGATAGGAGTAGGAGTCGGCGGCGGATACGTGCTGCGAGATGCAGGTTGGAGTAGAGGTGGCGGCGCGGCGGAGGGATCCGCAGCCGGACTGATCGCCGGGGCGGAGTCGGAGAAGAAGCGCGTGCTGCTGGCGGCGCAAGAAGAGGCGTTGCAGACCAGGCAGGCGGCCGAGGGCGAGATGCGCGACCGGCGCAAGGAGCTCCAGCGCTCAGAAGACCGGTTCGTAGGCCGTGAGGAGGCGTTCGAGAAGCGGCAGGATGCGGTGGAGGCGCGGGAGCAGCGCCTCTCCGAGCGGGAGGGCGAGGTGGAGGATGCCCGCGGCGAGATGGAGCAGCTCAAGCAGGAGCAGGCTGAGAAGCTCGAGTCGGTCGCAGGCCTCACCATGACCGAGGCCAAGGACCAGATCATGCAGACCGCCGAGGGCGAGGTGGAGCATGAGCTGGCGAAACGGTACTACGGCCTTGAGCAGGTCATGCTCGCCGAGGCGGACGACAAGGCCAAGAAGGTGGTTTCGCTGGCGATCCAGCGGCTCGCCGCCGATGTGGTGTCCGACACGACTACGGCGATCGTGCCGCTGCCGAACGACGAAATGAAGGGACGGTTGATCGGCCGTGAGGGCCGCAACATCCGGGCGATCGAGGCGGCGACCGGAGTGGACCTGATCATCGACGACACGCCTGAGGCAGTGACGATCTCCTGCTTCGAGCCGGTGCGACGCGAAGTGGCCCGGCTGGCGTTGACGTCGCTCATTCAAGACGGCCGTATCCACCCTGCCCGGATCGAAGAGTCCGTCGAGAAGGCACAGAGGGAGGTTGAGGAGACGATCCGGAAGGCTGGCGAGCAGGCCGTGCTCGACGCCGGAGTACGTGGACTCCACCCGGACCTCATCAAGCTGATCGGTCGCCTCAATTACCGCTACAGCTACGGGGAGAACGTGTTGCAGCACGCGGTCGAGGTATCGCGGATCTCCGGCATGCTCGCCGCAGAGGTCAAGGCCGACGTCCAGGTCGCGAAGGCTGGAGGCCTGCTCCACGACATCGGCAAGGCGCTCACCCACGAGGTCGAGGGCAGCCACATAGAGATCGGCGACGAGATAGCGAAGCGATACAATTTGCCCGCGGCCGTGCAGGTCGCGATCTCTGAGCACCACGAGAACGACCGGGGGTCCGTCGAAGCGTTCCTTGTGGCGGCGGCCGACGCGATCAGCGCGGCCCGGCCTGGCTCACGCCGCGACACGGCCGAGATGTACCTCAAGCGCCTCGAAGCACTCGAGGACGTGGCCAACAGCTTCGAGGGCGTCGAGAAGTCGTTCGCCATCCAGGCGGGCCGTGAGGTGCGCATCCTGGTGCAGCCGGACCAGGTCGACGACATCGGTGCCTCCAACCTGGCGCGGAACGTGGTGAAAAAGATCGAAGAGAACCTGGTGTATCCGGGCCAGATCAGGGTCACCGTGGTCCGGGAGACCCGTGCGAGCGAGGTTGCCAAGTGATCATGCCTGGATCGGGCTCGGAGGGAAACACTTGCGCGTCTTGATGGTAGGTGACGTGATCGGCAAGCCGGGGCGCAAGGCCCTGCGCCACGTCCTGCCCGGGCTCAAGCGGGAGCTGGCTCTCGACTTCGTCGTGGTGAACGGCGAGAACGCGGCGGCGGGCTTCGGGCTGACCGACGACACGGCGGACGAGCTACTGGACGCCGGGGCGACGGTCATATCCGGTGGCAACCACACGTTCGATCAAAGGGATTTCATCCCGTTGCTCGGCGGTGAGCTACCGGTCCTGCGCCCTGCGAACTACCCGGTCGGCACGCCGGGCCGTGGCATGCTGCGGGCCGGCCCGGTGGCCGTCATCAACCTGCAGGGCCGGGTGTTCATGCCTGAAGGGTTGGACTCGCCGTTCCGAATCGCCGACTGGCTGTTGGAGGAGCTCGAGGAGGATCCGCCCACGGCGATCCTGGTGGACTTCCACACCGAGGCCACGTCGGAGCAGGGGGCGCTCGGCTGGTACCTCGATGGCCGGGTGTCGGCGGTGGTGGGCACGCATACACACGTGCCCACGGCCGATCCGCACGTGCTCCCCGAAGGCACCGCCTTCGTGACCGACCTGGGCATGACGGGCCCGGTGAACTCGATCATCGGCAGCAGAGTGGAGGATGTGCTGACGCGCTTTCTCACGGCGATGCCGCGCCGGCTGAACGTGGCGGACAAGGGGCCTCTGCAGTTCAACTCCGTGTTCATCGAGATCGATGACCTCACGGGACTCGCCACGGAGATCCATCGCGTCGACCGGACGTTTGAGCTATGACGGACAACGCGAGCAAGCCCAAGATCGACCTGCACATGCATACGACGTTGTCGGACGGCAAGCTGACGCCGACCGAGCTGGTGCAGCTCCTGGCGGAGCGCGACGTCTCGATTGCGGCCATCTCCGATCACGACTCGACGGAGGGACTCGACGAAGCATTTGCCGTGGCCGCGGCGCACCCGGGACTCCGGCTCGTGCCCGCAATCGAGATAAGCGCGGACCATCCGATCGACACGAAGGGCGACATCCACATGCTCGGCTACTTCCTTGACTATCACCAGGAGGCATTCCAGTCGAAATTGCTCTCGTTCAGGGAAGACCGCGAGTATCGCGGCTACCACATGGTCCAGCGGCTGGCGGAGCAGGGCTACTCGGTCGATTGGGAGCGGGTGAAGGCGATTGCTGCGGACGCGGGCATCGGCCGGCCGCACATCGCCCAGGCGCTGGTGGAGCGTGGCTACATCGCGCAGGTGAGGGATGCGTTCAACGGCCTGCTGAACGATGACGGTATCGCGTTCGTGGACCGGCCGCATATCTCAACGCGAGACGCGGTCGACATGATCCGCGGCGTGGGTGGCGTGGCGGTGCTGGCCCACCCGGTGTTCCTGCCGGACTACCGCGATGTGATCGCCAGGCTCCCGGACCTTGGCGTGGAGGGTATCGAGGTGCACTACGCCGAGTTCGACTCAGACCTCCGCAAGGAGCTCGGCGAGCTCGCGGACCGCTATGGCCTGCTGCAGTGTGGTGGTAGCGACTACCACGCCATGGGGTACGACGGCGAGAACCTGCCGGGGACGGCTGGTCCACCCCTGGAGGTGCTGGAGGAGCTGGAGCGGCGCGCGAAGAGCCGTTCGCCCTAGCAGGTATGGACGACACCATCCGATCCGTGCTCGTGCTCGCCTACGGCTACCTGCTGGGCTCCGTTCCCGCCGCGTACATCGCGGCGAAGGTCGTCAAGGGCATCGACCTGAGGAAGGTCGGCACCGGCACGGTCGGCACGTCCAACGTCTGGTACAACGTGGGCAAAGTGTGGATCTTCCCCATCGGCATCTTCGACGCGTTCGTGAAGGGGATGACGCCCGCCTTTGTGGCACGTGGACTGGGACTTGGGATCGAGATACAGGCCGCTGCGGCCATGCTCGCTGTGGTGGGTCACAACTGGCCGATCTTTCTCCGATTCCAGGGCGGGCGGGGCGTCGCGCCGACCGTGGGCGTGTTGGTTGCCTTGGGGCGGTTGGAGCTGGGTGTGTTCATCGTGCTGGCGACGGCAGGCTGGCAACTCACCAAGAGTGCCGCGGTGTGGGTGCTAATCGGGTTCGCCTCGCTTCCGCTCCTATCGCTCTACTGGGAGCGCCCGGGCGCCGTCGTCGCGCTCATGGCCGGATTGCTACTGGTCACCGTTGCCAAGCGTCTTGCATCCAACACGCGTGGGACGCCGGGAGTGAGCAAGCCGAGACTGTTGCTGAACCGGCTCCTGTACGATCGCGACATCGCCGACCACGATGCGTGGGTGCGACGCAAGGCGGAAACGGCGGACTAAGCATGGCGACGACGTACTGCCATTGGCACGCGGACCGGGAGACGGGGCTTCGCTGCAGCAATTGCGGCAAAGCCATGTGTGTGGAGTGCATGCGTCAGCACCCGGTGGGTCTCCGCTGCAAGGAGTGCGAGCGAGCCTACCGGCTTCCGACGTACCAGGTGTCGGCGAGCTACATCTCCCGGGGCGTTGGTGCTGCCATGGGGCTTGGTGTGGCGGGCTTCATCGCCCTGCGGGTGATCGCGTTCGCGCTACCCTTCGTCGGCTTCTTCTTCTTCTTCACGATGATGGGGCTCGGCTATGTGATGGGCGAGGGCGTGAGTGCTGCGGTGAACAAGCGGCGAGGGCGCCCGTACCAATACATGGCGCTTGCTGCGGTCCTGATCGCCACGTCCATGCACCTAATCATCGCGCTGCTCTCGCTCAGCATCGGCTCGCTGTTCACCTTCGGTGGCATCGCCATTGCCGGAGCATTCGCCTGGCGTCGGCTGGAGCCGTAGGCCGGTGTGGCGATGGTGGCCTGCGAGCAGTGGGGCAGGCTACAATGCTGGGCGTTGCGGGCGTAACTCAGTGGTAGAGTTCTTGCTTCCCAAGCAAGCTGTCGTGGGTTCGAATCCCATCGCCCGCTCCATCGATCCCTACCAGAGCCCCAGGGTCGATTTCCGTTCCGTTGCGGGGATTGCAGTCACGAGGAACGAGTCGTCGTCCACAACCCGCACCACCTCCGCCTACATACTCAAGGCATCCGAGTCCGGCGACCCGAGTCCGATACTAGGCGCGCCATAGCGTCCCGTGCCAGTTCCGCGTGGCCGCCAGCGGCGCGCGGAGGCAGGTCCGCACGTAGAATGGGGGCATGACCAATGCCACGCCATTCCGTGCCGGGTTCGTCGCCATCATCGGGCGGGCCAACGTTGGCAAGTCGACGCTGCTCAATGCGATGCTCGGACAGAAGCTGGCGATCGTGAGCCCGAAGCCGCATACGACGCGGCACAAGGTGTTGGGCGTGCTCAACGGCGAGGACTTCCAGGCGGCGTTGCTAGACACGCCGGGCTTCCTGCGCAGGGGGCGCGATCAACTCGACGCGGCCATGTCCCGCCAGCTCGCGTCGGCGCTGGCGGAGGCGGACCTGGCGCTGCTGGTCGTGGAGCCGCGCCGCCCCGGCGACGTGGAGCGCGATTTCATGCGTCAGCTTGCGCTGACCAACACGCCCACCTTGCTCGTGATCAACAAGGTCGACACTGTTTCTAAGAAGCGCCTGTTGCCGATCATCCAGGGGTATGCCGAGGCGCACAAATTCCAGGAGGTGGTCCCCGTGAGCGCAGTCGAGCGCGATGGCGTGGAGCTGCTATTGGAGCAGATCGCCACCCACCTGCCCGAGGGCGAAGCCGTGTTCCCCCCCGAGGTGCTCACCGACCGCCCTGTGCGCTTCCTCTGCGCGGAGATCATCCGCGAGAAGGTGTTCCTGCTGTTCGCCGAGGAGGTGCCCTACGCCGTCCCAGTGGAGGTCGACGCCTACGAGGAGCGCGAGGACCAGCGGCCCGACATGATCGCGGCGACGGTCTACGTGGACAGCCCCTCGCAGAAGCAGATGCTCATCGGCAAAGCGGGCGCTGCGCTCAAGGAAGTAGGTACGCAGGCACGGGTGGAGATCGAGGAGCTGGTGGGCAAGCACGTCTATGTCGAGCTCTGGGTCAAGGTGAATCAGAAGTGGCGCCGCAAGGCGGGGTTCGTGCAGGCGCAAGGGTACGGCCTCTAGGGCCATCTATGCTTCCCGTCCCACTGATCGCGCTCTCCGCGCTCGCCGTGTTCGTGGCCGGTACGGTCCAGGGCGCCACCGGTTTTGGCTTCGTGATCCTCGCAGCGCCGATTTTGATGGTCTATCTCGCGCCCACGCTGCTGGTTCCCGTCATGGTGATGCTGAGCCTGGTGCTCGGCTTCGTGCTAGTCATGCATAGCTACCGGTCGATGCGCCTGCGGAGGGTGTGGCCGCTGATGCTCACGGGCGTCGCGTTCACGCCGCTCGGCGCGCTCGCGCTGGTGCAGCTCAACGAGGGTGTACTGAAGTTGCTCATGGGGGTCGTTGTCGGGAGCAGCGCCATAGCGATGCTGTTGGGGTGGCAGCGGCCCGTGTCGAGGGAGCGTGCCGCTTCGCTACCGGTCGGTGCACTCAGCGGCCTGCTCACGGGCAGCACCGGGCTGTCGGGTGCGCCGGTGGTCCTGTTCTTCACCAACCAGGGCGTCGACCCACGGGAGTTTCGCGCAGACATCGTGCTCTACCTGCAGGTCGTCGGCCTCCTGGCGCTACCGAGCTTCCTGATCGGCGGCGTGCTCACGGGCGACGCGCTCACGCTGACCGCGCAGCTTCTTCCCGCAAGTCTCGCCGGCGTGTTCACCGGCATATGGCTCTCCCATCGCGTCTCCGTGGCGCTGTTCCGGCGGCTGGCGCTGTTCGTGGTGGTCATCGCAGGCGTTGGCGCCGCCGTGTCTGGCCTCGCCGTCCGATGACCGCGAGCGTACATCGTCTGATGGCCATGAGCGCAGCGAGTGCTCCGCTGTTCTTCTTGGCTTTTGCGAGCGTGGCCACGCTCGTCACGCCCGGCTACAGCTCGATGCGCGACACGTTCAGTCTGCTGGCGGGCCCTGGTATGCCGCATCCGTGGGTGATCGCTGCGGGGTTCGGGGGGTACGGCGTGCTGGTTCAGCCGCTGGGTCCGCTGCTGCACGGGTTGGTGGGGCGCGGCTGGCGGGGTGCGCTCTTGTGGGTGCTGGTGGTGGTGTACGGCGCGGGTGGGGTGCTCGCCGCGGTGTTCCGCGACGGCTACGAAGGCCCCGTGCTGTGGGGCGTCGCCGAGGATCTGGCCCATGATGTGGTGGCGCGCATGGGCTTCGCCGCGATCATCACGCTGACGATGGTGGTGCCGGCGATGCTGCGCGCACGGGCAGGCTGGGAGCGCTGGCAGCGATTCTCGCTGGTCATGGGCGGCCTCAGCCTCCTGCTCGTGGTGCCGTTCCAGCTCGACGCTTGGCCGGATGGCCTGGGCCTGTTGCAGCGTGGCTTCTTCGCGACGACGATGGCCTGGGTGCTGGTGACATCGCTGCGGATGCGGGGCGAGGCGCGGAGCTCCTAGCGGATGATGCGCTTGGGGCTGCCGCCGCCGAAGGCCTCGATCTCGTTGCCCGTGCCATCCCACGTCGCGATCCCGTCGATGGCATCGCGATCCTCCATGGTCATCGCCCAATCGCCTGACTTCGAGTTCATAGCGACCTGCTCTTCCGTCATCGCGCCGGCGATCACCGAGGAGACCGCCGGATGGGCCAGCAACCAGGAGAACGCGAGGTCGAGGACGGAGTGGCCACGCTCTCCGGCGAAGGCGTCGAGTTTGGCCAGCGTGTCCTGCGCCTGCTCGTCGACTTGGAGCTCGCCAACCATGCGGCGCGCGGTGGCCGGTGCCTCGGTGCCTCGCGTGTACTTGCCCGTGAGCCAGCCCCCAGCCAGCGGAAAGTAAGGTAGGAAACCCACATTGTTGGCGTGGCAGTAGGGCAGTAGCTCCAGCTCCACCTGCCTGCGGAACAGGTTGTAGTAGCTCTGCGCGGACACGAACTGCGCCCAGCCGTGCTGGGCCGCGGCAGCTGCGGCCTCGGCGTGCCGCCAGCCCATGTAGTTGCACTCACCGATGGATCGCACCTTGCCCTGCTCCACTAGCGCGTTCATGGGCTCGAGAATCTCATCGGCCGAGGCTTCGGGGAGCGCGTAGTGGATCTGATATAGGTCAATCACGTCGGTTTGGAGCCGCGTGAGGCTCTCGTCCACGGACTGGTTGATGCGGTCCTTGATGGACTGTCCTTCCAGGTTGTTGAGATTGAACTTGGTGGCGATGATCGCGTCGTTGCGCCGGCCCTTGAGCGCCTCGCCGATGTGCGATTCGCTCTTGCCGGCGCTGTAGTTGTTGGACGTGTCGATGAAGTTGATGCCGGCGTCCAGGCAGGCGTGTACGACCCGCGCGCTCTGCGCCGGGTCGGGGATGCGAGCGTCGTTGCCGAAGTTGTTCGTTCCGAGGCCGATGGCCGAGACCTGAAGGTCCGAGGTGCCAAGCTTGCGATATTCCATAGAGTAGCTCCTAGGTGGGTCCAGGCTGTGGGCGATGCGCCGAAGGGCATGATAGCTGCTTCGCGCGTGCTGGGGTATCCTCGCCTCGCTTCAGGGGAGGGCGCGATGCGCATCGGATTTATAGGCCTCGGCCGCATGGGCAAGCCAATGGCTATCCACCTGGTCAAGGCCGGGCATGACATCACCGTCGTGAACCGCAGCCAAGGAAAGGTGCGCGAGCTCGTGGCGCTCGGCGCCAAGGCGGGCACGACGCCCGCGGCGCTGGCCGCTGGGTCCGACGTGGTGATGACGTGCCTCTTCGAGACGGAGACGATCGAGCACGTGATCGAAGGCCCAGGCGGCGTGCTGGAGGGCGCTCAGGCCGGCGGCATGCTGATCGACTTCAGCACGCAGCCGCCTGCCATGGCGCGGCGCATCGCGGCGCGGAGCCAGCAGGCAGGCGTTGCCTACGTCGAAGCGCCAATCTCGGGCACCGGGCAGCGGGTATGGGACGCCGATCTCACCATCATGGTGGGCTCTGGAGACGATGAGTTCGAGCGTGCCCTGCCGCTGCTTCGCGTGTTGGGGAAGAACGTCCAGCACATGGGCGAGGTGGGCACCGGGAACGCCACTAAGCTGGTCAACAACATGGTGAAGGACGTCACGGCTGCCGCGAGCATGGAGGCGCTGGTGCTTGGCGCGAAGCTGGGCATGGACCCGCGGGCGCTCTACGAGGCCATGCGGACGGCCTCGGCAGCGAACCGGCAGCTCGACCGTATCGCGCCCAAGATACTGGAGCGCATCTTCAACGAGGGATCGTCGTCGGTGGGCACCACCATCAAGGACCAGGCGCTGGTGCAGGAGCTAATCGACGAAGCGGGCATGACGCTCCCCCTGCGCGACGCGGCACTCGCCCTCTTCAAGCGCGCCGCGGACGCCGGATACGCAGACGACGACACCGCCGCGGCCATCTGGCCGCTGGAGGCGGACGCGGGGGTTGAGGTGCGCGGGCCGGGGGCGGGAAGATCTGACACCACCCGATAGACTGCCCTGATACCCTACGGCTCGTGGCTGAAACGCTCGCAACCGTCCATCTTCACCCCATCGTCCGGACGTGGTTCGAGCGCCGATTCGGCGAGCCCACGGCCGCGCAGGCACAAGGGTGGCCGGCGGTCGCGTCGGGCAGGCATACGCTCATCGCGGCGCCTACCGGGTCGGGCAAGACGCTGGCCGCGTTCCTGACGGGGATCGATGAGCTGGTTCGCCTCGGGCTCGATTACGGTGAGCTCACAGACGCAACGCGGGTGCTGTACGTCTCGCCGCTGAAGGCGCTGGCCAACGACATCCAGCGCAACCTGATCGAGCCGCTGGCCGAGATCACGGCGCTGGCCGACGAGATGCGTACGCCGATCCCGGAGATCCGGGTCGGCGTGCGCACCGGGGACACGACCGCCCGCGATCGAGCGCTGCATGTGAAGCGGCCCCCCCACGTGCTGATCACGACCCCGGAGTCGCTGTTCATCCTGCTCACCACGGAACGCGGCCGTCACGCGCTCAAGAGCGTGCGAACACTAATCCTCGACGAGCTGCATGCGGTCGCGCCCAACAAGCGCGGATCGCATCTGTCGCTCACGGTCGAGCGCCTGTGCGCCCTGGCGGAGGGTCCGGTGACGCGCATCGGGCTCTCGGCCACGCAGAAGCCCATCGAAGAGATGGCCCGTTTCCTCAACGGCAGCTCGCGTGAGGGCGCAAGCCCGGAGCCCCGGCACACCGGTGCGACCTTTAGTCCGGAGCCGGGGCGGGCGAGCGGAGGCGTACAGTTAGACGTCGCAATCATCGACGCCGGGCACAAGCGGCAGATGGACCTGTCCGTCGAGCTGCCGGACGGCTTCGAGCTTGGCCCCGTGGCGACCCACGAGCAGTGGGCGCAGACGCTGGACCAGGTCGCGAAGCTGGTGGAGGCGCACCGCACGACGCTGCTGTTCGTGAATACGCGGCGGCTCGTGGAGCGCCTCGCCCACCTGCTGTCCGACCGGCTCGGCGCAGAGAACGTCGCCGCCCACCACGGCAGCCTGTCCAAGGAGACCCGGTTCGATGCCGAGCAGCGCCTGAAGGCCGGAACGGTGAAGGTGGTCGTAGCCACCGCGTCGCTGGAGCTGGGCATCGACGTGGGCGACGTGGACCTGGTTTGCCTGATGGGCTCGCCGCGGAACATCGGCGTTGCGCTCCAGCGCGTGGGACGCTCGGGCCACTGGCTCGGCGGCATCCCCAAGGGACGCTTCTACCCGCTGACCCGCGACGAGATGGTGGAGACCGTTGCGCTGCTGCGAGCGATCCAGGGTGGCCGGCTGGACGCACTGTCGGTCCCGCCGTGGCCCCTCGACGTGCTGGCGCAGCAGATTATCGCCACCGCCGTCACCGACGAGTGGGCGGAGGACGACCTGTACGACCTGGTGACGCGAGCGTACCCGTACCGGGCGCTGCCACGCGAGCAGTTTGACGCCGTAGTCACGATGCTGTCGGAGGGTGTGGCGAACCGCTGGGGCCGTGGCAGCGCCTACCTGCATCGCGACGGCATCCACCACAAGGTGAAGGCGCGCCGCGGCGCGCGCATCGCGGCCGTCACCAGCGGTGGAGCCATCCCGGACACCGCCGACTACCTGGTGATCTCGGAGCCCGACGGCGGGATGGTCGGCACGGTCAACGAGGACTTCGCCATCGAAAGCATGGCGGGCGACGTGTTCCTGTTGGGCAACACGCCATGGAAGATACGTCGCGTGGAGTCAGGCACGGTGCGCGTCGAGTCTGCGCACGGGATGGCGCCGACGATCCCGTTCTGGACCGGCGAGGCGCCGGGGCGCACTGTGGAGCTCTCCGACGAGGTGTCGGTGCTTCGCCGCGAGGTGGACCAGCGACTGCCGGTTCCTGAGACCGCGATCGCTTGGGTGATGGAGTCGGGCGTCTCGCGCGGCGTGGCCGAGCAGGTCGTCGAGTACATCGCCGAGGGCAAGCGCGTCCTGGGCATCGTGCCGACAGCCGAGCGCCTCGTGGCCGAGCGCTTCTTCGATGAGGCGGGCGGCATGCAGCTCGTCGTGCACTCCCCGTGGGGTAGCCGCATCAACCGCGCCTGGGGCCTGGCGCTGCGCAAGCGCTTCTGCGTGGGGTTCAACTCTGAGCTGCAAGCCTCGGCTACGGACGAGGGCATCAACATATCGCTCGGTCCGCAGCACTCCTTCCCCGTGGGGGAGGTGTTCAAGTACGTGAAATCGCCGACCGCTCGGGAGACGCTGTTGCAGGCGGTGTTCCAGGGTCCGCTCTTCCCGATCCGCTGGCGATGGACCGCCTCGCGGGCCCTTGCGCTGCTGCGCCAGGTCGGCGGGAAGCGCGTGCCGACGCCGATCCAGCGCATGCGATCGGACGACCTGCTGGCGGCGGTCTTCCCGGATGCGGCTGCGTGCCAGGACAACATGCCTGCCGGTGTGAGCATCGAGCCGCCGGACCATCCGCTGGTGTTCGAGGCGGTGCGCGACTGCCTCACTGAGGCGCTCGACGTGGCTGGGCTCGAGGCATTGCTGACTAAGATCGAGAACGGCGAGATCGAGGTGTACGGCAAGGACACCGTTCAGCCGTCGGTCTTCTCGCACCAGATACTCAACGCCATGCCGTACGCGTTCCTGGACGACGCACCGCTGGAGGAGCGCCGTGCCCGCGCCGTCACGTTGCGGCGTGCGCTGCCGGAGGACGCTCGCGATCTCGGAGCGCTGGACCCCGAAGCGATCGCGGTGGAAGAGGCGAACGCCTGGCCGCCAGTGCGTGACGCGGACGAGATGCACGACGCATTGCTGTCGCTGGGCGTGCTCACGGAGATCGACATCGCCTTGCGCGCCGAGGACCCCGACTTGTGGCGTGGGTGGCTTGCGGAGCTCGCCGCGGACGACCGTGTACTGACGGTGCGCGTGGACAGCCGCCAGCTCTGGCTGGCCGCCGAGCGCGCAAGCCTCGTGTGCGCGGTATACCCATCCACTGACCTTCCCAGAGGTGGTGACGCCCCGCCAGAGGCCTCACCTGAGCCGGAGGAGGCGGTTGCCGAGCTGCTGCGAGGGCGCGTCGAGGCGTCCGGACCGTTCACCATCGCCGAGATGGCGGATCGGCTTGCGCTGAGCACGTGCCTCACGCTTCAAGGCATGGTGCGCCTGGAGGCGCAGGGGATCGTGCTGCGAGGCCGGTTCAGGCCCGAGGCCAGCGGCCCCGATGCGAGCAACGAGGAGTTCTGCGACTGGCGGATCCTCGCCCGCATCCATCGCAGCACCATCGGCAGGCTGCGGCGCGAGATCGAGCCGGTGCCCGTGGCCAGTTTCATACGCTTCCTTCTGGAGTGGCAGCACGCGACACCCGGCAGCAGGCTGACTGGCGAGGCAGGGCTGGTCGAGGTGGTCGAGCAGCTTCAGGGCTTCGAGGCCGCGGCGGCGGCATGGGAGTCATCGGTGCTGCCCTCACGCCTCACCGACTTCCACCAGTCGACGCTTGACACGCTATCGTTCAGCGGCGAACTCGCCTGGGGACGGCTCGCCAGGCGTACGAGCGATGCGATGCCGTCTGTGGGGCTCTCCCGTAACGGGCCCGTCTCCATCGCACTGCGCGAGGACGTGTCGTGGCTGCTGGACCCGCAACGCGACGATCTCGACCTGACCGGCGCGCCAGCGGAGGTTCGCGACTACCTGCGCGAGTGTGGCGCGTCGTTCGTGCCCGACGTCGTCGCGGGCACTCGCAGGCTGCCGTCCGAGGTGGAAGACGCCCTCTGGGTGCTCGTGGCCGCCGGCATGGTCACGGCCGACGGCTTTGGTGCGCTCCGTGGCTTGATCTCCGGTGCGGCCAAGCGTGTGCAGCGCGCCTCGCGATTCGCGCGCCGGGCGAGGGTTCGCTCGTCGTCGGGCCGCGTGGGGGGCCGGTGGTCGCTGCTGGCAGGAGGCGCGTCGGAGTCGGACGATACGGTCGAAGCGCGAGCAGGG
>CAZQVD010000046.1:0-12232 GCA_964596665.1 uncultured Dehalococcoidia bacterium
AGCGCCTCCTGCAGCTCCGTCAATGCTTGCAGCACCTTGTCCGACTCCGACAGCCACTTGATGCGGCGTTGGTTCAGACCCTCCATCGCGTTCTGCTCCGCCATAGTCACCAGCCGGCGCTTGGGGCCGCGCTGCGGATGCACCAGCGACACCCGCCGCCCACGCTTCTCGGAGAGCCAATCCGCGATTACTGCCGAGCTCTCGATGGGGTGCTGCAGAACCAGCAGCTGGGGCAGGTCAGGTGTTGCTTCGTAGAACTGCTGGACGAACTCCTCCAGCAGCTCCGGCGTCGCCGCCCCCTCGCCACCTTCCATGCGGAAATGATCCCGTCCGATCACCTTCCCCCGTCTGATCTTGAACAGCTCGACCCACACCTCGCCCTGGTCGTGGGCGAGCGCGATCACGTCCGCATCCTCGCCCCGCGCAGAAACCACCCTCTGGTTCTGGGAGACCGACTCGATCGCACGAACCTGGTCGCGAAGGACGGCCGCACGCTCGAATTGGAGCAGCTCCGAGGCATCCGCCATCTTCACGCGCAGGTCGCGCTCAACGCCGTCGGAGTCGCCCTCGAGGAACCGCAGCACCTGGTCGATCACCTCGCTGTACCCTGCCTCGTCGACGGCACCGACACACGGTCCCACACAGCGATGGATGAAATACTCCAGGCATGCACGCTCGTCCGTTCCCGTGATGACCTTGGTGCAGGAGCGGTAGGGGAACAGCTTCTTCAGCAGATCCATCGTTTTGCGCACCGACCCGGCGCTGGCGAAGGGGCCGAAGTAGCGCGCGCCGTCGGCTAGGACGCGTCGCGTGAAGTAGACCTGCGGGAACTCCTCGCGCAGGTCTATCTTGATGTAGGGGTAGGTCTTGTCGTCCTTTAGGCGAGCGTTGTAGAACGGCTTGTGCTGCTTGATGAGCAGGTTCTCTAGCAGCAGCGCCTCCTGCACCGACTCAGTTACGATGTACTCGAAGTCCGCGATGTGCGACACCATCACCTGGATCTTAGGCTCTTTGCCCGCCGGCGTCTGGAAATAGGAGCGCACTCGATTGCGCAGGACTGCCGCCTTGCCCACGTACAGCACCCCGCCATCGGCGTCTTTCATCAGATACACGCCAGGCTTGGTGGGCAGCACTTTGAGCCGGCCTTCGAATGCAGGCTTGCGGATTCGTCGCTTGCCCGTGTGGCCCCGTGGAGGCCTGCCATAGGTCATCGCTGGTAGCGTGGCTCGCCTAGGCGCCGAGGTCCGTGGCGAGCTTGATCACGGTGAGCACCACGCCGGTGACGGCTGTGATCGCACCGATCGTGGCCACTTCGCGGCGCAGCGTCATGCCGACAATGGCGGCCGTTGCGTGCCGCTCTCTGCTGGCGGCCGCACGTGCTACGACGCGGGGCGCGGGGCGGGCAGGGGCCCGCGCGCTCGCCGGTGCCGGGGCACTGGCCGTTAGCGCATCCACCGGCTCACCCTCAGCCTCGAGAACCTCGGCTTCCGGGATATCTGCTTCCGTGGGATCGGCCAACGGGGTGGCGAATGCCGCCGCCGGAAGCACCGGTCCCGTAGATCGCGCCTTCTTCTTTGCCGTGGCCTGGGCGCGTGCCCGGCTGGCGGCTACCTTGCTGCCTTTCTTGCTCGGCATCGTTCCTTACCTTCTGGCGGGCGGCGCACCGGCGCCATCCGCCCATAAACGTTGAGACCAGCTAAGCCGCATCACGCGGACGAGCGCGCGGCCTCCATCACCACCTCGGCGGCTCGAGCCACGTCCAGGCGGTCCAGGTTCACCAGCAGATGATAGCGAAGCGGATCGCCCGGCTGGACGTCGAAGAAGCGTCGGAAGTACACGTGCCGAGCCTTGTCATTCTCGGCCACGTACTTCTCGGCGGCGGGCCGCGTCAGATCCTCACGCTCCATTATCCGCTCGACCCGCCGCTCCAGGGACGACACCGGGCTCACGTGGAGCACGGTCGGATCGTCCGCTAGTATC
The DNA here is from genome assembly GCA_964596665.1 of uncultured Dehalococcoidia bacterium. Taxonomy (GTDB): domain Bacteria; phylum Chloroflexota; class Dehalococcoidia; order Lucifugimonadales; family Australimonadaceae; genus CAZQVD01. The sequence goes on from CAZQVD010000046.1 coordinate 1,981, forward strand.
AGATGCGCCCCGCGTCCCGCAATCACCACGTTCCCGCCAGCCGCCAGGTTGCGTATGACATTCGCGGTCACCTCCAGGAGGTTCGCATCGCTCAATGAGTCGTCGCTGGAGACCTCAGGAGGGAAATCCCGGTATTCACGCACCAACAACGCGTCGAGTCCACCTCCGAAGTAGGGGTCGGCGCCACCGCCGGCCAGCGCCGAGCGCTCTAGGACCGTGCGCACGAAGCCAGCAACCCGGTCGCCCATCGTGGGTACGCGCTCGGTGCGTTCGGCCACCGCGGCCACGGTCGTGCCCATCTTCTTCGCCGCCTCGGCCATGATGAGCCGGTCCACGTAGTCGAGCCCCAGCTTGCGTGATATCTCGGAGCCCAGCTCGGGCGCTCCGCTGCCGATCAGTCCCGTGATCGTGATGACTGGCATGACTCTTTGTTCCCTCGAACGGCGCTTTTGCACCCGTGCTGCTGCTTAAGCCCTTGGATGCGCTCCTTCGAATGAGGTCCTCACGAAGTCATCCGAGAGGTGCGTGTAAATCTGGGTAGTCGAAATGGTAGCATGCCCCAACAGTTCCTGAACATGCCGCAGCGAGGCTCCTCCGCGCAGCAGATGCGTCGCGAAGGAGTGCCGCAGCGTATGTGGGGTGAGCCGCTTCGTGATGCCCGCCCGCGCGCCGCACCGCTTGAGGATCAGCCAGTAGCCTTGGCGCGTGAGCGGGCATCCCTGCGCATTCAGGAACAGCGCGTTCGTGGCGGCTGCCGCCAACCTGCGCCGCCGCTTCGTCGGGATCAGCTCCGTGCGGGCCTCGGTGATGTAGCGGCGCACCAGCTCCACGACGCCCGGGTAGAGCGGCACGATTCGCTCCTTCGATCCCTTGCCCATGACGCGCACCCACCCGGCATCGAGCTGCAGGCTGCCCAGCGCTATGCCGAGCGGGCCGACGACCTCCGACACGCGAAGCCCCGCCGCATACGTCAACTCCAACATCGCCCGGTCTCGGCGCGCTGTGACCCCCGCGGGCTCGGCTGCGGCGCGTAGCAGCAAGACCACCTCCTCTTCGGAGAGCACGTCGGGTAGGGTGCGGGTCGCACGGCGAACCTGCAGCGCCTCCGCGGGCGTTCCCGGCACGACCGCCTCCTCCGCGAGAAAGAGGAACAGCGAGCGTACCGAGGCTATCTTGCGGGCGGTCGTCGACGACGCGTAGCCGTCCTTCTGCAGATGAAGGCTGAAGTGCTCGAGCTGCGGCGCGTCCACAGACGCCCAGCTCACGCGATGTGAGTGGCCTTCTTTCTCCGTGAGGAACGCAACGAGCTGCGCCAGGTCTGACCGATACGCGGCGACCGTATTGGCCGCCAGCCCTCGCTCGGCCCGCAGATGGCTGATGAACGCATCGACGACCTGATCGCGTTCGGCGGCCGTTGGTCCTGGTGATTGGGTTCGTGGGGCCATGATGATTGGTGCTGCTACCCATTCTCGCCCGAAAGGGGAGGAAGAGGCCATGGCATTGGCGTACGAATGAAAGTTTACATAACATCAATAGGAGGAAATTTATTGTGCTCAACATATTCTCGCAAGGCCGATGCCCACTGCCTACCCGATTTGCGACGCGGCTCAGCCCCGCGCATACTTTCGCCACCAAGTCACGGGGCGCAGGACGATTCGAAATGATGATTGACCGACGCATGGTGCTCACCGCAATCGCAGTCCTGGCACTCGCCGCCGCTTGCGGATCGCCGGAACCCACGCCAACCCCTACGTCGCCGGCGCCAGCGCCGACCGCAACGGCAACGCCAACGCCCGCGCCCAGGGACGCCAGCGAGACGGCGCGCCGTCAGGCCGAGGATGGATCTGCGGGCAAGCCCGAGGGCGCTGTCGGATTCGATTACTCTGCTGTCACCGATCCTTCTGACATCTCTCAGCTCCCGCCTGAGGTGCAGGAGCTGGCCACCTGCATGAAGAGTACGATGGGAGGCGAGCGATTCGGCGCGGCCATGGTGCAAATCTTGGAACGCTACTACGTTCCTCTATCCATCGACCTTGTGCTTATCGACGCGTGTGGCGTGACGCTGAAACAGATGCAGGACCTAGGAACCTTGTTCGGCCTGGGCAGCGGCCCCCCGGTTCACTAGGGACTGAGGACAGAACGGACCGACGCGGAGCGTCCCAACGCCGGGCTGAATGGGGGGGGGTATCGGTACAATCCCGGAGGAGCTCTCAGCGCGCCGCCATGAAGCCCAGGCCGGCATTTCCCTCGTCCAGCCCGCCCATGTAGAGAAATTCACCCTCGGGCCGCCGCACGCGCGCGGTCAGCTCCGCAAAGTCCAGCACCACGGTCACGCCGCCGTCGCATTCCACGGTGACCGTCCGGCCGTCTTGGTCCGTCACCCGGCGCGGCCGCTGCTCGAACAGGTTGTTTGGGCACACACGCAGCAGCAACACCGGCTCGATCGAGCCGATGTTGCTGGCGTTGCGCATCGCCGCGCCGTCGACCACCGCGAAACCGTCCTCGTCGCAGCTGAAGAAAGGCTTCGCGGGCAAGCTGAACAGATCGTCGTCGGGCATGCTACCGATGCCTGCCTTGGGGCAGCGCCGGCTCTGGCTTGCCTGCCGTCGAGCTAGCGGTAGTCTCGATAGCTCGCACCAGGACTCGGAGCAGCTCTTCGAGGCCCAGCTCGGCATGCACCGAGGTGAGCACCGCCGCGGCGTCGCCCACCTCGGTGAGGAAGCTCGTGCTCACGCCCGGGTCGAGCAGATCGGCCTTGTTCAGCGCCAGCACTCGCGGTTTCGACGTGAGGCCCAGCTCGTCGATGATGCCCTCAACCACGTCCACGTGCTCCGGCGCGTTCGGATGCGAGATGTCCACCACGTGCAGCAGTACCGTCGCCTCCTGGAGCTCCTCCAGCGTCGCCCGGAACGCCGCCACCAGGCTCGTGGGCAGCTTCTGGATGAAGCCGACCGTATCCGTCATCAGCACCGTCGTCCCGCCCTCCAGACGCACCCGCCTCGTGACCGGATCCAGCGTCGAGAAGAGCTGATCCCTCGCGACAACGCCGGAGCGCGATAGCGCGTTCAGCATGCTGGACTTGCCCGCGTTGGTGTAGCCGACGAGCGATACCACCGGCACGCCGCTCCTGATGCGGCGCAGCCGGTACTGCGCGCGATGGCGCCGCACCTGCTCCATATCAGCCTTCAGCCGCTGGATGCGCCGGCCGATCAGCCGGCGGTCCGTCTCGATCTGCGATTCGCCGGGCCCTCTGGTGCCGATGCCGCCACCGAGGCGCTCCAGATGGGACCATTGGCCGGCGAGGCGTGGCAGCAGGTACTCCGCTTGTGCCAACTCCACTTGGGTCCGCCCTTCCCTGCTGCGCGCATGGCGGGCGAACACGTCCAGGATCAGCGCGGTGCGGTCGATTACCTTGACCTGCTCCCCGAACGCCCTTTCTAAGTTACGCTGCTGTGTTGGCGTGAGCTCGTCATCGCAGATGATCGTATCGAACGACACGGCCTCCTGGAGCAGCTTAAGCTCCTCCACCTTGCCCTTGCCGAGATACGTCACGCTGGGAGATTCGAGGTTCTGGGGTACCGTGCCGATGACGTCGGCTCCGGCTGTAGCTGCGAGCTGCGCCAGTTCGCGCAGCGAGTCGTCCAACGGCCACGGAGTGCGACGGCCCTTCAGGGCGACGCCCACGAGCAAAGCCTGCTCGGCCCGCTGGTGGGTCTTTTCAGCTTTCCGACTCTTGGCTATGGGCGTACTCCTGAGCTGCCTTGCACTCGCATTCTAACGGCGGGCGTCCCTGATGAATCCCGGTTCACAGCCTTTGTACGAGCAGTTCGCGTTCCCCTGCCCGTCCACCGAGGCCTGGAACAGCATGTCGCGGGCCTCGATGAACGCGCGCTTCTCGTCCCGGATCCTATCCGCCGATGATCCGGTCGAGCCAGCGGTCGGCGAGGCGCCGCGTGTCGAATCTATCCTGGATCGCTCGGCTATCGGAGCCGTAGAAATCGGCCATCACAACCTCCTCGAGGTGAAAGCTGTGAAACCGAGTTACTCCGGCCGCTCCGGTAGCCGCCAGCCTTCGAGCCGGCGCAACCCTTCCTCCACCCTATCGTCAGGTGTCGTCAGCGACAACCTGATGTACCCCTCCCCCGCCTCTCCATATCCTCGACCGGGCGTGACCACGACCGCATGCTTTTCCAGCAACTCCGTCGCCACGGCAGCCGACGTCCATCCCTCCGGGCATCGCGCCCAGACGTACAGGCCCGACTTCGGCACCGGTGCGTCCAGGCCGATCGAGTTCAGTACCTCGACCACGCGGTCGCGCCGCCGCCGATAGATCTCGTTGTTCGCGTCCTGCCACTCCTGCGAAGTGTGCTCCATCGCCTCGATGCCCATGTACTGGATGGCCTGCGGTATGCCCGAGTCCAGGTTCGATTTCACCCGCACCAGCGCATCGATCAGCGTCGCGTTGCCGACCGCCATGCCGACGCGCCAGCCGGTCATGTTGTACGTCTTCGAGAGCGAGTGGAACTCGATACCCACGTCCATGGCGCCAACCGTCTGCATGAAGCTCGGCGCCACGTAGCCGTCGAAGGTTACTTCCGAATACGCGGCGTCGTGGCAGACAGCCACGTCGTACTCCTTGGCGAATGCGACGACTTCCTCGAAGAACGCAGATGTTGCGAGTCCGCCGGTTGGATTGTTGGGATAGTTCAGCCAGATCACCTTCGCCGCTTGTGCCACGCTCGCCGGGATCGCGCTGAGGTCCGGCAACCAGCCCCGCTCTTCGGACAGCGGCATCAGGTGCGTCGTGCCGCCCGCGAACGTCGTGCCCACCGCGTACACTGGGTAGGCCGGGTCCGGCACCAGCGCCACGTCGCCCGGGTCGATCAGGCACAGCGCCATGTGGCCGATGCCCTCCTTCGCTCCGATCAGCGGCACTATCTCCTTGGTGTCCAGCTTCACGCCGAAACGCCGTTCGTACCAATCGCCGATCGACTTACGCAATTCTGGCAGCCCGTCAGACTCGGGGTAGCGATGATTCGGACCGTCCTGCGAAGTTTTCTTCAGCTCGTCAAGGACGTGCTGCGGTGTTGGGATATCCGGGTCACCGATGCCGAAGCTCACCACGTCGGCACCTTCCGCTCGTTTTGCCGCTATCTTCCGGCTGATTTCCAGGAACAGGTAGGGGGGAAGCTGGTCGAGCCGGTTCGCAAGCTGCATGGGAACTCCGTATGGGTGGAATGGGCCGTTGGCAGGCCGGGCGAGAGTATACAAGGCCGCGGCGCGCCCTTGGCGACTAATTGATTTCCGGTGTGTCGGTGCGGTTATTCATCAGCACTGCGACGGGCAAGTCACCTGTTCTGGTTTGAGTTCCCGGGGAGACCATTACGCGACGCGCGTGCAGGAGTGACGCGGACTGAGCAAATCGCCTGTCGTCAACTCCAACTCGCCCTCGAGCACTACTAGTCGGGCAACTCGCCCGAAAAAACCTCGACCGCATCGCCATCCATCATCACCGAGCCGTGGCCGGCCCACGTGATTGTCAGCTTGCCGCCCGGCACACGCACGCTCACCTCGTCGTCCACGAGCCCGTGCAGGCGCGCCGCAACGACCATGGCACTGGCACCCGTGCCGCAGGCTAGGGTCAGGCCCGAGCCGCGCTCCCAGGTCCGCGAGACGATGTTCGTGCGATCCATCAGGTTCACCACGTGGAAGTTCACGCGCTTGGGGAAGGCAGCGTGATGCTCCATCAGTGGCCCGAGCCGCTCCAACGGGATCTCCGAGACGGGCTCCTCGACGAAACAGACGAAATGTGGATTGCCCATGGACACTGCAGTGCCCACGAACGTGATCCCATCCACGGCGATGGGCGCGTCGAACAACAACTCCGCCGGCGCCAATCCAAGCGCCTTCATCGTCTCTGCGTTGAGCGCTGTGTAGTCGCTGGCACCAGCCTCGGCCTCCGCCGCAGGTACGTCGACGGCGCACAGGATCGGAGCGCCCATGTCCACGCGCGCCCCGGTCACCGCCCTGCCCTCCCAGTGTGGAACGATCGAGAGCACGCCGACGCCAGTCTCCACGTCCAGCGAGCCGCCGTTGGAGGGCACCAGATTGCGCTCCAGCACGTACTTGGCAAAGCAGCGGAGGCCGTTACCGCACATCTCGCCTTCCGACCCGTCGGCGTTGTACATTGTCATGCGTACCGGCGCCTTCTCCGAGGCCGTGACCACTATCAACCCATCCGCGCCCACGCCGAAGTGCCGGTCCGCGATGCGGCGTGACAGCTCGGCCCAGTCGCGCGTTTCTGTCAGCCCGTTCACGTAAACGTAGTCGTTGCCGGCACCCTGGAGCTTGGTGAACTGCATGGTCAAATCTTATCATGGTCTCGTCTGATCACCCACGAGGAGGAACGCATTGCAGATTAACCAGCACGACGCCCTCATCGTCGTTGACGTGCAGAATGACTTCTGCCCCGGCGGCGCGCTGGCCGTCGCGACGGGAGCCCAGGTCGCCGCGGCCATGACCGGGGCCGCCGCCGCGTTCGCCGACAGCGGTGCGAAGGTCTACGCCACTCGCGACTGGCACCCCCCCGGCCATGCCTCCTTCGTCGAGCAGGGCGGACCATGGCCGCCGCACTGCGTCCAGGAGACCGTCGGCGCAGAGCCGCACCCCGACCTCTCGCTTCCCGACGACGCCATCGTAATCCACAAGGGCGCCAGCATCGACAAGGATGCCTACTCCGGTTTCGTCGACTCCGATCTCGAGGACCAACTCAAAGCGGCCGGCATCACCCGCCTGTTCGTTGGAGGCCTCGCCACTGATTACTGCGTGCTAAACACCGTGGTAGACGCCCTGGACCTCGGCTTCGAGACCCACGTTCTCACCGACGCCATCGGCGCCGTCGAGGCCGAGCCCAATGACGGGCTGCGCGCCCTGCATCTCATGGAGGCATCCGGCGCGCGTCTCAGTACGATCGTAGATGTCCTCGCGAGCTAGTGAGCATTGGCCCGACCGTGCGTCTGCTCTACGCTCCGCCTGCAACACTGTAATCGCCACCCACGCCGAATCGGCGAAAGCCGCGACCCTTAGTCCGAGAGCCAGAGCGAAGCACAGGCTTCAGTCAAACCAGCGCTCGCCTACTCGCCAAGCTCCGTCTGCATCAGCCGTTGCGTAACTCCCCACTGCACGTCGTCCAAGATCGCTGTCGGCTGCACCAGGTACGGCTCAGGCGATCGCAACGCCTTTTGTGCATCGGGGAGCCGCGCCCACTCACCGACGAAGCGCTCGCGCAGCTCGGCAAGCGTGGGCGACGCAGTCGTGCGTTTGCCGTCGCGCATCACCTCTTGCAGCATGGCACGCGCGCCAGGGGGCTGCGGGTCCTCGGTCATCGTGGCGATAGCGTCCTCGAGGAAGAGGCCCGAGCCGTCGCTCCTGCGCCAGACCTGCTTGCGCCCCGCAAGCATCGCCCTACCAGTGCTGAGTTTCAGCACTGGTGTGCCCTCGTAGTCCACCAGCTTGTACGCGCAGTCCGTCCATGGTGCGTCCGCCGACACGCCAAGCTTCGTGCCCACGCCGAATCCGCCGATCGGCGCGCCAGCGCGAACCAGGTCTTCGACGTCATACTCGTCCAAACCGCCGCTGGCGAAGATCGTCACGTAGTCCAAGCCTGCCCTGTCCAGCAAATCCCGGCACGCCAGTGAAAGCTCCAGCAAATCGCCGCTGTCAAGCCGTATCGCCCGGAGCCGGTGCCCCCGCGACGCCATCTCCTTGGCCACCTCGACTGCCCGCGCGGCACCGCGCACCGTGTCGTAGGTGTCCACGAGCAGCGTAGTCGTGTAGGGAAACGAGTCCGCGTAGTCCGCAAAGGCATCGCGCTCTGACGCATAGGACGTGATGAACGAATGGGCCATCGTACCTGCGGGCGGCATACCGTAGATCGCCGCCGCCTGGACGTTACTCGTGCCGGCGAAGCCCACCATGTAGCTGACCCTGGCGAGCTTGGTTGCCGCATCCGTCCCATGCGTGCGGCGAGCCGCGAATTCCACGACAGGCCTGCTCTGCGCCGCATGCATGACGCGGGCAGCCTTGGTCGCCAACGTCGTCTGAAGGTTGATCTGGTTCATCAGGAACGTCTCGGCGAGCTGCGCCTCGATGATCGGCCCCGTCACCTCGACCACCGGCTCGCCGGCGAAGATCAGGTCGCCTTCGGCGAACGCGCGAACGGTGCCGGTGAACCGCAACTCAAACAGCCAGTCGAGGAACGCGCCGTCGAACAGCCTCGTGCTCCGCAGATACTCGATGTCCTCGGGCTCGAAGCGTAGCTCCTCCAGATACCCGAGCACGTCCTCCAGCCCAGCGAACACCAGGTAACCGCGGTCAGGCGGCAGCTCCCTGAAAAACATACCGAACGTCGCCTCGCCGCAGTGGCCGTGTTGCCAGTAGGCCTGCGCCATGGTCAGCTCATACAGGTCGGCGAAGAGCGCGTTGGAGTAGTGGGGGGTGGTCATCGTGAGGGAATCCTACGCCAAGAAAAGGGGCCCCGGCGACACAGCCGGGGCCCCTTTCACGAGAGCTCGACCGAAGCTAGCCGACGGCCTTCTTCGTCAGTAGCGGCACCGCGTCGAACGCGTTGTCGTAGAAAATCTTCTGCTTATCGTCCTTCGACAGGAAATCGTAGTCGCCGATCACGTCCACCAAGTCGTCGCCGGGCTTGCCCGTGTCGGGACGCTTCTGCCCGCCGGAGCCGGGGGCCTCGGTGCAGAACAACACCTGGCGCGGCGTCTGCGGCTTACTCATCGCCTCGAGCATGTTCGTCTCGAGCACGCATGAGTCAAACCACAGATTGTTGGATAGGTCGCGCTGGCCGTGGTGGTAGTCCTCCTCGTTGAACCGTTGCTGCGCGCCGCCGCCGTGGCAGACGAACACCTTGAGGTTCGGGAAGTCGTCGAACACGCGGCCATGCTCGAGGAGCTGCATCGCGATATACTCCTCAACCACGTTGTTCATCTGGTAGTTCGACGGCACCACCTCCCACCGTTTGTCGTAGCTGACCGACGGGTGGACCATCAGCACGGCGTTCAACTCCTGCGCCTTCTCGTACAAGGGGTACCAGTACTTCTCGTGCAGTCCCGGCGTCATCCTGTCTCCGCCCGGGTCCGGGTTCACCAACGCACCGACGAACCCCATGGTCTTAACGGTTCGTTCCAGCTCTTCGACTAGGTGCGAGGAGTCTAGGTCCCGGTTCTGCGGGAGCTGCGCCACGCCGCCGAAGCGGTCCGGGTGCAACCGCATGATCTGCGCGATCGTGTCGTTGGTGAAGTGGGCCCAGTCGTACTGCAGGTGTGGCCGCATCCAGTGCCACATCGCGATCGGTCGCGGCGAGATCAGCTGGAAGTCGATGTTGTGATCGTCCAGCATATCCAGGTGCCGCTTGTTCGCGCCCTCCATCGCGTCGTCACTGAGCTCCGGGAACGCGCCGTGGTTGCTCGGCCCGGTGTTCTGCGACACCCAGTTGGCGATCGTTCCCCGGAACGCCGGGGGCGTGGTCATGTGGCCGTGAACGTCGACTACTTTCTTACCTTCGAACATGGGCCCTCCTTGATTTTCTCAGTTGGCGCGCCGCCTACAGGTCCAGCATCGGCTTGGCGAATATCTCCTCGAACTCCAGCTTCCGGGGCGTCAGTCCCTGCTCGAAGGAGAAGTCAATCATCGTCTGCATCATCTTCGCGTTGTCCTTGACCCCGTACGGGTACGGGTCCGGTCCGAACATCGCACGCGTTTGCGCCATGTATTGCGGTCCGAACACCATGTCCGATGGAATCTTGCTGGACAGCTCCCCGTACCAGTGCTCCTTCGCCTTCACGAACGCAGCGAACAGGTTGAACGCCACCCACGGGTGCTTGCGGTACACGTCTCCCCGGATCGCATAGCAATGATTGGCTGGTATGTAGCCGTGAGTGTCAAAGAAGCGCTTCCCTTCGGCCATGAAGTCGGGGAACAGCGGCTTGATCTTCTTCAGCGCGTCTGCCGATGGGCGAACTGTCGTGGAGCGGTCGATCACGTTTTTTTCGCTTGTGAACGCTCGTGCCATCGGCGCCGCGTCGATCTCATTCGCGGTCAGCATCGTCGCGAGGCTCTTGTCGCTGGGGATGCGATGAAACTTGATGCCGTCCATGGGCTTGAAGCCGGTCGCGCCGCCGTGGCTCAACTCCTCGCTGCGCTCCATGTACCAGTCCACGCTGAACTGATCCACGCC
>CAZQVD010000046.1:12242-14239 GCA_964596665.1 uncultured Dehalococcoidia bacterium
GGGACGCCGTCTGCTGGTACTCGCCAACGCCGATCCGCTTGCCCTGCAGCTCGTTGGGCTTCTCAATGCCCGAATCCTCGTTCACCGAAAGCAGCGCGTGCATGAAGCGCCGCGAGGGGAACACCGGAATCGCAACCATGTCGGCGCCGTTGGCGAGCGCGATAAGCAGCGAGGAGAACGACATCTCGCACACCTCGAACTCCTCGAACTTCAGCTGGCGCCAGAACGTTTCGGATGGATCCGAGTTCGTCCACATCAGATCGATGCCTTCGACATCTACCGTGCCATCCAGCAGCAACGCGATACGCTCGTTGCTTGCTGAGATGAAACTGAGCTGCAGCTTTTCCATTCATGCCCTCCCCAGACGCCTCTACCGAGCGAGCGTGAACATAACCGTGGGTGTTTCGCCTGTCAAACGAGGTTTTCCCGCTCGCAAACGTGCGTCCCCCGTCGAGCGACAATTTGTGGAAATAACCTCCTGCTCATAAGCTATCCATACCCCAAATCTTCGCTGTGCCCTTGCATGCGCTGCCCGCCCCCGCTACGGTCTACGCCGTAACACGCGCAGCGCACCAAGCGCCCGGAGCGACCAACGTGACCACCAAGCCAGGAACCGAAATCGCCGCCCTGATCGTCGTAGGCGCAGGCAACGCAGCACTCTGCGCCGCCCTCGCCGCCCGCGCGGCAGGCCTCAACGTCGTCGTTCTCGAGAAGGCGCCCGAGCACGCCCGCGGCGGCAACACTTATTTCACCGGCGGTGCAATCCGCTTTGCCTACAAAGGCATCGACGATGTTCGCGAGATCGTTCCGGACCTGTCCGAAGAGGAGCTCCGCGTCATCGAGGTCGGCGAGTACCCCGAGAGCAAGTATTTCGAAGACCTCATGCGCGTCACCGAGGGACTCAGCGACCAGGAGATGGCCAATACGCTCGTACGCGGCTCCTTCGGCACGCTCAAGTGGATGGCAGAGCAAGGCGTGCGGCTCGTGCCGTCGTGGTCACACCAGGCATTCAAGGTTGGCGATAAGTACCGCTTCTGGGGCGGCCTGTGTCTCGAAGCCGTGGGCGGGGGAAAGGGACTCTCCGACCAGCTCTTCGAGATTGCGGAGAAGCAGGAGATCGCGGTCCGCTATGCAACCACTGCCGTCAAACTGGTGGTCGACGACGCGAGCGCTGTCACGGGGGTGGTCGTTAAGGGCCCGCAGGGCTATGAAGAGCTGCCCGCAAAGGCGGTCGTGCTGGCCTGCGGCGGCTTTGAGGCGAACCCTGAGATGCGCGCGCGCTACCTCGGCCCCGGCTGGGAGCTGGCCAAGGTACGAGGTGTCCGCTTCAACACGGGCGATGGCATCCGCATGGCCATGGACATCGGCGCCCAGCCCTTCGGGCACTGGAGCGGGTGCCACGCGGTCGCCTGGGACCTTAACGCGCCGCCCTTCGGCAACCGCACCATCACCGATCTCTACCAGAAGCACTCCTACCCGTTCGGGCTCATCGTGAACGCCGAGGGCAAGCGCTTCGTGGACGAGGGCGCCGACTTCCGCAACTACACCTATGCCAAGTACGGCAAGCAGATCCTCACGCAACCGCAGATGGTCGCCTACCAGATCTTCGATCAGAAGACGTTGCACCTGCTACGCGACGAGTACCGTATCGCCGAAGTCACCATGGCCGAAGCCGATACGTTCGAGGAGTTGGCAGAGGCCCTCGACATCGACCCGGCGGGCCTGGTGAAGACGGTGGCCGACTACAACGCCGCCTGCCAGGCGGGCGAGTACAACCCTACGGTGCTCGACGGTGTGCACACCGAGGGGGTCGAGCCGCCCAAGACCAACTGGGCCCTCCCGTTGGACTCGCCCCCCTACCAGGGATTCGGCGTCACCTGCGGCATCACGTTCACCTTCGGAGGCTTGCGCATCAACCGCCGCGGCCAGGTTATGGACACGTCCGAGGAGCCGATTCGGGGCCTGTATGCCGCAGGTGAGATGGTGGGCGGGCTGTT
>CAZQVD010000047.1:0-13993 GCA_964596665.1 uncultured Dehalococcoidia bacterium
CAGATGATCCGCCAGAGTCGTCGCCACATGACCGAACCCCTGCATCGCAACGGTCCGTCCCTCCAGCGAGTCGCTCCCCCACACATGCTCAGCGCACGCCCGCATGGCCTGGTATACGCCGAACGCGGTCACCGAGGACGGGTTACCGCTGCCGCCCAGCTCGCGCGCCAATCCGACCACATGCTCGGTCTCGTAGGAGATCCATTCCATGTCCTGAGCCGACGCCCCCACGTCCTCGGTCGTGATGTATCGCCCGCCGAGCGTATCCACAAATCGCCCATACGAGCGGAACATAGCCTCCGTCTTCTCGGTGTTCGGATCGGCGACGATTAGGCCTTTGCCGCCGCCCAACGGCAGCCCCGCCGCCGCCGACTTGTACGTCATCGCTCTGGCGAGGCGCAACACGTCCATGATCGCCTCTTCGTCGCTGGCGTGACGCCAGATGCGAGTGCCGCCCAGGGCCGGGCCGAGGGTCGTGTCGTGAATCGCGATGAACGCCCTGAGACCGACCGCCGGGTCCGACCAAACGGCCAGCTCCTCGTGGCCATTGGCCTGCATGAAATCGACGAATTCCACCGAATTCCTTACGCTCGGTTTCCCGAGATTGGGATGCGTGAAGTTGGGTCTTCTTCCACGAGCTCGGGTGGTGGGCGCACGCCCCAGCCGGCGCGTCGGAAACCCTCCCATGGCAGCACGGCGAACGCGATCAGTGTCGCTGGCAGGAACAGGGCAAGGTGCAGGATCAGCGCATAGCCGAGCGCCTGCGTGTGAGGGACACCCCACAGGCCCGTAATCTCCACCACCGCGAGTTCGAACGTGCCGATCGCACCGGGCAGTCCCGGCACGGACGTCGCGAAAAAGACCGAGCCCAAGACCACAATCACCGCCTGGAAAATCGTGAGCTCCAAGCCCATGGCGTGGGCAAGCACGTACGCCGCCGGGCCGAGCACAAGCCAATACGCGCCCGTCAGGCCGAACGTGCTGGCAAGCAGCGGCTTGCGCCGCCACATGGTGGACACGGCCTCCCCGTAGCGCCCGACTCCGGGGATGCGGGCGATCAGCGGGCTCTTGTCTGCGATCCTGCCCAGGTTGAACAGCGCTACCAGCACGCCCGCCAAGAACACGCTGGCATACGCCGCGGGACCGGCGTGCTCTCGCAGTCCAGGCTCACCGGCAAGTGCCACCGCACCAAACAGCACCGTCGCCATCAGGTCCTGGACACGGCTCATCACCACCGTCGCCAGGACCGTCGAAGCAGGGTGCTTGTCGCGCAACGTGAGCATCGTCAGGATCGCCGGCTCATCGAGGAGCCGTATGGGGGAGATGTTGTTAAGCCCTAGCGACGCGTTCTCCACCCAGAACAAGCGCATGACCGACACGCGTGCATCCAGCCACAGGAGGCGCCAGCGAAGGGACCGGAGGAACGCCGAAAGCATCACCAGCGCCAGCGTCCCGGCCACAGCCAGCGGCGACGTGCCCGCAATCTGACCGCGCACCTCGCTCCAGTCGATCCCGCTTATCGCCCGGTAGCCCAGGAGCAAACCGATGCAGAATCCGGCCGCGACCAGAACGCCCCGACGGCGAGCTACAGCTGCGAGTGGGAAAATGGCATGCATGGAGCACCCAGTTTCGCGGCCACAGCGTGCCTAAGCAACCCGATTCGCGGCCTTCTGGTCACGGTCAGCCGAACAGATCGCGCTTGTCCCTGGGGCCTGCGGGCGCGCCGTGCCCAGGTACGCGCATCTCGGCGGCGAATCCCTCGTACGAGCGCGTGCGCACTACGACGGGCATGGGGAGCGCGTGGCCGAACATCAGCGCCTGCTGGCGCGGCTCCAGGCGGCGCAGCACGCCACGAAGCTCCCGCGCGCCAGGTGCACCCATCAGCACCGCATCCACGTCGCGGTCGTTGTCAAGCTGGAGCGCGATACGCGTGCCCACCTGGCTCAGCACCTCGTCGTCAATCCCCGACGGACGCTGATCCACCACCAGCAGCGTCACATGATACTTTCGCATCTCCCGCGCGATCGTGCCGAAGATCGTCTGCGACGCAACCCCCTGCGACAGGAACCGGTGCGCCTCCTCGATCGTGATAACCAGTGGACTTGGCTCCTTCCCGTCGCTTGCCAGCGCCCGCTCCGTGCGGTCGCGGTATTCGGCGTGGATCCTGCGCGTGATGAGGTTGGCCACCAGCAGATACGCCGTCAGGTCGTCACCGTAGCGCCCGAACTCGAAAACCACGTGGCGTCCGTCCTCCAGGTGATCGAGCACTTGCTTCACGGTGCCGCCGCCAGAGAGCGACCGCACGCTCATGAAGTCCAGCCGCTCGAGCTGGCGGAGCCGGTACCGCAGCGCGTCCAACGTGTTGGGGTTGGAGCCGAACTCCTCGGCGCGCTCCTTGATGTCGTCAGCCGACAGCGCCAAGAGCTTGCTAACCCAGTCGCCGCCCAGCGCACGTCGCAGGCTATAGCATGCCTGCACGCCCAAGTCCGTGATGTTCATGGCCCCGGCGAGGATGGCGATATCCTCGGGCTCGATCTCGTCAAAGCCGATGCGCGCCACGTAGTCGGGCGTGAGCCCGCGGCGGATTGACGAGCGCTCGTCCAGGCTGAACACCGATACACGGCTGCCAAACATTTGCTTCAACCCAGCGAGGTCGTATCCGGTCTCCGCGCGGTTCTGCCAGCCGTATTCGCTGTGCATGTCGAATACCAGATTCGTCGCCACTCCCCGCTGCAAGATACCCGCCAGCAGGATGCGCGTGAGCACGCTCTTGCCCGTCCCGCTCTTGCCGAACACGCCGTTGGAGCGCCTGACGAACTCTTCCAGGTCCAAGCATACCCGCACGTCCTCCATGTCCAGCGGGCTGCCGATGTAGATGTGCCGCGCGTCCTCCTCTCCGAAAATCGCGGCCACGTCCTCGGCCGACGCTCGGTACACCGGCGCGAAATGCCCGGGCAGCGATTTCGCGGGCGCCGGTGCGTCCTCGCCAACGCCAACCGTCAACATCGGCATCACCTCAGCGACCGCGTACGCACTCGTGCCCGACAGTACGCTCATCACCGCCGGGTCCGCCTGTCCCACGCTCACCGGCAGCCGTGGATCCGTGCTCAGCAGCGACAGATCGCTGATGATGCCGAAGAAGCGGTACGAGACCCCCTGCACGGTCACGAAAGTACCGACCTTCGCCGACTCCACCGCCTCGGCCGAGCCCAGGCGCACCTCGAGTCCGCGGGAGAGCGATCCGCCCACGACCACGCCCAGCGGTTCGGTCATTGGCGCCTCCGTTTCCGCCTACGCGACGGCCGATACCACCCACAGGAACAATCCGGCGACCAGCGGAAGCACGCCCAGGATGAGATCCCGATGCCCATGGGCTACGTCCCCAACGGCAGCCGGCGCAGAAGGCCGTTCAACCGCCCCGTATCGCTGGCCAGCAGCACCGCCACCGCCCGGCTCGCTTCCACCAGGTACGCCATCGGGTCGTCGAACGCGGCCGATGCGAGGCGCAGCACCGCGGCCAGCACGTCGTCCGCCGCGGGATGGGCCGCGCGGACCAGCAACGCCACGTGGTCGTGGCGCGACATGAACGTGCGGACCTCGTCCGCAGCGCACACGTACAGGAACGTATGGATGCGCGGCGGCAGCGGGGGCAGATACTGCCGCACCTCCCCACCCTCTCGATGCCCTACGATCGCCAACGTCACGTCGGTCCGCAGCAAACGCTCCAGCTGCGGATGCTCCGCGTACACCTCGGCCTCGCTCGCCGCGTCGGCGCCCCGCGCAATCACGCTCCGCGTCGGGTCCAGCGAAGCCGTCGCCACGCCGCTCACCACGCCATACACGTCGTCGCCTGCGCGCACCAGCGTCCCCAGAGGGGGCGCCTCGTACAGCCGATGGCACTGGCCGACCACGAAGGCGATGGACGCCTCGACCACCTCGCCAAATCTCGTTGCCACGCCTTGCGTGCTCACGCCGCGCATTCTCCGCGAGCGCCTCGCCGCCGGGCAAGAGGGACGTGGGCGCAAAAAGAAAGCCCCTCGGCTTTACCAACCGCTTCTGGGCTATCGTCCACGCGTCGACTGACTGCCACGTGAAAAGGGAATGAGGTTCGGCGATTGGCGTGATGCAACCCAACTGCGCCATTCGCGCTTCTGTTCAGCAACCGCTGAGAAACCGCAATCGGGGCAAGGGCATCGACACTTCATGTAAACAACACGGTTGAGAGATCACGGTGAGGCCGCCGTGAATTTGGCACCAAGTGATCAGCAGTCTGCCACGTGGGCAAGTTTGTCGATCGTGGAGCGCCCCCTCTCCCAGAACGACGGCCTTTAGCTTATGGTGTTCGTGCTGCTCGTGGTGGCAACCGTCCCGGCTGCACGCCTCTTCCGCGGCAGGTGAACGACATGACCAACGCCCCACCGAGCCAATCCGGTGAAGCGCCCCACTTCACCAAGGAGATGCTGCTCGACGCCATGCGCCATCTGCGCGCCGACTTCGAGGCGTCGGTCTCCGGCGAGGGCGCCGACGAGCGGGCCCACTCGCGGCTTGAGTACGCGCGGCGCCTGGGCTTGGACAAGATCGCGCCCGAGTCCATCGCCGCCATCGACCAGGCAATCATGGATGTCTCCAGCCTCATCTGGCCCGGCGGCCTCGATGGCAGGTACCTGGGCCTCGTCAGCGCCGTCGAGGCGCTGGCCAACGTCAGCACGAACCTCATCCCCCACAACACCGAGCACGCCCACCTCACGGGGCTCGCCCCGGCCATGGCCACCGCTATGCTCGCCGCAGGCTCCGGCCACCGCCACCGCATGGCTAGCCGGCTCGCTGGCATCTCCGCCATCGTCGACCCGGAGCTCACCAACGGGCGCGACCCCGTATGGGTCGCCGCCGAGGCGCTGGCTGGAGGAGCCACCGCCATCCAGCTTGTCGACCATCGCCAGGACCGTAGCGGCGCCCTGGACCTTGCCACCCGCATCGCCGAGCTGTGCAACGATGAAGGCGTTCCCCTGTTCATTCATGGACATCCCGACATGGCCGTCGCCGTGGGTGCCGCAGGGGTCCACCTCGGTCCGAACGACCTCCCGCTGGCCGCCGGGAGGCGTGTCCTGCGCCCCTGGCAGGCCGCCGGCACTTCCAACGCATCGCTCCCCGAGGCGCAGACCTCCTGGAATGCCGGGGCCGACTACGTCGCGCTGGGCCGCATGTTCGCTACGGGGCCAGGATCCGACGTCGGCGTGCCGGGCCCTGAGGCGGTACGTTTATTCCGGGATCTCCTTCCCCGAGAGGGCGGACCTCCGGTGATCACGGTCGGCGGTATCACGGCGGCCAACGCCGGCCAGATCGCCGAAGCCGGTGCCGACGGCATCTGCGCCATGGCCGCCATCACGCAGGCCGACGACCCGCGTGCGGCCACCGCAGGGCTGGTTGAAGCGTTTGCGAAGGACACGTAGCGGCATATGCATCGCTTCAGCACCAAGCCCCCTACGACCGGGCATTCCTAGAAGCGGCCAACGAGCGCGATGGCCACGAGCCAGGCTTCTTTGAGGCCCGGCGCGATGCCGCATCCGTGCCCCTGGCCTTCGACATTCCGCGGTGTGCGCGTTCGTGGATCACACGATGAGTGCGCCCGTGATCGAATCGCTCAAGATCGGCCACCTCGCGTAGCTGGGCCTCGACTTCTACCAAGAAGATCCGTGCTCGTCTTCCAGGACCTGGCGGGCCATGAGACGACGTGTTCAACCTTCTGCTCACGTTTCCAAACGTGCTGATCACCGGGCACCATGCCTTCTTCACTCGCGAGGTCATGGAGCGCATAACCGCACCACCCCCGCCAACATCGCCGCTTTCGAGGCGAACGATGCATCGGTGAACGAGGTGACGGTCGCGACGGTTCAGGGGTAACATCGCGCCATGCTGAGCATCGCGGACAACGAGCGCCTCACCCAGGTCGGTCCCGGCACGCCCATGGGCACCCTGATGCGCCGCTACTGGCACCCTATCGCCGCGGCCGCAGAGCTCATGGAGCGCGCGACTCTACCTGTGCGCCTGCTGGGTGAGGACCTAGTGCTGTACCGCGACAAGAGTGGGACACTCGGGCTGATCGAGCGTCTCTGCGCGCACCGGCGCGTGGACCTCTCCTACGGCATCCCCGAAGAGCACGGCCTGCGGTGCATGTACCACGGCTGGATCTACGATGAGACCGGCCAGTGCATCGAGCAGCCCTTCGAGGAGACCGTCCATCCTGAGGGACGCTTCAAGGAGAAGGTCCGCATCGCCGGCTACCCAGTGGAGGAGTTGAACGGGCTGATCTTCGCCTACCTAGGCCCCGCGCCCGCACCGCTGGTACCGCGATGGGACCTGTTCGTATGGGACGGCGTACTCCGCGACGTGGGCCGCACCGTGATCCCTTGCAACTGGCTGCAATGCCAAGAGAACTCGCTGGACCCCGTGCACACCGAATGGCTGCACGCCTACTACTCCAACCACATGATCGACCACGACGGCCGGGAGGACATGCGCGCCTTCCGGTGGCGCAACCACGGCAAGATCAGCTTCGACTTGTTCGAGCACGGCGTCATCAAGCGCCGGACGTTCAAGCCAAAGGGCACCGACCCTGGCACCACCGAATCCGACCCGGAGTGGACCTCCGGCCATCCGGTGGTCTTCCCGAACATACTGCGCGTCGGCACTTCGTTCGAGTACCGGGTGCCCATCGACGACACCCATACGCTGCACATGGTGTACAGCGTGTATCAGATGCCGCCTGGGGTGAAGGCGCCCGTGCAGGAGAGCGTGCCGCTGTTCGAGATACCGCTGGAAGTGAGTCCCGGCCGCTTCGTCGTCGACTACACGCTCGGCCAGGACATGATGGCCTGGGCCACCCAGGGCCCCGTCGCCAGGCGCGACCTCGAGAAGCTCGGCGAATCCGACGTGGGCATCATCCTGTTCCGCAAGTTGCTCGGCGAGCAGCTGGAGCTGGCCGCCCAAGGCGGCGACCCGATCAACACGTTCCGCGACCCGACGGCCAACGAGTTTCTCGAGTTGTTCCAGGAGTACCGCGGCGGAAGCCAGGTCTCGCGGGCCAACCTATGGATCCGGCAAGGCTCCAAATTCAGCCCCGTCGTCCCCATCGCCGACGAGCTCTACGCAGCCGTCGAGTAAACGAAAGCGTCCCAGTCACCCACGAACCGACCGGCACGTCATACGGCCCTCGATGCAGCGTGGTGCTGCATGACGTGCCGAGACTAGTACGAACGTCACCGCGCGACGCGCCGTGGGGTTCTTTCCTCTGCCCCACCGCTCTCGTTACAGTAGGGATCTCTGAGGGAGGAGGTGTTGTCGTGATGCACACGGATCATGTTGGGAGCCTGCTGCGGCCTGCGGCGGTTCTTCGGGCGCGTGAAGGCTACGCGTCAGGCCGCCTAGCCCTCGACGCCCTACGCGAGGCCGAGGACGCCGCAATCGTCCACGCCCTCGGTCTACAGAGAGAGGTCGGGCTGGAAATCTTCACAGACGGTGAGATCCGCCGCGACGCCTGGATGACGGACGTCGCGGACGCCGTCGACGGCTTCGTCGAGCAACACCGCATGATGACGTGGCATTTGCCGGACGGGTCGACGCTGCAAGAGCCGAGTCGCGGCAAGGTTGTCGGTTCCCGGTTGCATCAAACCACGCGAATCACCGGCCATGAGATGTCGTTTTTGAGTGAGCATGCCCCGGGGCCGGTGAAGATGACTATGCCTAGCCCGGTCGCCATCGCCAACGGAAGCTTCACGGCAGGAGTGTCCGATGCCGCATACCTCTCCCGCGAAGCGCTGCTCGAGGACCTGGTCGGAATCATGCGCGGTGAGATGCTGGCACTGGTGGACGAAGGCGTGGCATACGTCCAACTCGACGAGGGATTCGCGGGCTACGTGCAGCAGTTCTGGTATGACACCGCCACTACCGAGAAAACAACCGATCCGCTTGATCGCCTTGCGGACGACATCGAGGCCGAGAACGCCTGTCATGATGTGCTTCCTCAGGGCGGTGTGATCCGCGCCGCTCATATCTGCCGTGGTAATTCCAAGAGCCGATGGACCGCAACAGGAAGCTATGACCACGTTGCAGAGCGGCTCTTCAGCGATCTTCACGTCGATCGCTTTCTGCTGGAGTACGACTCGCACCGCGCCGGCGGGTTCGAACCGCTCCGGTTCGTTCCCAAGGGGAAAATGGTCGTGCTCGGGCTGGTCAGTACCAAGTCGGCTGACCTCGAAAGCCAAGATGACCTGCTGCGCCGGATCGACGAGGCTGCGAAATACGTTCCCGCCGACCAGCTCGCCCTCAGTCCGCAATGCGGGTTCGCCTCGGTGTCCGAGGGCAACCTGCTTTCAGAGGACGATCAGCGGCGCAAGCTGGAGCTGGTCGTCGACACGGCGCGCCGAGCCTGGGACTAGGCCTTCGCACCCGCCCGCACGCCTTAGAGCCCGGCATCGAGTTCCCCGCATTGGCGGTGTTGAGCGCGAAGGAGCCCCATTGCTGGGTCGCCCACCTGCTCGCGAAACGGTCCCGCTCCAGAACCAAGTGGCTGATGCCGATGCTGGATAGGTGGTAGCTCACGGCTAGTCCACGGTCCTGGCTCCCACCACCACTGCTTCGGCGCTATCCATCGGCTTATCCTTCCGGCGTTCCCGCCCAGGCCAGCTGATCCCAGCGACGGTACCACCAGCTATCCGCCGGCCCAGCGGACGGTCATTGGCCGGCGCGCCGGGCGGGGCCCGTTTCCGGTAGCAACAACGCCACCGCCCCGAGGCTCCACGCCAGGACCGCGAAGAGCGCCAACCCCGGCACGAAGCTCCCCGTAACGTCGGCGATGGCCCCGACGGTCAGCGGGGCGATGAAGTTACCAATGCCTCCGAGCATCATGATGGACGCGAAGATCACGGACACGCGGCTCGGGTCGTTGGGGTACAGCTCCATAGGGATAGTCACCAGCACCGGTATGTAGAACCAGGCCGTGAATCCCAACGCCACGACGGCCAGGTAGACAGCCGAGGAGCCCGCGAGTAGGAAGGTGCTCAACCCCGCGAAGCCCACGAGGATCCCAGGGACGAGGAGGAACGGCCGCCGCCGGCTGATTCGCATGGTCAGCAGGCTGGCCACAACCAACGTAATCACGCCGGTGAGTGAGGTGAGCCCCATCAGCATGCCCGCCCTTGCCAGCGACATCCCGTGCACCTCGTTGTAGAACGTTGGGAGCCAGGCGAGAGACACGGTGAGCAATGCGAACGGTCCCGCGTCGGCAGCCACCAGCAGCAGCGTGGTGCGTGAGCGGAGCACCCCAACGACCCGCCTCACGACTGACCGGGCCCCGATTTCCTTCGCGCCGGTCATAGCCCTCCCAAGCGCGAGCCACGCGGCGGCGGCCAGGAGCGACAGGCCACCGGGCAGGCTGAGCGCTGCGTCCCATCCGGTTGCGTCGGACAGCCGTGACATGCCGAAGCTCGATACGGCGATCCCCAAGCTCACGACCGTGACAAACACCCCGTTGACCAGCGGCAGCTCCTTCGGACGGAACCATTGCATCAACAGAGGGCCCATCGCGGGGAAGAGGATCACGAAACCCAGTCCGAAAATCGCGCGGGTCGCCAACAGCAACGGATAGCTATCCACCGCCAGAAGGCTCAGCAGGGGCGCGGAGCTTGCCAGCCCACCGAGCACGATCAGTAGCTTCAGATCGACCCGCCCGATGAGCGTACTGACCGGAATGGCTGCCGCCACGTGAACGAGAGCAACGACGCCCGTGAGGAGCCCGGCGGCGCTGTGGCTGATCCTGTAGTGATCCATGATCAACGGCGTGATCGGACCGGTGGCGAAAAAGCTCAGACCGCCCGAGAATCTGAGGAGCGTTATGATGCCCGCGATCACGAACCGGTAACCGGTGAGTCTTTGGTCAGTCAGAGCGGCCGCGGCCGGGTCTTCCCGAGTGTTTGGTTGTTCGCTCATCGACAGCCATTCTCACGAGTTCCATGGCGCGGTTCAACGATCCTCGCAGCAGCCGCGCGTTAAGATTCCCACCCACGCAACACCGGAGGAGCGCAGCAATGGGCCAGTACCCCGCCACCGAGCGCATCGCCCGATTCGCCACCGAGGCCACCCTGGACGCAGTCCCCGCTGCCGCAGTGGACACCGCCAAGACCGCGTTCCTCGACTCCTTCGGCGTCGCGCTCGCAGGCAGCCGGGACGAGGCAGGCACGCTGGCCGCGCGTGCGGCCCGCGAGGAGGGCGCCCGTGAGGAGGCCAGCACCATCGGCCACGGCTTTCGCACCTCGGCGCAGCAGGCAGCCTTCGCCAATGGCGTGGCCACCCATGCGCTGGACTACGACCACAGCTTCAACGCCGGAGGCCAGCCGACCGCGCCCATCATCCCTGCCACTCTCGCGATGGCTGAAGCACTCGGCGCCAGCGGAGCCAGCCTGGTGGAGGCCTACATCGTCGGTTTCGAGGTGACGACCAAGATCTCCCAGTCCCTCTACGGGGTGCTCCAGTACGCCTGGCACGCGCCGAGTACCATGGGCCTCATCGGTGCCACAGCCGCCTGCGCGAAGCTGCTCGGCCTGTCGGCAGACCGGATGCGGCACGCCCTAGGCATGGCCGTTTCCTTTGCTGGCGGCGTCGAGGCCAACTTCGGCACCATGACCAAGCCCCTGCACGTCGGCCACGCCGCGCGTAACGCCGTCCTCGCGGCCAAGCTCGCCGCCTCTGGCTTCACCGCCAACAGCGGAGCGATCGAGGCCCAGGTTGGCTACTACGACGCGTATTACCACCTCACGCCCGGCGACGACTCTGCGCTAGAAGACCTAGGACGCTCCTGGGAGCTGGTGGAGAGCGGCCTTCGGGTCAAACCCTACCCCTGCGGTGGCCTCGCCCACACGGCAATCGACTCCGCTCTGCTCTTGCGTGAAGAGCTCGGGCCAGTCGAGGCCATCTATTCGATCGGCGTGGAGGTCACGGACCGCACCATGGACCGCATCGTGTTCGGCGTCCCACACACGGAGCTGGAGGCGAAGTTCTCCATGCCCTACCTGATCGCCCGTGCCCTCGTGGATGGCCACGTTGGGCTTGACGCCTTCACCGGCGACGCGATCGAAGATCGATCCGTCCTCCATCTCGCCGAGAAGGTCAGCATGCGGCTGGGCCCGGACCTGAAGTCCACCAAGGCTGGCCGCCCGGCCCGCGTCACCGTCCAGCTACGGGATGGACGGACGCTCTCGCGGCAGGTGGATGCCGCCAAGGGAGGCGACATCGTGCCCATGACCGCCGAAGAGCTGCGTGCCAAGTTCCACGAGTGCGCTGCCCGAGCGATGGCACCCACTGAAGCCGAACGGCTCGCCGACGCGATCGGCACCCTCGACACCGCACCCGACCTGCTACCGCTGACCGCACTCCTGCGCGGTTTGGGGGGCGTCGAAGACGCAGCGGTCAGTCCTCGGACCGGGTAGGTGCGCCGTGCTTCGTCAGCCAAGGGTAGACCGGGATAACCGCCACGGCCAGGACGACCATCGCCACGCCTCCCACGTGGATCGCGCCGGCGATGCCCACGGCGGCGGCGATGAACCCGAACCCCGCGGGCACCACGAGCTGCGCGAGGCCCCAGAACTGGCCTGCATAGCCCATCGCCGTTCCTCGGTGCTCGGGAAGGCTGAATCGGGTCACCACGGTCGGATACAGCGAGCCCATCACGCTCGAGAACAGGCCGAACACGAACATCGCCGGCATGACGCTCCACAGCTCGGTGAGCGCTAGCGGGATGAGCAACAACACGAGGCCCTGCGACGCGAAGCCCAGCACGTGCATGCGAAGCAATCCGAATCTCGCCACGAGCGTGCCGAACACGAGACCGACCGCAAGGCTGCCCACCGACGTGAACGTTCTCGCCAAACCGATCTCCGTCTCGCCGAATCCCTCTTCTTTCAAGAAAGGGATGATCATGATGATGCCGAGCATCACCGCGGAGGAGCCCACGAACGCGCTCAGTGCCGCCATGCCCATGGCCCGTGTCTTCGCGACCTGAGGTATCGGAGCCAGCACGAGCTTGAAGCTGCGCTTGCTCACCGGACTCGGCAGGACGGGCAGCGCCAAGGCAACCAAGATGCCGGTGACCCCTACCACGGTGAACGTTCCGAAGGCCACGGAGAAGCCGAAAGCCGCTGCCAGGAACCCACCGATCGCGGTGCTGATGATGCTGCCCGCGTAGCCGGCGCTACCCAGCCTGCCCAGACGCGTGGGAGCGAGCTCGGGGTTGATGCGTGAGACGTAGGACTGCGCGACCACGTGGTACGCGGAGCGACCGATGCCCTGCAGCGCCTGCGCCAGGATTAACGCCCAGAACGCTCCCGAGACCGCGAACGTCGCCGCCGCCGCCGTTATCGCCGCGAACGATGCCGCGAACACCCATCGGGCGCCGAACATGTCGGCGAGCGCGCCCGCGAAGAAGCGTGAGAAGAGCGGCAGCACGGCCTGGGCACTGATAATGACGCCCAGCGCCTTGATGTCGTAGCCAAGGTGTAGCCCATAGAGCGGCACCAGCACTTGCATGGCACCGATCATCGTGACGAAGACGAATGCAGCGAAATAGACCGACGCGACCGCGCGCTTTTCGCCGGCCTGCGTCAGAGGGGCCCGTGAGATCAAAAGGCTGTCTCCCTAGCCCAGCAAACCGCCTGCGGCGGTCTGAGCGAATGCCCACAGTCCACCCGGCCAGAGGCCCAACACCAGCACGCCCACCGACGTGACGGCGAGCGCCACCTGCGCCGGGATCGGGGCGCCAATCCGCGTGTCGTCCTCGGCGGGGCGCAGGAACATCGTGCGCACGATGTTCAGGTAGTAGTAGGCAGACACGACGCTGTTCAGCACGCCGATCACCGCAAGCCACCATAGGTCGGCGCTCACCGCCGCGTTGAACAGGAACAGCTTGCCCATGAAACCGACCGTCGGCGGCAATCCGATGAGCGACAGGACCGCGAACGCGAGGACCCCTGCGAGCAGCGGCGCCCGCTTGCTCATCCCGGCCAGCCCATCGATCGTGTCGTCTCCCGTGCGATTCGTGATCGCGATCACCGCGAAGAACGCCGCCAGGTTCATCACCGCATATCCGCCGAGGTAGAAGACCACGCTGCTGGCGCCCAGGGCGTCGTCCGCGGTGCCCGGCGTGCGCGCCGCGACCGAGGCCACGCCGATCAGCATGTACCCTGCCTGCGCGATCGTGCTGTAGCCCAACAGCCGTTTGACGTTCGACTGTGCGATCGCCACCACGTTCCCGACGGTCATCGTCGCGACGGCCAGCCCGGCGAACATCAGCGACCAGTCGGCGCTCGCTGGACCGAGGGCCGTGTAGAACAAGCGCAGCACCACCGCAAACGCCGCCGCCTTGCTCGCCACGGCCAGGAACGCCGCCACCGGCGTGGGTGCGCCCTCGTACACGTCGGGCGTCCACATTTGGAACGGCACCATGGACAGCTTGAACCCGAACCCCGCCGTCGCCAGCACCGCGCCCGCCATCACAGCCGCACCCCCGAACGGACCGTCGCCGCCGGCGCGCAACGCCTGGGCGATCGACGGCTCCATGCCCTCGCCGGGGAACAGCCGCACCGTGCCCGTGGCGCCGTAGATGAAAGCGAACCCATACAGCAGCACGGCGGACGACACCGCCGACAGCAGCAGGTACTTCACTGCTGCCTCAGTCGAGCTGTTCTGTGACTTCAGGAATGCAGCCAGCGCCACCACCGGCAGCGAGGCCAGCTCCAGCGCCACGTAGATTGTGATTAGGTCGGCCGCAGCTGGCAGCAGCATCAGCCCAACGCCCGACAGCAGCACCAACCCAACGAACTCCGACTGGTGCGGACTGAACCGCTCCACGTACTCGGTCCCCGCCAGCAACAACAGCGCCAGCACGCCAACGATCAGGAAATCGAAGAAAAGCGCGAACTCGTCAACCACTAGCGACCCGTTGAAC
>CAZQVD010000048.1:0-11219 GCA_964596665.1 uncultured Dehalococcoidia bacterium
GGCAGCCGAGCGCCGCTACACGTTCGTGATCACGTTCACGCCGCACCGGAACGTCGTCCGCTACATGGAACAGTACCGCGAGCAGGCACGCGGCTTCGGCTACGAGGCTCCGCCTGAGCAGATGGCGTGGGCCGTGCCGATCTACGTGGGCGCGACCGACGAATCGGCGCTGGCCGGGGCGGCACCCCGTGCCGAGTATCTGTTCAACAAGCTGCTGAGGCGTCCACTCTCGGTGTTCTTCCCGCCGGGCTACCTCAGCGAGCAATCGGCGAAGGGGGTGCTGCGCGCGTTCGGGTCCATCGGCGTAAGCCGCACGACCGCCGAGCATCTCAACGAAGAGGGTCAGATGGTGATCGGCTCATCCGAGAGCGTGCTTCGGCGACTCAAGGAGTACGTCGACCTCTCCGGCATAGGCACACTGGTGGTACTGCTGCAGTTCGGGTCCATGCCGCACGAGCAGGCCGTGGCGAACATGGACCGCTTCGCCCGCGAGGTGATGCCGGAGCTGCGCACGCACGTGAGTGCGGTCTACGAGGCGGAGAAGGCTTAGCCCCCCCGCTCGCGAACGATCTCGGACACGCGCTCGCCGATCATGATGGTCGTCACGTTCGTGTTGGCGTGCGGCACGGTGGGCATGATCGAAGCGTCCGCGACGTAGAGGTTCTCGATGCCGTGGACCCGCAGCTTGTTGTCGACGACGGCCTCCGCGTTGGAGGCCGGGCCCATCATGCAGGTGCCAACGCCGTGGTGGTAGCTGTCGTAGGTCGACCGGGCGTATTCCGACCAGTCCTCGCCCGGCCCCGGCTGCATGAGCTTGCCGTAGAAGGGCTGCATCGTCGGGGAATTCACGAAGTCGTAGATGAAGTGCATGGCCGTGTCCATGGCCGCGAGATCGTCGGGGTGCTGGAGCATCCCGTCGTCGATCACCGGCTGCTCGGAGGGATCCGCGCTCGGCAGGTAGACGCGCCCGCGGCCCTTCATCTCGATCAGGTTCGCCGCGATCGGCATGAGCGGCGCGAGTCCCTCCATCTGCACGGGCGCACGCATGTAGATGTGGAAGTTACCGTTAAGCAAGGCCGGATCGGATTTATAGATGAGCTGGAAGCCGGCTACGACCCAGTCCGGATCGAAGTCCGACGTGCCCTCGAAGATGACGTTGACCGCCGCATGGTCCTGGTAGTTCCCGCCCACGCCTTCGAGTGCGTGGACGACCTTGATGCCAAGGCGATCGAGCTCAGCGACAGGACCAACGCCGGAGAGCTGCAGTATCTGGGGACTGTGGTAGACGCCTGCGCTGAGCACAACCGTGTCGGAGGATGCGACGAGCCTCTCGCTTCCCAGACGATAGTGGATCTCGGTAACGCGCCCGCCGTCGATCGTCAACGACACGACCGAGGCCTCGGCTATGACGGTGAGGTTGTCGCGCTCGCGAGCGGGGCCAAGGTAGGCGACCGCGGTCGACTGCCGAAGGCCGTCTTTCACGTTGGACGCGCCAGGCGCGATGCCGGCCGGGTTTGCGACGTTGCGGTCCGCCGTTAGAGGGTAGCCGAGGCTTACGGCATGGTCGATGAAGGCACGCATAGGCGGCAGCATCGGGTCGTCGAGTGAGATGCGGCGCTTCACGGTGAGCGGGCCGTCGGAGCCGTGCGATGGGCTGTCGCCGAAGTCCTCGTCCGTCTCGATGCGGTTCAGCACGGGCAGCGTGTCCTCGTAGGACCACCCCGGGTTGCCCAGCGACTCCCACGTGTCTAGGTCATGCTGGGTGGGGCGCACGACGCCCATCATGTTGACGGAGGAGCCGCCGCCCATAATCTTGCCGCTGACCGGGTAGTAGGTGCTGCCGTCGAACTTGCGCGTTGTCGGGTAGAGCTCCACGTAGGGCGACTCGAGAACGGGCCGGTTGCTGCGCTGGCCGTCGGCGACGATGAACGGAATCGGCATGGGGTCAGGCCCGCTCTCCAGCAGGAGCACCTGGCGCTTGGGGTCTTCGGACAATCGAGCGGCTGCGGTGCACCCCGCCGAGCCCCCGCCGATCACGATGACGTCGTAGAAACGGTTCTGCTGCATGAGCTTCCCCCCTGGATTGTCGTGACTATGCGCGCGGTGTGAAGAATACTCTCGTTGGTGGGTCCGCGCTCGTCCGTAGGGGATGCACATCCTTGCCAAGGGGCCGTCTCCGGAGCAAACTACCAGCGTTGGCGCCCGCACGGGCGAATCTCGTTGAACAAGACCTCTAGGAGGCGAACGATGGCAAAGAACGGCTACAAGATCTTCGATAGCGACATGCACATCATGGAGCCAGCGGACCTGTGGCAGCGCTACATCGACACCAAGTATGGCGATATCGCTCCCAAGGGCCGCACGTCGGACAACGTGCGAGACCTGGGCATCATCTGGCCGGCGGGACAGACAGCCGCCTCGCGCATCACGCACGGCACGCCACATAAGGGTCACAACTACGATCGCAACCAGGGCGTGTACGCCGACCATTCCGCGCGTGGCTGGGCTCCTGAAGTGCAGCTCGAGGCGATGGACGTGGAGGGGCTCGACATCGCGGTCCTCTACCCGAGCCGTGGCCTGAGCGTGCTGACGCAGCCAGACATGGACCCTGGCTTCGCCGACGCGATCGCGCGGGGCTACAACGATTGGCTCTCTGACTTCTGCAAGCCGGACCCGATCAGGCTGCTGGGCGCCGGCATGCTGTCGCCCTATGATGTGGACCTGGCGATCGCGGAGGCGCGGCGGGTATCGAAGATGGGCTTCCGGGCGGTGTTCATGCGCTCCAACATGGTCACGGCCAAGCCGTGGCACGACCAATCGTTCGACCCGCTGTGGAGCGTGCTGGAGGAGCTGGACCTGCCGCTGGGGTTCCACGAGGCCTCTGGATCGGCGTTCCAGCAGCCGGGCGATGAGTTCGACCCCAACTTCATGCTGCGCCGCGTGTACGCGCAGCCCATGACCCAGATGCTCGCAGTCGGCAGCTTCTGCGGCGGCGGTATCTTGGAGCGCCACCCCAAACTGCGCGTGGCGTTCCTGGAAGCAAACTGCTCCTGGCTGCCGTGGTTGCTGTGGCGGCTCGACGAGGGCTACGAGCGCGAGGCCGACATATTCGTGCCGGAGCTCAAGATGACCCCCACCGACTACTTCAAGCGCCAGTGCTGGGTGTCGGTCGAGCCGGACGAGACGCCGGCCCGCTACACCATCGCCGAGTTAGGGGCCGACCAGATCGTGTTCTCCACCGACTACCCCCACGGCGACTCGCGCTGGCCCAACTCGGTCGATGCGTTTCTCGAGCTGCCGCTCAGCGACGAGGAGAAACGGAAGATATTGTGGGACAACTGCGCGCGGTTCTACGCGATGGAAGTGCCTGCAAGCGTATAGTTAACCCAACCTTTCGGTTAATCCAGGCTGGCCTAAGGAGGACGTCATGGTGATCGAGACCAAGAAACAGAGTGCACTAGATCGCTTCGTCGAGAAGACCCGTGAGCTGTTCGCTAAGGAGACCGACCTGCCCACGCGCTGGAAGGCTCTCGAGCCCGTGCTGGCCGAGCTGCTGGCGGACCCAGACGTGATTGAGGCCTCCAAAGATTGGCCCGCGTGCGTTCCGAAGGACGGGCGTGCGGAGAACCTTCTGTTCTACGTCGACCCGGACTACGGCTTCGCAGTCAACGGGCTTACCAAGGAGCCGGCCAATCGCCAGGGCAAGACGCGCATCCATCACCACGCGCACATCTACACGCTCTACGGTGTGCTGAACGGACGCGAGATGATCCAGCGCTTCGACCGCTTGGACGACGGCTCGAGGCCCGACTACGCGGAGATCAAGCTGGCGAGCGACATCGAGTGCGGCCCTGGCGACATCGACCTGGTGGGACCATACGAGGTGCACTCCGAGACGACCATCGGCGAGCGCACGGTCGCGGTGAGTATCCGCAGTCAGAAGGGCGGAGACTTCAACCAAGGGCGCTTCGATATTGACACCAACGTGTACTTCGAGAGCCTCGGACCCCGGCAGACACCCATCGAGATGCTGCCGAAGAAATAGCCCCTGGCCAACGGCCGCATAACGCGACGGAACAACCGCCCGCCCCACGCTTGTGGCGGGCGGTTTCCGGTGTATACAAAACACGTCGCAGGTGTAAGCTGGCGCGATAAAGGCTTGAATGTCGATACACTTTCAATCCTTTATCCAAGCACGGGTCGGGCGATGGGTTTGAGAGGGCTTGGCCATGATTACCGCACAGCAGGAGAACGATCGCCTGACTAGGGTGGGGCGCGGCACGCTCATGGGCGAGCTGCTCAGGCGGTACTGGCACCCTGTCGCGGCCATCGCCCAGCTTCAGGACGAGCCGATCGCGGTTAATCTGCTGGGCGAGGAGCTCGTGCTGTACCGCGACAACTCTGGAGCGCTCGGCCTGCTGGCGCGCGGGTGCGGTCATCGGCAGACGTCCCTGGTTCACGGCATCCCGGAGGAATCCGGACTGCGCTGCGCTTACCACGGATGGGTGTGGGACGCGAAGGGCAACTGTCTGGAGCAACCCTCGGAGCCCGAGGACAGCACCTTCTACCAGAAGGTGAAGACGACGGCCTATCCGGTGCGGGAGCTCGGTGGGCTCATCTTCGGTTACTTGGGGCCCACCCCGGCGCCGGTGCTGCCGCCGTACAACGTGCTCGTGTGGGAGCACTCCGATCGCGCCACCAACGGGACCATCGTCCCTTGCAACTGGCTGCAGGTCATCGAGAATCTGTTCGACCCCTCCCACATAGAGAACCTGCATGGCCGGTATTTCGGCCACGTTCTCGACCGCACGGACCCAGACGAGGCCGCGTTCTTCCGCGCCCGGTTCACTCCGCCGCCGGTCAAGAGCACTAGGTTCGACCTGTTCGCGGATGGCATCATCGAGCGCCACTACTGCCGGGACGAGGAGGAGCACAGCTGGCGGAACGGCTCGCCGATCTTCTTCCCCACCACAGCCATGGTGGCTCGCGACAGCCGCTCGGGTACGCTGATATTCGTGGTGCCGCTCGACGACGAGCGCACCTGGTTCGTGGAGCACCGCGCTTGGCCGTCTAACTCGGCCGTGGACACGGCTGTGAGAGCCCGGGAGGTCGGGCCGCGGTCGGTGCCCTTCAACGACATACCCGGCATGGATGCGCAGGGGAAGTTCCTGATCGGCACGGCGAACGGCCAGGACCACATGGCCGTCGTGACTCAGGGCAAGATCACGGACCGCAGCAAGGAGCACCTAGGCACAACGGACGCGGGACTGATCATGTACCGCCAGCTGCTGCTCGACCAGGCGCACCTGGTGGCGGACGGCGGTCAGCCGATGAACGTCCGGCGCACCACGGCGCAGCGCAAGCGCATCGATTGCCCCGTGCCCGAGCCGGTGCTCACGGCCTAGCGCCCCCGTCAGTCGATCGTCTGGCCACCGTCCACGACGAGCGCATGCCCCGTGACGAACGAGGACTCGTCCGACGCGAGGAACAGCACCGCATAGGCGATCTCCTCGGGTCCGGCCATGCGGCCCAACACGGTGCTATCCATGCCGGCATCGCGCCGCTGCTGCGGGGTCCACTCCCGCGGACGCGGTGGGAACTCGCGCCAGCGAGCCGTCTCGGTGGGACCGGGACACACACAGTTGACGCGGATCGACGGTCCGTAGTCCATGGCCATCTCGCGGGTCAGGTTGACGATGCCGGCCTTGGTCGCGCAGTAGGCCGGATAGTTGGGGCTCGCGCGCAGGCCGAAGCTAGACGCGGTGGAGACGATGTTGCCGCTGCCCTTCTCGAGGAAGTGGGGCATGGCCGCGCGGACGCCGTGGAAGATGCCCTTGAAGTTGAGGTTCACGACGTGGTCCCACGCCTCCTCGGTCATCTCGTGGATCTTAGCGCGCACGCCGGTCCCCGCGTTGAGGAAGAGCACGTCTAGTCCGCCATAGGCCTCGAGCGCAGTCCCTATCATACGCTCGCAGCCCTCCTGGCTCGCGACGTCAGCGAGCACGAACGTGGCATCGCCGCCGTCGCGGCGCACCAGCTCGTCCACTCTTGGGTCCGAAGTCTCCTGGTGGTCGACGCAGACGACCTTTGCGCCCTCGCGCGCGAACAGGCGGGCCGTGGCCCGGCCGATGCCGTTCTCGGCTGCCGTGACGAGGGCGACCTTGCCCTCGAGCCTGCCTCTGCCGGGCCCCATCCGGGGGTGTTCTTCACCGTTGATGGTCGTCATGATGCTTCCTCCTCGTGGGTCGGTCGTTGGGTAGGGAACCGAGGGAGAGCATACGGGAACCAGGAGCTTGGCACACCCAGGGGAGCTAGGCGGTGCGAGGACGCGGGGGACGGCGGAAGTAGCGTGCCGCGGCGTGGCGGAGCAGCTCCGAGCGTACGCGCAAGTGAGCCTGAGTCAGGCGCTTCGGGTCCGTAAGCGCGATAGCGTGGCGCGGGCTGTAGCGCCGCGCCACGTACGCATCGACGATGGCCCAAACGCTATCCGAGGCATCGGGCACCGCGCCGGCGATCCGGGCGCCGACCTCCCACGGCGTTTCGTACGCCTGCGGGCCAATCCCAGCAAGTGCCGCGTAGCGGCCCATGCGGACGTAGCTGTCGATGGCGATGCCTTTCCGGTACGGGAGCAGCTTGCGCCGCAGGAGCACGATGCCGTAGGCGGCTGTCCCGGCAGCGGCGAACCAGGCGATCCACCAGGGCTGTTTGGCAGGCTGGGGTTCGGGGACGGTGACGGAGATGTCCGACGGTGGGACGTCGAGCTGAGCAAGCTCATCGCACAGCAATGCCAGGTCGCCGCACGAGTCGATGGGCGCGGAGTCCCCGACCGTGCCCGTCGAGCCGAGCGACGAGGGCTCAGGGCCAGTGCGGAAGGCCTCGAGACTTGGCTGCATGGCTGCGGGGGTCGGCTCGAACTCCACCCACCCATGTCCGGGGAAGTAGACCTCCGGCCACGCGTGGTAGTTCTCGGCCCGCACGAGCCAGCCGCCGCGCTGCGCGTCCTTCGTCCCGGGAGCGAATCCGACGACCAGGCGCGCTGGGATGCCCAACGAGCGGAGCATGGTAATCATGGCGGATGCGTAGTACTGGCAGAAGCCGACGCGTTGCACCATGAGGAACCATTCGACCGCATCGCGGTCCGGCGGTGGCGCGACGACGTCGGTGGAATAGGGCAGCGTGCCAAGGTGGTCTTGGATGGCCATCGCCACGTCGTACGGGTTCGTCTCTCCCGCGGTCAGTTCACGAGCCAGCTCGCGCACGCTGCCGGGGAACGAAGGTGGCAGCTGGAGGTAGCGGTCGGTCACCCACTGCGGGTAGTCGCGGTCGGCTTCCTGGAGCTCAGGCACGAGCGCGTCGACGACGTAACCGGTGGTGACGTAGCTTCGCGGAGGGACCAACTTGTCGACGAAGGTGGCGGACAATTGTGGTGCGGCCGGCTCCCTCAAGCGCTCGACAGCCGCCACACCTGCGGGTGCGGTAGGGTCGTCCACCGGCTCCAGGCCTTCGGGGACCAGCATCCCGCGGAGGAGACCGGCGCCCCCACCCTGAGCGACCAGCCTTGCCATCGCATCGCGCGCCGTTGTGACGGTTCGTGGGAGGTACGTCTGCTGCTCACCCTCGAGGTTCAGGTAATACCGTGGCGTCGGCGACAGGTCGACGGTGCTGGCCAGGGTGGAGCTGCTGAGCACCCCAGCCGAGACCACCTGGTGAATGGTCGACAGAGCTCGAACATCGATCTCGATCTTACGCCCCGACGGCGGGGGGTCAAGCAGCAGCGATGTGGCTTCCAACGGCACGCTTTCGACGCGATCGAGAACGCGACTCCACCCTTGGGACGTGTAGGTTTCGTATACGGCGATCCGCCACTTGCGCGGCTCAGTGGCGCGAACGAGCAGCATGGGGTCGTCGCTCAACTCGATGGGGCCGCCGAAGGGCAACGTCTCAGGCAGCGTGAGCCGGGGCCATTCCCGCCGGTTCGGCACGCGGGCGAAGGGCGTGGCGAGGCGCTCCCAAAGCTCGTACCACGGCTCTTCAAGCTTGGTGACGAAGCCTGGACGGACGCTGTCGGCAGGTACCGGCAAGGAGATCGCGAGCACCGTGGCCACGAAGGCTATGACGACGCCGAATACGGCGAGCCAAGCGCGAGCGCCGCGGCCAGCCAAGCGTCCCCGCAGGTAGGCGACGGCGGGCGCCGCGGCTATCAGATACCACAGCACGCGCACCGTCTTGTCCGGCGGCAGAAACGCCACGGCTATGAGAAGCGCGACCAGGCAGGGCAGCACGGCCGCCTTGGCCGAACCGGTCCGCAGCGCGAGCCATCCCGAGGCGAATACGGCCCACCACGTCATCGTCATGAGGAAGACCCCGATCCCCATGAGGTGCGATTGACTGAGCGCCAGGAATCCAAGTAATGCCCCTACCGCCAGGCCGAGGCCAGCGCCGACGGCGAGAGCAGCCCGAGCGCCGATGCGCGACGACAACCCAACGGCAACCAATGCCCCGAGGACCAGCAGCGCCAGCGGCGGCAGGCCATTGACCCATCTGGCCTGCTGGATCGTGACGAACGTGACCAGCGCGGGGGGAACGAGCAGGGCCAGCGCGGCCCAACCGGAGCGGCTCAGGGTCGAGGCGCGACGAATGCTGAGGGGGCGGTGCATGTAGACGGAGGCCATGTCAGTCGCCGATGTCCAGGAAAGTGCTAGTGACGTCTCGGAACGCCCCTTCCACGATGCGCGCAACCTCGCGGCGCTGTGCCGCGAACGCCTCGGCCGAGTAGCCGTCGCCCCATACGCCGGCGGCCTCCCGTTGCTGGAACCGCGGGCCGTCGAGAGCCACCACCAGCGCTGCCGCGCCAAGGCGCTCGCACTGCGCCGCCACGCCTTCCAGCGCTTCTCCCCACGCCGGTGCGATGATGACCGCCGGGGCGGTTGCTCCGACCAGGGCGCTGTGCGCCTTGGCGAGCTGCAGCAGCGGCGTGCAGCCATCGGCGGAGGCATGGGCGAGCAGGTCCATGATCTGCCGCTCCTGACGGCGGCCCCTGACGGGATCGAGCCTGCGATCTACACCGTCGTGGGCGACCAGCCCCACGGGGAGGCCCGCTTCAAGTATCGCGCGCGTGAGCGATGCAGCGATGGCCAGTGTGTACTCCGTCGTGCTCAGGGCTCCGATCCCGGCTTGGACCGAAGCGGCCAGGTCCAGCAACAGAACGACCTCCTCGCGCCCCCCACCCCGCTCGAACTCGCGCGTCATCAGCTCGGCTCGCTTGGCAGTACTGAGCCAGTGGACGTGAGACAAGCTGTCGCCGGAGACGTACTCCCGGACGCCTGCACTGGTCGCGGTACCGGTGGACCGCGCGCTCGCGCTGCCGCCTTCACCGATGCGGAGGCTCGCCGCGCCGAGGACGCCGATTCGGTCGGGGGCGACCGGCACCATGGCCGGGTAGCCGGTGAGCTGATAGGGCTCTCCAAGCCCTTTGGTCAGGCGTACGAGTCCGAAGGGGTCGGTCGCCGTTGCGCCCGGCCGGCCAAAATCGTTGCGGCCCCGCCTCAGCAGCCTCGCGTCCCTGGTGACGACGCCAGGAAGGGCAACGCCGGGAAGCGCGACGCTCATGCCCCACCTCGGGACGTGCCATGCCGATCGTGCGGACACTTCGACGCGAAGGGGCACCCCGGCCTCAGCGTAGTCGTCCAGCGCACGGATGGTAGGCTCCAAGCGCGCGGTCACTAGGAGGGACCACGCGTAGCCCAAGAGACCCGCCGCGACGATCGCGTAGAACAGGAGCCACAGGGCTTGGGAACCGGTGAGCGGTGCGGCGGCCCCCAGGAGGGCGACGAGGAGCGGAAATCCGCGGATGATGCGCCATACGCGTCGCCAGGTGGACCGATGGAGCATATCGATGGATCCCGCTCTACGCCGGAGTTTCGACCGGCACTGAGCCTAGGATGTCGTCGACGATCTCCTCGACCGTCGCGGCATCGGCCTCCCGCGAGCCGAGCATGAGGCGATGGCCCAGAGCACCCAGCGCCACCGCTTTCACATCGTCGGGCACGACATACGCACGGCCGCGAAGCAGGGCGTTGGCACGCGCCAGGCTGACCAGGGCAATGGTCGCTCTGGGGGAGGCACCGGCGGTGATGGAAGGATGCTTGCGCGTGGCGCCGACCAGTGCGACGGCGTAGTCGATCACCTGACGGTCGACATAGATCTCCTTGAGCGCTGCCTGCGCCGCCTGCACGTCGGCCGGACCCGCCACGGGCTGGAGGTCCGCGATGGGATGACCGCCGAGCTGGCGCTCGACGACGGCTGCTTCCTCGCTTGCGGAGGGCATGTCCAAGAAGATGCGAAGGTGGAATCGGTCGAGCTCGGTTTCAGGCAGGGGGAAGGTACCGCCATGGTGCTCAGGATTCCTGGTCGCGATGAGCAGGAACGGTGCAGGGAGCGCGTGCGCCACGCCATCAACCGTCACCTGCTGTTCTTCCATACACTCGAGGAACGCCGACTGGGTTCGCGGCGAGGCGCGGTTGATCTCGTCCACGAGCACAAGGTTGGCCATGATTGGGCCGGACCGGAAGTGGAAGTCCGCATCGCGTTGGTCGAACACGTAGGCGCCCGTGACGTCGCTGGGGAGCAGGTCGGAGGTGCACTGTATGCGGCGGAAATCGATGTCGACGGAGCGAGCGAGGCTGCGGGCGAACATCGTCTTCCCGACGCCCGAGGGCCCCTCAAGCAGCACGTGCCCGCTGCTCAGCAGGCCGAGGACCATCGCCTCGACCTCTAGATCCTTGCCGACGATAACCTGGGCGATGTTGGCGGCGATGCGATGGGCTATTCCAGCAGCGGCTTTGAGATCTGATTCGGCCATTGGTCTCAGGCTCTACTTGATGATGCCCCCGGGCACGGAAGGCGCCCGTGACTTGGTCTGTTGGGCTATGCCGTCCAACAGGTTGGTGTCGATGATGGCGTGCTCGGGGTCGCGTTGCACGGGTATCGGGTCCTCGCCGTTGGCGACCCGCTCAATCTCGCGCTTGGCGACCCTTCGATAGAGGACGATGCCGCGGTCGGAGTAGCTCAATTTTTCGAGTGAACGGTCTGCGATGGGCCCCTGTGTCTCCCATGCCATGTGGTCCTGAGGGATCACGTGGTGCAGCGTGAACCGGGCCTTTGGATGCAGCGCGTCCGCCGGCTCCTCTCCGGACGAGAGGCCATCGTAGAAGGCGAGC
>CAZQVD010000048.1:11229-13554 GCA_964596665.1 uncultured Dehalococcoidia bacterium
TCGTCGCCCTCTTGGGCGAACGAGCAGACGACGTGGATATGGATGGTGTGCTCGTCGTCAATCGGAACGCGGAACTGGGTGCTGGGGCCCTGGCGGAGGATGTTGGGGAAAACGAGGGGGTGCTCGTCCATCATCCCGTTCTTGTACGTGCGCTTCTTCATCACGCCGTAGCCGGTCTCGTAAAACTCGTAGCTCTCGACGTCGTCGGTAAAGCCGCGCGTAGTGTTGGTAGGGACGCGCCCGCCACGGCCGGCAAACTCCTGGTGCAACACCTGCAGGTGAGCTGGGTCGACCGAGTTCTCCATGGCCTGGAACCAGTTACAGTCGAGGACGGGGTGCACGATGATGCTGCGGTGCACGTCGTCGCGGAAGAGAGAATCGAAGCGAGTCATCGGCGGGACTGGCGCAGGCCCCATATAGGCCCAGATCAGCCCCAAGTACACCTGGACGGGGTAGGCCTTTATCTTGACGCTCTTCATGATGGCGTCGTTGCGCTCGGGCGGCGTCTCGAGGATGTTGCCCCCGCAGTCGTAGAGCCAGCCGTGGTATGCACACGAGATGCCGCGCTCCTCAACCCGCCCATACACCATCGACGCGCTGCGGTGCGCGCACTTGTCCGCAATGAGGCCGGTTCGCCCTGACTTGTCCCGGAAGATCACGAGATCCTCGCCCAGAATGCGAACAAACTTCGTGGGGTGCTCGCCGCTGAGCTCTCGGGCGACCGAGATAGGGTGCCAGTAGCGCCGCAGCATCTCGCCTGCCAGCGTACCCGGCCCGACCCTGGTCAGCAGGTCGTTCTCTTCGCTCGTGAGCATCGCGGAATCCTCCGAGGAGCTGCTCTCTTACGCTGCGTAATCCTTCGGGCTTAAGAGCTAAGCCAACGCATGGGCGCCGGAGCAGAATCGCACCGGACGGCGGTCCTGTCAAACCCAGAGCGTACGAGCAAAGGCCCCGCAGGCAGGGCAGTCGGTATTGATTCGCGCACGCGCTCGCTCGCATGTGCGTTTCGCGTATAGTGTCCGTACTCGTATTACGAAGCACCGCCTGGGGGTGGCACATGGTTCTCGAAAAAGAGCGAAGCGAAGCAGGCGAGCCGCCGGCAGCGGCGCAGGTACCCCTCCCTTACCTTGGGCGCAGCGTGCGTATCGTAGGGGACTGGCAGTCAGTGGACGCCAGCAACACGCCGCACGAGAAGAACAAGCGCGGCGAGCTGGGCAAGCCGCTGAACAACTGGTACGTCAACCGAACGTCGCTCGACCCTCTGGGACGGATCGCGACGACCAACTCCGCCGCGGACCGGCGCAACGCCATGCAGACGGTGCTTGAGCGAGCTCCGCGCGGCAGGGTGAACCCCGAGCAGCTGCCAGTGCGAGATGCAGCCGAGATGACGCGCCACATCAAGCGTGCCGCTAAG
This sequence comes from uncultured Dehalococcoidia bacterium, assembly GCA_964596665.1. Lineage (GTDB taxonomy): Bacteria > Chloroflexota > Dehalococcoidia > Lucifugimonadales > Australimonadaceae > CAZQVD01. The sequence continues at coordinate 12,644 of CAZQVD010000048.1, forward strand.
TACCTCGGAGCTTCCGACGTAGGCATCATGCGCGTGCACCCGTCGTTCCTGTATTCGGAGGGGCGCTACCCCGATGACGGTACCGGCGGCGGGTCGTCCAACCAGATGGTCGGCGCGGCGGAGACCGCGGCGCGCTATCCGTTCGCCATCGTGTGCGTCTACGCGTGGGACTACAAGATGGGCAAGGCGCACCGTCATCGCATCGGGGACACCGCCTATCACTTCGGCGCGGAATTCCTGCGCTCGGCGTACGCGAATCTGGCCGGCTACATCAAGGAGATGGGATACGGAGTCGCCACGAGGGTAGCCACACCGATGCCCACGGCGCTCGCCGCGGGCCTGGGCGAGGTGGGCCGCCACGGCATGCTGATCACGGAGAAGTTCGGCGCTCGCGTGCACCTGGGCGACCCGATCCTGACCGACCTGCCGCTGATCCCGGACGAACCGATCGATATCGGCGTCGAGGACTTCTGCCAGGTATGTAACAAGTGCGCCAACACCTGCCCGACCAACAGCATCGTGACGACAGGCAAGGCGGTGGTCAACGGCATCGAGAAGTACAAGATCAACTGGGAGACCTGCTACCGGCTCCGCCCCCATGTGATGCAGTACTGGGAGATCTGCCTGACGTGCGTGGCGGTCTGCCCCTACACGAAGCCTGCCACCTGGTGGCACCGCCTGGCCATACGGGCCATGAAGTGGACGCCCATCCCGCTGCGCTCGCTGACGGCACGCTTCCTGAAGCTGCTCGACGACAAGTACTGGGGCAAACTGGGCCGCAAACGCGTGGAGTGGATGAGCTATGACTCGGGCAACCTGACGACGCCCGACGGGGAGGTCCAGCCGGTCGAGAAGGACCGCGGCTACTACTACCCGCTCAAGGAAAACACGCGGCGCTTCGACATCTTGAA
>CAZQVD010000049.1:0-6610 GCA_964596665.1 uncultured Dehalococcoidia bacterium
AACGCGGGCGGCTACGGCCTCGTCTCCAAGGAGCTCGTCGACGCGGAGCTCGTGCACGTGGGCGCTGCCAACGTGGACGGCAGCACCTTCGGCGAGATCGCGGATCAGGCAGTGGCGACCGCTGGCCAGCAGGTGGTCGTGTCCATCGGTAAGCCCATCAAGGAGAACGGGGGCATCGCCATCATGCGAGGCAACCTAGCCCCCGACGGATGCGTGGTCAAGCTCGCCGGCCACGATCGCACCTTCTATCGTGGGCCCGCTCGTATCTACGAGCGTGAGGAGGATTGTTTCGCCGCGGTCCGCGCTGGAGAGATCAGGGCCGGCGACGTGGTCGTGATCCGCTACGAAGGGCCTATCGGCGGACCTGGCATGCGCGAGATGCTCGGCGTAACGGCGGCCATCGTGGGAGCCGGGCTCAGCGACGACGTGGCGCTTATCACCGACGGCCGCTTTTCCGGCGCGACCCACGGCTTCATGGTCGGCCACATGGCGCCTGAGGCAGCGCTCGGTGGCAACATCGCCTTCGTCCGCGAGGGCGACAGCATCGTGCTGGACGTGGAGAGCCGCAGGCTGGATCTCGAGATAGCGGACGAGGAGCTCGCCGTACGTAAGAAGGGGTGGACGCCGCCACCGCCGCGCTACACCACCGGTGTCTTCTCCAAATACGCAAAAAGCGTGTCGTCAGCCAGCGAGGGCGCCATCACTAGCCCAGGCCTGTCCGGCAGCATCTGGTAACAAGGGCGATCCCTTGTTACCACTCGTTGGCGCGTTGCCATCAGCTCGCTAGATTGGGGAGAACATGCTACGCAAACTGTTCATGCTCATCGGTCTCATCTGGCTGATCAAGAGGATCCGACGCGGCAGCGGCGACCCCTCGGAGACGGCCTAGCCAGACACCTGCCCCTGGCGCCGTTGGCACGCCACCGGTAGTCTCGCGCACCGTGGATACCATTGCCGTAGCCGTCTTCGCTTTTGCCGTCATCGCTGCCTTCCTGGCTCGCGACATGTTGCGCAGCCGAAGCTCGCAAGCCGCGGCGGCGCCCGGTGGCGTCGAAGATTGCATGGCCTCGATCCGCAACGAGCTCCAGGGCGTTCGCACCGCGATCGAGCGCTCCGACGCCGGAATGACCGCGCAGCTCCGCCTCTTCGGCCAGCAGACCGCATCGCTTACGGAAACGACCAGCGCCCTGCGCTCGGTGCTCGGCAGCGCCCACGCCCGCGGCCAATGGGGCGAGCGCATGGCCGAGGATGTCCTGCGCGCCATCGGCTTCGTCGAAGGCGTCAACTATGCCAAACAGCAGACGCTCGATGGCTCCGGCGCCCGGCCTGACTTCGTGTTCCCGCTGCCGGGCGGCCTGCGGATGAACATGGACGTAAAGTTCCCGCTGGACAACTACGCCCGCGCGGCCAAGCTTCCGGGCGGTGCCGAGCGCGTCGAGTTGGAGAAGGCCTTCCTTCGCGACGTCCGCGCCCGCGTTCGGGAGGTCAGTTCCCGCGAGTACGTCGACCCGGAAGGGGGTACCGTGGCGTATGCGGTCCTGTTCATCCCCAACGAATCCGTTTTCGCCTACATCCAAGAGCACGCACCCGAGCTGTTCGAGGCCGCGCTGCGCGACCGGGTCGTCTGCTGCTCCCCACTCACGCTGTTCGCAGTGCTGGCCATCGTGCGCCAGACTGTCGACAGCTTCCGTCTCCAGAAGGCCTCTCTCTCCTTGGGCGGTTCGAGACGGAGTGGCGCAAGTTCAACCAGGGCCTCGACGCCCTTGGCAAGCGCTTCGACCGCGCGCGTGCTGCTTACGACCAGCTCGCGGGACCCCGTCGCAGGATGCTTGAGCGTCCTCTGGTGCGCATCGACGAGATCCGTGCGCGGCGTGGCCTCCCGGTCGCCCCCGAGCCCACCGAGCAGCCTGAGCCGGCGGCGCGCTAGTCCTTGCGCGGCTTGCGCGCGAACCACACCGTGGTCGTTACCACCAGCCACACTGCCCACGTGCTGAGGAATGCCAGCGTGTAGTTGCCGCTCAGCTCCCGCATCATGCTCAGCACCACCGCGCTTCCGGCACGAGCCACCGCCGCGCTCGGCAGCATCAGTCCCCGGATCGCACCGATGTGCATGCGGCCGTAGTACTCCGCCGTCATCAGGCCATGCAGATAGTTGTACGAGCCCAGCACGAATCCCTGGTACACGGCCCACGCGAACAGCGAGGCGGGATCGCGCACCAGCAACACGAAGCCCACACCCAGACCCGCCGCGATGCTTTGCCCAACGATCAGAGTGTGGATCGACAGCCTAGTGGACGCCCATGCCCAGAATACGCGTCTCACCACGTTCGCTGCTCCGTAGGGCGAGACCGCCGCCGCGGCGCTCCCCGCGCCGAAGCCGATGTCTTGGAAATACGGCACCCAGTGCGACTGGAACCCGGTGATCGCAAACCCGGTCAGCATGTACGCCGTGCCGATCAGCCAGAAGCTGGACGTGTGGAGTGCGTCATCCCGTGTCAGGCTTGTTTCAAGCGAGGCCGTGGTTGCCCTCGTGCCCTCGCCATACGGCTCGGAAAGCCCCTCGCCGTCCGGCAACAGGCCCATGCGCTCCGGCCGCGTGCGCACCGTCAGCCCCGCAGGCAGTAGCAGCACGATGGTGATCGCGCCGTACCACAGCCACGCATCGCGCCAACCGAACTGGAAGATCAACAGCGTCGTCAACAGCGGGAAGATCATCGATGCGGACGCCGTGCCGAAGCTCGTCCACACCATCGCCCGTGCCCGCTTGCGCACGAACCACTTCAGCACCACCGATTCCCACATGGTCGAGTTCAGCATCGCGAAAGCCAGCGAGCCCATGACGCCGTACGTGAGCATGAACCAGAGCGGGCTCTCCACCCAGCGCACCGCCATGAGCGACGCACCTAGCATCAGCGCGCCGGCCGGCATGATGAACCGTGGCGCCAGCTCGCGGTCGATGAGCGGCCCGATGAGCGGCCCTAGCAACCCGCCGAGGAGTTGGCGAAGCGCCAACGCAAAGAACAGCGTCGATCGGCTCCATCCCAGGTCCTCCTCCATGGGAACCAGGAACACGCTCAGCGAGAACTGCGCACTGCCTAGCACGAAGGAGCCGTTCACCGCCGCCGCTCCTACCATCAGCCAGCCGTAGAAGAAGGGGAGCCGTCGCTTGGCCTCAGGCTCCCCCCTCATCGGGTGGCCTCGCGGCTCGCAGGCATCCGTGGCCTGCGGGAGAAAAGCATCGCAGCGGCCATCAGCGCCCATCCGCCCAGCACCAATCCAAACGACAGCGTGTAGCTGCCCCGCAGATCGCGCAGGCCCCCTAGTAAAAGCGCACCCGCGCTTCGGCTGACACTCGACGGCGGCATCATCGTCCCGCGTATGGCACCGATGTGCGCCCGGCCGAAGTACTCCGTGCTCAGCAGCGAATGCAGCGGGAAGAACGATCCCAGCACCAGCCCTTGGTATGCCGCCCATGCGAATAGCGTCGCCGTGTTGGTCACGCAGAACAGCAGGAACGCCACCCCGGCCGCCGCCGCCACCGCATGACCCGTCATCAGCAGACGCAGCTCGAAGCGCCCGGCAAGCGTGCCCCAGAGCACGCGGCTCACGATGTTCAACGCGCCGTACGTCGAAACCGCCCCCGCGGCCACTGCCGCGCTGTATCCGATGTCCCTGAAGTGCGGGATCCATTGCGCCTGGAAGCCGGTGATTACGACGCCGCTCAGCGTGAATGTCGACGCGAGCAGCCAGAAGCTCGTCGTGCGCAGCGCCTCGGGACGCGTGAAGCTTGCCTCGCCTATGGGCTTCGGCTCGGCCGCCTCGGGAGTCGGTGCAGCTGACGCCTCCGATGGTGCTCCGTCAAGATTCTGTCCCACCTGCTCGGGCCGCGTTTTCACGGCCAGCGCGAAGGGAAGCAGCACGACCACCGTGATCACCCCGTACCACAGCCACGCGTCGCGCCAGCCGAACAGCGACACCAACAACGTGATCAGCAGGGGGAAGATCAACGGACCGGAGGCTTCGCCGATGCTGCCCATGATCAACGCCCGCGTGCGCCGGCGCGAAAACCATTTCAGGATCACGGCCTCCCACATCGTCAGGTTCAGGAGTGCCGTGGCGAGCGCGCCTAGTACCCCGTAGGCCATCAGGAACCACAGCGGATGATCGACCCACCGGATTGACGACAGCGTTCCGCCCAACACCAGCACGCCGGTGGGTAGCACGATCCGCGGGGCGCGCAGGCGATCAGCCAGCGGCCCTACAACCGGCCCCAGCATCCCGGCCAGCAGGTAGCGGATCGATAGGCCACCGAAGAAGACCGCCCGGCTCCACCCGAGCTCCTTCTCCATGGGGACGAGGAAGGTGCTCAGCGCGAACTGCGCGCTGCCTAGCACGAACGAGGCGTTGACCGCCGCGCCTGCAACGACGACCCAACCATAGAAGAAAGGGAGCCGGGGGCCGTTGCCCCCGCTAGTCAATCAACACCACTTCCTGCTGCACCGGCGTCGTGATCTCCAGGCCATCCGACCCGATATGCAGGTCGATCTCCGAGCGAACACCGAAGCTCGGCAGGTATACGCCCGGCTCGATTGTGAATCCGAGTCCGGGCAGGAAAGACCGCGTGTCGTGGGTCTCCAGGTTGTCCAGGTTTACCCCGCCCGCATGCACCCGTCGGCCGAGACTGTGCCCCAACCGATGCACGAACCGATCGCCGTAGCCCGCCCTCGCGATGTGATCGCGCGCGACCTGGTCGACCTCCCACCCCTGCGCGTTGCGCCCGCTGTCGATTCGCTGTCGAAGGAACTCCGCCGCGGCGTCTCGCCCGCCCGACACCACGTCGAATACGCGCTGGTGCTCGGCCGGCACGTCCGTGCCCACGTAGGCCACCCACGTGATGTCGGCGTAGATGCCGTCGACGCCAGGTTCGCGAGCCCACAGATCGATCAGGACCCAGTCTCCCGGTACGAAACGCGTTGGGGACCCGGCCGGATCGAAGTGAGGATCAGAGCCGTGGCCGTTCGCGGCGACCACAGGGCCGTGCTCCGTCTCCAGCCCACCCTTCGCGAAGCGGTCGAGGATCAGCTCGTAGGCGTCACGCTCCGTCACGCCCGCGCTCAGGCGCTCGCCGATATGCGCGAACGCTGCCATCGCCGCATCCATCACTCCCGTCACCGCGCGCCGGTGCGATGCGAGCCCTGCCTCCGTCCACCGCTCGGTGGCGTACTGCAGCACCTCGGCCGACGAGACGACCTCCACGCCGAATGATCGGATCAGCTCGACCGTACCGGCGTCCACCCGTGATGCCCGCGGCAGCTCGCGCATCGGCGAATATTCCATCGCCACGGTGGGGTGCGGCGCCAACAACATCCGGAGCTGCCGGTGCGCATCCTCCATCCCCACATACACATGTGTCTCGGACCGACCCTCCGGGATTTGCCCCGCGTCCACGGCGCTCACTAGCAGAACCGGCGTGGCACCCGGCGTCACCAGCAGGAACACCGGACGCGTTAGAAAACCACCGAGCCCGGTCAGATCGGCGAACGTGGGGTTGAGGCCCTGGTAGTCGTAGACGAGCCACGCTTGCACGTCGCTCGCTGCGAGAAACTCCTGCGCCTGCTCCGTGGGCGTCTGTTCAGCCATGCCCGGGATGATACAGTCTTAACCTGATATCGCCAGCCGATAGGCCCGCATAAGCTCGAGCTGCTCGCATGCGCCGAGCCGCAGGCGCCCGTTCTCGCCGACCGCTGCGGCTCAGCGAAGGTGACGCAACGTTCCCACCCACCCGTTCGCGGGACAGCTGGCTGCGGGGGATACCCTAGTTCCTCCAACGAGGTTGCACCCTGCATCGGCTGCCGCGCGCCAACCGCCGATAGCAACGGCACGCCAAACCGCCACCTCGCTCCCGACGCCGAGCTCCACCGTTTTGCGGTAGACGTGCGCGCCGGCGGTCACGTCCTCGACCGCCGCTTGTACGCTCCGGGGCGCGGGCGTATCCTGACCGGGCGCTCATTCACTATCGAGCCAACCCAACCACGGAGGTTGTCCGATGGCCAACGCAACGACCGAGTTCAGGACCGGCACTCTGTTCTCGTCGGACTCCCACGTCATGGAAAGCCCAGAGATGTGGGCCGACCACCTACCTGCGTCGTTCTGGCCCGATGGCGGCGGCAGTTTCCAGGGCCAACCCGGTGGCCACGACCCCGAGGCACGGCTCGAGGAGATGGGGCAGGACGGCGTCACCGCCGAGGTGCTCTACCCGACGCTGGGCCTGAAGCTGTTCGGCATGGACGACGCCACGACCCAGGAGGGCGCCATGCGCGCCTTCAACGACTGGCTCATCAACTACTGCCGCGTCGACACCACCCGTTTGCTGGGTATCGGCACGCTCCCTTGCTACGATATCGACAAGGCCGTGGCCGAGCTGGAGCACTGCCACGCCGGCGGCCTTGGTGGGGCACTGGTCTGGCAGGCGCCGCACCCGGACCTGCCCTTCGGCTCCCGTCACTACGATCCTCTGTGGAAGCGGGCAGAAGAGCTGAGCATGCCGATCAGCCTGCACATCCTGACCGGCCACAACTACAGTAAGGATCTCGGGCGCACGGGCAGGGAG
>CAZQVD010000049.1:6620-13228 GCA_964596665.1 uncultured Dehalococcoidia bacterium
ACCGTGGCAGCGTCAACCTCAAGCTTGCTACCGTGCTCGACTCCCTGTTTGAATTCGTCTTCTCCGGCGCCCTCGACCGCTTCCCCGACCTGAAGATCGTCCTGGTCGAGAACGAGATCGGCTGGCTGCCGTTCGTCTTGCAGCAATGGGACTATTACTACCATCGGTTCAAGAAGGCGAACCCGCCCGAGATGGAGCACCAGCCCAGCCGCTACTTCGATCGGCAGATTTTCGCCACGTTTTTCAGGGACCCGATGATGGCGCATCTTTTCGACTGGTGGGGCGCGGACAATTGCATGTGGTCCAACGACTACCCCCACCCGAACTCCACCTGGCCGAACTCACGTGACGTGATCGCGAACAACTTGGCCTACCTGCCTCAGGAGATCTACGACAAGATTGTGCGCACCACCTGCGAGAAGCTCTACGGCGTGACCATCCCCACGTCGGTCTAGCTGGGCTGCAACCCTGGGCCCAGTCGCCACCTACTGCCCAGCGACGGCAGCCGGCAAACAGGAATACCGCTGCCCGGAGGCCTTGGTCCGGAGCCGTCGCGAAGCAGAGGCGCACAGTCAAACAGGCCCTCAGACGTCCAGCTCCTCCATGCGGAGCTGACCGGGCACTGTCAGTTGGCGCATATTGCTCACGCCCACGCCGATCAGGCGGACCGGCTCGCCTGGGCGCCAATTCGCGTTGAGCAGCCGGATCGCCTGCTCATGAATCACGCCCGAGTCAGCGGTCGCGCGTTCACGGCTCGCGGAGCGCGTCACCGTCGTGAAGTCGGCGAAACGCAGCTTCAGCGTCACTGTGCGGCCCACCATCCCCTTCCGCTCCAGCGACCCGGCGAGGCGTGCCGCCATGCGTGTCAGCTCCTCCTTCAAGGCATGCTCGTCATCGACGTCCACCTCGAACGTCTCCTCGGCACTGATGGACTTTGTCTCGTGCTCCGTGCGCACGGGCGAGGCGTCCTCGCCTGCCGCGCGTCGCTGCAGCGACGCACCCCACGGACCAAGCGTCGACGTCAGGACGCCGACCGAGGCTGCCGCCACCTGCCCGAGCGTATCGAGGCCCTGTGCCTTCAGCCTGGCCGTTGACCGTGGTCCGATGCCCGGCAGCACGCGCACGTCCAGGGCGGCGAGGAACGCCGCCTCCGTGCCCGGCCGCACCACCACGAACCCGCTGGGTTTCCCTGTCTCGCAGGCCACCTTTGCCACCATCTTGTTAGTGGCAAGCCCGACGGAGTTTGGCAAGCCGAGCTCCACGCGGATCCGGCCCTGCATCCGGTGTGCGAGCCCTTCGGCCTCCTCAACCGTCGATGCCATGGGGGTGAGCTCCACGTAGGCCTCGTCGATGGACATATGCTCCACGAGCGGCGATTCCCTCCGCAGCACCTCCATCACTCGCTTCGAGTACTCGCTGTAGAGCGAGAAGCGGGGGCGCAGCACGACAGCCTCCGCACAGAGCCGGACCGCGCGGGCCATGGGCATCGCCGAGTGACAGCCGAAAGAGCGCGCTTCATAGGAGGCGGCTGCGACCACGCCACGGCCCGTCGGCGAGCCGCCGATCAGAAGCGGCTTGCCCGCGAGCTTCGGCTCCTCCAACACCTCCACGGAAGCGTAGAAGGCGTCTAGGTCAACGAGGACGATGCTGCGTGCCGCCTGTTGGCTCATGCCGGTGATGGTAGCGGCGCAGACGTCGATAAGATAGCGCCCGCAGGCACCAGGGTGCGACCCTGGACCGACTCACCGCCGCTCATCATCAGCCGAGGCAAGCTACATCGCCGCCCGGCGGCTTTGGTACGGAGCCGTAGCGAAGCGCAGGCGCACAATCAAACGCCAGATGCAGAGAACCACCCCACGTGTGGGGTGGTTCTCTGGTATCGGAAAACGAGGTGAGGCTGGCGGTCCGCCAGCGCCTCGGCTGCTTACTTCTTGCCGCGGACGGCCGCCGCCAAGTCGGAGCCGGGTGTGAAACCGACGCGCTTGTGAGCGGGAACGGTGACTCGCTGACCGGCTTGGCGGCCGCGGATCGCTCGAACCTGGCGCTCCTTCACCTGCCGCGCTTCGAAAGCGCCAAAGCCCGTGAGCACGACGCGGTCGCCGACTGCCAAGGACTCGCGGATGCTGTCCAGCACCGCATTGAGAGCTGTGTCGCCCTGTGAGCGCGGTCCGCCCAGCTTGCCTGCAACCTTCCCGGCCAAGTCTCCCTTGCGTAGCGTTGCCAAATCAACACCTCCCACCCTGCAATAGGTGCTAGCACGGATATGCGGGCGGGAGTATAGCACAGCAAAAGAGGCCGTTTCAATGATAACGGCCCATTGGCTTCCATTTTACACGCCGTTATCTGCTTCCCGCGATTTCGCTCTCGAATTGTTTTCCCTGCGGCAGGCAATGGCCTACTGCAGGGGCGAAGCGGGCGACTTGATTCGAGCACGAGCAGCCCGGCGCTGAGCCGGCTCGGCTGCGCGGCTCGCCGGCTCTTCCAATGAGGCTGTGTTGTGAGCCCACCCTCGCGAGGCTTGGTGTTGGCTCGAGGGCCGATCGGCCCCGGGCGCAGAAGACCGCGCCATGGCCGTGGCCTGGTTCGCGCTCGTCCGGGCCCAAAGTCCCAGAAAATCACAGCACGCAAAGCTATGTACACCGTAGAAGATGTACTATAATGCGCGCCGACTGCCTCATGGCCTCGAAAAGCATGACCAGAGGCAATGAGAAACGCGAAGCCGAACAGCCAAGCCTGGAATCGCTGGGAACGATGTGTCTTGTGGTTCTGGGTTTGGCATTAGCCCGAATTCTCGGTCGCGCATAGGAGGCGTAATGCTCATGCGTCGCAAGCTCCCCGTCAGCATCCTTATCGCAGGAATGCTGACATTCATCGCGGTCCTCGGAGTCGGAGCGCAGCAAGCGGATCTCGACGGCTCGGCCAACTTCCGTGACTCCAATGCGGTGAGTGACAGCCTCGTCCTCGCCCTGACGGACGTCCCCGCGCCTCCTTCCGGCTCCGTGTACGAGGGCTGGCTCAAGGGTGGTTCTGGTGCCCTCGTCAGCACGGGTGTGCTGTCGCGCAGTATCGGGGGCGTAGTCAAGCAAACGTACCAGTCGCCCACCAACGCCAACCTGTTGGCGACCTACAGCCAATTCGTGATTACCGAGGAGCCCGTCAGTGACCCCGACCCGGCGACCCCGGGAACGGTTATCTGGAGTGATACCGTACCCGCGGGAGTCTTCCCGCACATCGGTCCATTGCTTGTCAGCGCGACGGATGCAGGAGCGCAAGCGCAGGTTGCTGCCGACCACGCGGCGTTGGCCAAGAACGCGACCACGCTGTCCAGCCAGCAGAGCCATGCTCAGCACGTCATCAACGCCGTTGACGGACTCGGTGACCCGGGTGACAGCGTGGGCATCATCGCCCACGCCAACGCGGCCATAGCTCACGCTGGCGTCGCCAAGTCTGCCACGACCGACGCCGGTGTCATCGAGACGGCCGATGAGGTCATCGCGTCGGCCAACAACACGATCGCCCACGCCAACGCTGCGAAGGCCACCGCGGGACGTATTATCGCGGCAACATCCAGCGGCTTGGCTGTCAACCTCGAGCTTGAGAACTTGGTCAGCTCAGCGGGCAGGGCACTCAACGGCACTGACGAAGACGGCGACAGCATCGTTGGCAACGATGGACCCGAGGGTGGAGCTAAGAGCGGCCTCTACACCTTTTCGCAGGACTTGGGCATGTTCGTGCCCTTGGCGGGCGCACCGACCGGCCCACCACCCACGGGTGACGCGCTGGTTCCCTTGATGGCGCTTCTCGCACTCGTAGCGGGCGTCGTGCTGACCGCTGGTGGAGGGCTCCTCGTTTTCCGCCGCCGGGCCACCGCCTAGCTTGCAAAGCTCAGCGAACCGAAGAAGCCCCGCTCCACGAGCGGGGCTTCTTGTTTAACTATGCGCCTGACACGGCTCCGGACTAAAGCCGCCGGGCGACGCTTTGGCTTGATACGACTGATTCAGGGCAGCAGCGAGTGGGTCCAGGGTCGCGGGCTAGTTGAGTCCTAACGTCGCCTTGAGCTCGCGCCACTCGCGCGGCGACATGCCGGCCGACTCCGCATCGACCTGTTCTCCGCCCAGCAGGCGCCGTGTGGCGGCCAGCCCCGCCGCGGTCAGGTGCGCGCCGCCCATACGGTAGTTCAGGAATGCCGCGTGCGTCAGTGGAACCCAACGTTCCACCACGCCGAGCAGGGCCTCCGCGTACACCCGGATCTCCCATTGTGCGTGCGCGTCCGCCCGCAGCCCGAGGAAATGCAGGAGATTGTGCAGGTCCGTCTTCCAGTACCACTGCGTGTAGCTGCTCAGCGGCAGGCCGATTCGCGCCAGCTCCCGGGCTAGACCTGGCGCCTCCTCGTCGATCGCCTCTCCCTGCTCGTTCTCGTTCAGCAGATCGCGGTAGTGGGCGAATGCTAGCTCCGCGTCCTGCCGCAGCAGGGCGAGCACGTGTTCGGCCTGTCTGGCGCTCAGCACCTCGTCCCGGCCCTGGCGGTTGGCGGTGGACTGCGTGGCGAGCTGCGCGGGCGCCGGCATGTAGAACTCCGTGTCCAGCACCGAATAGCGGGCCGAGTACTCGTTCACGTTCGCCATCCGATGCCGTACCCATTGCCGCGCGACGAAGATCGGCAGCTTCACGTGCAGCTTGATTTCGCACATCTCGAAGGGCGACGTGTGCGCATTGCGCATCAGGTAATTGATCAACCCTGCGTCGGTGCGCGTCGTCTTCGTGCCGCGGCCGTACGACACACGCGCCGCTTGCACGATCGCCGCGTCGTCGCCCATATAGTCGATCACACGCACGAACCCGTGATCCAGCACCGGGAGAGCCTCGTACAGGATCTCCTCCAGAGCCGGCACTGTGGCCCTGCGTGTCGGCTGGGACTCAGCGCGGGCCGCGTCCACCTCGGCCTGCTGATCGGGCGTGAGCGGGCCTTGGGTGCTGTCGCCAGGGGTCCTCTCGTTAGGCGAAATCGGTGATGCCATCGGGCGTGGCCACCTCCACCAGGTGCAGCTTGTCGAGCCTGCCGATGCCGCTGAGCGTATCGGCGAGTTCGTCGATGCTCGTGGCGCGGGCGTAGCCCGCCCCGTACGCCGCCGCGAGCTGCCGGAAGTCGGGATTGGCGAGATCCGTCGCGAAGTATCGCTCGTTTAGGCGTGTGGACTGCAGCCCTTGCAGCACGCCCCAGGCGTTGTCGTTGAAGATCACCACCACCGGCGCGATCCCGTACTGGGCTGCCGATGCCAGCTCCTGCACGTTGTACTGGAAGCCCCCGTCGCCGGTGATGCACACCACCTGTCGTTCGGGAACCCCCACCTTCGCGCCCAGGCTTGCCGCGAAGCCGTAGCCGATGCTCACCCAGCCGTGGGGCTGGTGGAACGTGTTCGGCTCGTACGTTGGGAAACAGCGCGTTGCATGCGAGCCTGGTACCGTCGAGTCGAGCACCAGCACTGCGTCGCGGTCCATGGACGCACGAACGCGCTCCCACAGCCGTGCCTCGTTCGGATACTGCTGCTCGAGTCCTTCGCGTGTCGCCTGCTTCAGCGCAGCGACCTCCGCCGCTCTCGCGGTGCCGCCGTCGCCTGCCGCCGCCGCATCGAGGATCGCCCGCAAGACGGGCTTCGCATCGCCAGCTAGTCCGACGCGTACAGGAAAATTTCGGCCGAGCATCTCCGGGTCGATGTCCACCTGGATCAGCTGCTCGGGCAGCTCGAGCCCAACGCCGAGGGTCGATCGCCATGGCAAGCTGGTGCCCACCGCCATCACCACGTCGCATGTGCCGGCGTATTTCTGCACCGGGTTGTTGCCCCAGATGCGATTGCCCAACACACTACCCAGGCCCAGCGGGTGGTCGTCGGGGAACGCCCCTTTGCCGCCGTCCGCCGCGGCCACCGGGATGCCGAAGCGTTCGGCCAACTCGCGCAGCTCGCTCGTGGCGCCCGATCGCATCACGCCGCCGCCCGCGATGATCAGCGGCCGCTGCGCTCCTGCCAGCATTGCGGCTGCCTCGCGCAGCACTCCCGGGTCGGGCAGGACCCCGGCGTGCTCCCGCGATGGGATGATCTCGAAGTCCGCGTCCGACTCCAGCCAGTCCGTGGGTATCGCGAGCACCGCCGGGCGAGGGTGCTGCGTCGCCAGATGACCGAAGGCCTCCGCAATCTGATTCGGGATCTCGGTTAGCGAAGGCGCTATCGACCGCCAGCCGGTCACCGACGCGAACATATCCAGCTGCCGGGTAGCCTCGTGCGTCACGCCGCGGCCCTGGCCTAGCCACTCGCTCTCGATCTCTGTCGTAATCTGCAGCAGCGGGATGGACGAGTGGTACGACTCCCCGAGCGCGCCGATCGAGTCCGCAGCGCCTGGACCGCTGCTGGTCAGCATCACACCGGGCTTGCCCGTCACCCGGGCGTAGCCGTCGGCCATGCAGCCGAGCGCATGTTCGTGCCGCGCGCCGACGAACCGTATGCGGCCCGCCGCCACCGCGTCGCGCAGCGCGTCGTAGATATACAGGGTATGGATGGAGATGATGCCGAAGACGGTGTCAACGCCCTGTGCGATGAGCGATTCGACCACGG
>CAZQVD010000050.1:0-13043 GCA_964596665.1 uncultured Dehalococcoidia bacterium
CGTGATGGACACGTAGACGAGACCCGGGGCCAGCGGGCCCAGCGTCTCGTAGCCGAGACCAAGGGCCGCGAGCGTGCCGGGCATCGAATCCTCGATCAGGATGTCCGAGCGCTGAGCCAGCGCCCGCACTCGGGCGAGATCACGCTCGTTCGTCAGATCCAGCGCCACGCTGCGTTTGTTCCGGTTGGCGTTGAGGAACGGCAGGCTGCGGTCGGGGCCGGGAACGTCTCCCGCGAACGGAGGCTGGGTGCGCGCCGGGGATCCCTCTGGTGACTCGACCAAGATCACGTCGGCGCCCAGGTCGCCAAGCATGCGAGCGCACATCTGTCCGAGCGCTCCTGTGAGGTCCAGCACGCGCAGATGCCCGAGTGCCCCGGCGCCTTCCGCGGCGTTTCCGTCGCTCGACATCGCTTCCTCCGTCGCCCCCGTATCGCCGCTAGGATACTAGTGCATCGAACCGACGGTGTGTTCTCGCGACAAGTGATGTCTGGGATTCTAGCCGGGCAGCGGCAGCACGACCGTGGCGTCACCGAGAAACATGGGCTCGCCCCTGAGCACGCGCATGAATAGCTCGTGCGTGAGGTCCAGATCGCGCTTGTTGTAGTCGATCATCAGGTCGGGAGACGCGGCCCAGATCCGCCCGTATTGACTGTGGTGCCCCAAGGACACTTTCTGCTCGCCGAAGGTATAGAGCGACAAGCGGTCCAGGCTGATCCGTTTGCCCGCGGCCCGCACAATCTCCACCATCAGGTCGTAGTGGCGCCGCACTTCGAGCCGCCGCCCCAGCTGCTCGCTCAGCCAGCGGTCAATCACCGGTAGGTCGAAGTGGGCGCCGTTGAACGTGACCACCGGGCCGTCGAAGGCCGCGAGGTAGTCGGCGAGCTGGCCTAGGCTCTCGCGACACGACGTGTACATCGCATACACATCGCCCTCGCGAACGCCGGTCAGCAGCAGCTCGAAGCCGACGGGGATGGCTTCCATCGAGCCCCCCGATGTCTCAACATCAAGCACGCAGAAGTCGCCAGCATCCACGGCGCCAGCATATCAGCAGGTACATGCCTTGCCAGAGGTTTGGCCCGTGGGTATAGTGCCCACAATCGGATGTGGATCTTGGTGTGATACGCCTTGCCGATGGCGGCGTAGGCCGTGAAGCCGGTGCGATTCCGGCCCTGTCCACGCAACGGTGGATCCGCGAGGCCGAGCCTGAGCCGGCCGCACCAGATTTGGCGCGCCTGTGTGATATCAGGTTCGGGGTTCCGTAGAATCAACCCCGCTGGGGCACTAGCGAGGGGTTCGGTTTAGAAAAGAGACAGCGATGCAGAACGTTCGACATCTGACCGGTACGATATCTGCCGGGGCGACCCGCGGCTGGGCTGGCGGCGTGACTCGCGAGGCGATTGCGCCGATGGCGTTTATCGCGCTCATACTTCTCTCGAACTACGCCTTGTCGGGTCTGCCGAACGTGAAGCTGTTCGACTTGCTGGTGTTCGTGGCCGGCTACACACTGGGACTGCGGCGCGGGATCCTCGTTGCCATGGGGGCGTGGCTCGTTTATGGGCAGCTGAACCCGTGGGGCGCGACGCATGCTGCCCTGCTCCTCACGCTCATCGCAGGCGAGTCGCTCTTCGCCGTTGCCGGGGCGCTGGCACGCATGGCTGTGCCGCTAAGCCGCATGCGCCTCGGGCCAAGCGTAGGCTCTGTCATGTTCGTGGTGGCGGCGCTGTCGACCACGGCCGCCTACGATCTGCTCGCTAACCTGTACACCGGCTACTATTGGTCGGTGCTTGCTGGTGGCGATGAGCTCAGCCGGTGGCTAGGGATCGCGGTGTTCGGTCCGGGTGCCGTCTTCTTCATGGCCGTGCACGCGGGCGCCAACGTGGCGCTGTTCCCGGTGTTCGGTCCGCTGTTGATTAAGGGCGCGGAGCGCGCCAAGCAGTGCTTCGGGTGGCCGTAAGGGCCCTGCCTCGCATCCTCGTGGTGGTTGCGCTGGCGGCCTTGGCCATGCTGGCTGCCGCGTGCGGCTCCGACGCGCCCGCGGTCGGCAATATCACCGCGAGCCTGCTCGTCGAGGGCGGAGCGGGTGGTGCCCGTTGGTTCCGCGATCTCAAGGTTCCTGACGGCACGAACGGCTACGAGCTCCTCGAAGCCGCCGTTGAGGGAGAGCTCGAGGCCACATGGTCCGCCGAGTTCCAGTCGCACTTCGTGACGGGGATACTCGGGGACTCTCCCGTAGGGAACGCATTCTGGGGAGTGTTCGTGTGGAACGACGGCCGCTCGGCCTGGGAGCCCCTCACGGTTGGAGCGGATCACTTCAGCGTTGAACAGGGCCGCGTTATGGGCTGGGCACTTATCGAGTACGACCCCGACAACCCTCAGCTTCCAGTATCCGTCCCCTAGCCACGGAGCGAGCTAGCCGGCGCGCCGCCGCGGCCTGCCGCCCGTGCGCTCCTCGGCGCCGAGCGCCTGCCGCAACTGCTCCTCGAAGCCCGCTCCCTCAGCTCCCTCAGCGGCTTCGGAGGTCGTTGTGGGTTGCTCTACAACGGGCTGCTCTCCGGCGGACTGCTGGGCACTGTCGGCCAGCAGTGTGGGCTCTCGCTCTTCCTTCGCCGGTTCCTGCTGGGGAGGTTCCGCCACCGGGGCCGATGGCTCCTCCGGGGGCGCTGGCGCTGGTGCAACCTGCGCCTCCTGTGCCTCGATCGTCCGGCGCTCGCGACGCTCCCTGATGCGCATGCCGTAGTTGACCGACAGCGTGTAAATGACCGCGGCCGTCGGAACCCCCAGCAGCGCGCCAGGTATGCCGGCGAGGCGTGCGCCCAGGACGACTGCGATGATCACGAGCATCGCTGGCATCCGGACCGCGTGGCCAAGGATGCGAGGGGTCAGCAGATTCAGCATCACCTGCTGGACGAACAGCAGTGTCGACAGCACGATGAGGAAGGTGATGAAGTCTCCGGCGATCGCCGCGACGATCAGCGGCAAGGCCAGTGCCAGCCAGTCGCCGATGAACGGGACGGCCAACAGGACGCTCGATATGATCGCCACGGGCAGAGCCGCCGGCAGACCGGTCAGCATCATCACCGACGCGGTTCCCACGCCGTAGATCAGCGAAACCACAAGCATCCCGCGGACGTACCCGTGGAATGTCGAGTCAATCGTCTGCAGCACCAGGCGGGTTTCCCGCTCTGCGTTCGGTGGCAGAACCTTCAGCGCCTCATCGAGGCGGCGGCCGCCGTCCAGCACGATATAGAACGAGATGACGATCACCAGCGAGGTGGCGAAGATGACCGAGACCAGGTTCTGCACGATGGAGACGGCGTTGTTGGTCAGGACCGTGGTGACGGTCGCGGCCAGCTCGTCTACCGACTCGAGCTGCAGCTCGTTAAGCAGGTCGAGTTCGATACCCAGGCCGGCCAGGAAGTTTTGACTATTCGTGATCAGCCCTGGCAGCTGCTCGACATAGGTCGGGACCTTCTCGGCCAGCTCCAGCACCTGCTTGGATGTGGCCGGGATCACCAAGAAGGCGAAGACCAGGACGAGGTTGATCAGGCCGAGGTACACGATGAGGATCGCGACGCCCCTGGGCATGCGGGGCACGCGCATGAGGCTGTTCACAACGTGAATAAGGAGCGAACCGACGAGCCAGGATAGGAAAAGGATGAGGACCAGGTCGCCGAGGAATCCCCACACGCGGCCGAGCGCATCGGCCAGAAAAACGACCGCGCTGAACACGATTACCACAAGGGCCGTTCGGAACCAACCGCTGCGTTCTATCAAAGGATCACCGTCTCCGTACGCCCCAGTTTACCCCCGCGAAGCGATCCCGGCGTTTCATCAGCCGTGCGAATACGCCGCATTTCGACGATCCAGCGTTTGTGACGACGGTTTAGCTCGCGTTTGGGCTCGTGAGCTGTGCGGCGAGCACGCGGGGATCCGTCGTGGGCAGGTCGCAGGCATAGTTCCTGCACACGTAGGCCGTGGGCGCGGCGCCCACCTGCATCCGCCCGGTAAGGATAGGCGATGCGAAGGGGGTTGATTCAGCCGGATCGAGGCCGATTAGCGCTCGGTTCGGTGCGTACGCGCCATGCACCACGCGCAGTAGCTCGCTGGTCGCCGCCTCGGCGGGGGAGCCGATAATCGCTATCTCCATGGGGTCGGCGAAGAAGAGCTCGGCCGCCTTTAGCCAGTTCCCGAATCCCATGGGCGCTCGGCCCATCAGCGCCGCCGCACTGAGGAGCATGCTGGCCCTTTTGGCGTAGGACGTATCCCCGGCGATCGCCGCAAGCCGTAGGAGCGCCTCGGCGGCCATCGAGCTGCCGCTTGGCGTGGCGTTGTCGAACAGGTCGCGCGGGCGAACGATGAGCTCCTCGTGGTCGTGTCCCACGTCGAAGAGGGTCTGCGCCTCCTCGTCCCAGAACAGACCCAGCATCTCCTCTGTGAGCTCTGCCGCGGCGTGGAGCCAGCGGTGCGAGAAGGTGGTTTGATGAAGCGACAGCAGGCCGTTGATGAGGCTCGCGTAGTCCTCGAGGTAGCCGTTGAGTTGCGCAGTACCCTCACGCCACGTCCGCAGCAGGCGTTCCGCGGGGCGTAGCTCCCGCAGCAGGAAGTCGGCGTTGCGGACAGCGGCTTCGGCATAGCGCTCGATGTCCAATACGGCCGCGGCCTCGGCCAACGCGCGAAGCGCCAGCCCGTTCCATGCGGTCAGCACCTTGTCGTCGGTGGCCGGCGCCACGCGGGCGGTCCGTGCGGCCAAGAGCTTGGCTCGCAGGCCGTCGAGCGCATCGTCCGCTGCGCCGGCGTCCGTACCATCCGGCAGGTGGAGTATGTTGGCGCCCTCGAAGTTGCCCGCCTCGGTCACACCGTACCGGCGGATGACGCGCGCCGCTCCCTCGGCGCCGAGCACAGTGTGCAACTCTTCGGGCGTCCAGACGTAGTACTTTCCCTCGATCCCCTCGGAATCGGCGTCCTGGGAGGAGAAGAAGCCGCCATCGGCGTGGCGCAGGTCGCGCATCAGATAGTCCAGCGTGTTCACCACCACCGACCCGTAGGCGGCTCGACCCGTGACTTGGTATGCCTGCGTGTAGGCCAGTGCCAGCAAGGCGTTGTCGTACAACATCTTCTCGAAGTGAGGGGTGAGCCATCGGTCGTCGGTGGAGTAGCGCGCGAAGCCGCCGCCGAGATGATCGTATATGCCGCCCGCCGCCATCTTCGCTAGTGAGCGCTCCACCATGTGGAGCGCGTGTGGCTCGCCGGTGCGCGCGTGGTAGCGGAGCAGGAACTCGATGGGCATGGACTGCGGGAACTTGGGCGCGGCACCGAAGCCGCCGTTCTCCGCGTCGAATGTGGCTGCCATCGCGTGGTATGCCTCGTCGAGGACCTTCCGGGGCAAGGAGTCAGTGGGTGCCGTCTCCGCGGCGGACCGCTGTAGCTGGCCCGTCAGCATCTGGGCATTGCCGAGCACGGCCTCCCGCCGGTCGTGGTACGCGCTGCTGACCGCGCGCAATACGCTCTGCCACGAGGGCATGCCACGCCCATCGTGGTTGGGGAAATAGGTGCCGCCGTAGAAGGGGCGCCCGTCCGGCAGAAGGAACACGTTGAGCGGCCAGCCACCGCGACCGTGCAGGGCGGTTACCGCTTGCATGTAGATGCCGTCGACGTCGGGGCGCTCCTCGCGGTCGACCTTGATGCAGACGAAGTCCGCGTTCATCTGCGCTGCGATGGACTCGTCCTCGAAGGACTCCCGCTCCATGACGTGACACCAGTGGCAGGCGGCGTAACCGATGCTGACCAGCAACGGTTTGTCGTCGGCGCGAGCCTTGTCGAACGCCTCGGCGCCCCACGCATACCAGTCCACAGGGTTGTGGGCGTGCTGCAGCAGGTAGGGCGAGGTTTCGTTGATGAGGCGGTTTGGCATGACGGGTTAGATCATGGCGAGCAGAGCCATGATCCCTGCGGCGGCCAGCGGCACGCTCAGATTGTCGTCGAAGGGGATAGGCAGCAGCTCCGCTATCGCGGCCGTGACCGCTCCAGGCACCAGCCACCACGCCAGAGGGATGTCGGGGTGCAGCGATGCGCCGGCTCCGGCAGCGATCGCTGCCACGACGAAGGCCAAGCTGCCGGCGATGGACTTGCCGAAGATCCGGGCGCGATGGTCGCGGCCGCCCACCAGCGCGGCCACAGGATCCCCGAAGGCGAGGAACAGCAGGCCGAGGACTGCCGTGTCCTTGTCGAACGCAAAAACGGCGATCGTCGCGGAACTCCACAGATAGGCGGCGCCAGTCCCCTGCACGCGCTCCTGTGGCTTGAAGAAGGGCAACCATCTCAGCAGCAGATCGTTCATCGGCGGCATCATGGCCCGGCCGGCCTCCAGGGTGACCGCGACGATACTGAAAACGATGAGCAGCCATTGCACCATCGCCATCGGCAGGAACAGTACGCCCACCGGGATCGACGAGCCTGCGATGACGTGGAATACCCGCCTCGGCCAAATCGTGGGCGTGACGGGTGGGTCGAAGATGAATTCGCGCAGTGGTTCCGGGATCTTGGCTTCGCGCCGCATCTCGATGCTCAACCCACCTGGGTGCTCTTCCTACCGCTTCGCCGAGCCGGCCAGCCGCCGCAGCTTCACGGCGAGCGCAGCGACCGTGCCCACCGTGTAGGCGATCTCTTCCGCTGTGTTCTCGGGGCCGACCGTGAGCCGGAGGCTTGATCGTGCCAGATTGTCGCTCTGACCGAGCGCCAGCAGTACGTGCGATGGCTCAAGCGAGGCAGCGGTGCAGGCGCTCCCGCTGGAAGCAGAGATGCCGGCCAGATCGAGGCCCATCAGCAGCGACTCCGCCTCGACGCCGGGTAGGGAGAGATTCGCGTTGTTGGCCAGGCGCTCGGTCGGGTGGCCGTTCAGCCGTGCATCCTCTACTCGCTCGGTGATTCCTGCGATGATGCTATCGCGCATCGTTTGGCAGCGCTCCACGCTTGCCGCGCGCGCCGCTTCGGCGGCCTCGAGCGCCGCAGCCATGCCGACGATGCCTGGCGTGTTCTCGGTCCCGGCCCGGCGGTCGCGCTCCTGGGCGCCGCCGACCTGCGTTGGCCGGAACGGCGTGCCTCGCCGCACGTATAGGAGGCCGGCCCCCTTGGGCCCGCCGAACTTGTGCGCCGAGAGGGTCAGCATATCCACGCCGAGGGCGTCCACGTTGACAGGGAGAAGCCCAGGAGCCTGAACCGCGTCGGTGTGCAGGACGATGCGTCGCTTCGACCCGGCCGCGGCTCTGACCTGCTCGGCGATGGCTGCGACCGGCTGGATCGTGCCGATCTCGTTGTTGGCCAGCATCACGCTGACGACGGTGGTGTCGGGGCGCAGCGCGGCGGCTACGCTTTCGGGGCTCACGATCCCGTCCTTGCCCGGACGGACGTAGGCGACCTCAAATCCCAGCTCGGTGAGCAGCTCCGCCGCACTCAGCACGGCGTGATGCTCAATCTGCGTGGTGACGATGTGGCGTCCGCGCTCCCGCAGAGCCAGCGCCGCGCCCATGAGCGCCGCGTTGTCGGACTCCGTGCCGCCGCTGGTGAATATGATCTCGCTGGCCCTCGATCCAAGGACGCGGGCGCATCGCTCGCGAGCCTCGTCGATGGCGCGGCGCGCATCTTGTGCGAGCCCGTAGATGCTGGAGGCGTTGCCGAAGCGCTCCGCGAAGTAGGGCTCCATCGCGGCGAGCGCCACCGGTGCCACCGGCGTGGTGGCCGCGTGGTCCAGGTAAACAGGGTGGTCGAAATTTGATCTCATGACGTGCGCTACGTGGCGGCCTGCTTCCTCGGTGCGCCCAGCCGCCGCCATTGTAGCATCCGGTGCTCTTTACCTTTGGGAGCGTGCCACGCGGCGGTATACTGCCTTGACATCTCCCTGTGGAGCGTGCTCCGTGTCGACCGTCATCAACGGGCCGAGAGTGAACAAGGTGGCCCACGTGGTGCTCGCCGTGTCGGATGTAGCCCGGTCGAAGACGTTCTACCGCGACGCGCTGGGCATGGAAATCGTCAGCGATCGCCCGAACGAAGGCCCTTCCGCGTTCATGTCGTTCGGAACCCAGCATCACGACATCGCCCTGTTCCAGGCGCCTCCGGGCGCACAGCGTGGAGAGCTTGGCCTCGTGCACGTCGCCTGTCAGGTCGAGGGTGGCCCCGAGCAGCTGAAGGCACTTCGTCAGCGGGTGATCGACATGGGTGCCGAGATCAAGGCGCAGCAGTTCCACGGCATCACGGAATCCGTCTACTTCAGCGATCCCGACGGCAACACCATCGAGATCTTCTGCGAGACGATGGGCCCGGAACAGGGGATCGAGTACATGCGTGCCCAGCAGGGCTACGGCGTCACCGAGCCGCTGACGCTCTGATTGCTGCGCCTATGCCTCGGCGCTAGTGCCACGCCAGGGAGATTGCCCTGCCCGGAGCCGCTTCAGTGCGGATCGAGCAAGGAATGCCCTGCGGTGCGCCTCGCGTGAGTAGTAGCGCGTGTCTATGCGATTGGCCGTCCCTGGATTGCGCGGCCTCGGGCCCATGGTAGCGATGGCGAACGCCCACCAGTTCCCGGGGTACATGGCCAGCGCCTGCCCATAGCAGTCGACAATCGGGAACCAGTTTCCCAGGCGTCCTAGGACCCCTGCAACGAAGCGCGCATGGTAGAGGAGTGACTCGGACTGCGTCACGAACACACCGTCCGGGCTCAAAGACTGAGCGGCGGACCGGTAGAAGTGGTCGGAGAACAGCCGCTCCGCTGGGCCGACCGGGTCGGTGGAATCGACGATTACGACCTCGAAGCACCTGCTGCGGTCCTCGAGCAACGCCGCGCCGTCCTCGAATACCACTTCGGTCCTCGGGTCAGCGAAACCGACACTCAAGGCAGGAAGAAAGTCCCTGCTCACGTCGACGACCCTGCGATCGATCTCGGCCACGGTGACGCGTCTCACGGTCTCGTGCTTGAGTACCTCACGCAAACTGCCGCCATCGCCGCCGCCAACGATGAGCACGTTGACCGGGTCGGGGTGCGTCACCAGAGCGGGATGGACCAGCATCTCGTGGTAAAGGAATTCGTCGTGCTCGGTCAGTTGAACGACGCCATCGAGGATCAAGATCTTGCCGAGAATCGGGTGCTCGAGTACCACGATCTCTTGGAACGCGCTCCGCTCTTCGTGCAGCACGCTCACGTCTGTGTAGACGTAGTCGACGGGCGATCCTGGTGCGCTTTCGCGAAACTCAGCTGCCGTCATCTTCAGATCGATCCATGATGAGTCGAGGGATCTGGATCCCGTTGAATCGCGACGCATAGACGGTTGTGTAGGCCCCTCCCGGGAACACGAGGACGCGCTCTCCTACGCTTGGCGCTGCGATGAAAACATTCTTCGCCACGATGTCCATGCTGTCACAGGAAGGGCCCGCGATGACGCAGGTTGCCTGGCGGCCTGCTGCTTCCAGGGGTAGGAATTGATACTCTATGCCCCCGATCGCCTCCATGAGCCCGTTGAATATCCCGGCATCAACATACAGCCAGGTGAGCTGGTCTCTCTGCGCGCGTCCGGTCACGGTCGTGATCAGTGCCCCTGCGTCCGCCACCAGTGCCCGGCCCGGTTCGATCTCCATCTCGACGTTCGAAGGGAACAGCTCACGCACCTGGCCGGCTATCGACGAGAGCGTCTGAGCGGTAGAGGCGATCGCAGCGTCGTGGTGAGCAGGAAGTCCGCCGCCAACGTTGAGGATCCGCAACTGCAAGCCATGCTCGCGTGCTCTATTCCAGAGCTCCACGGCACGCCGAAGCGCGCTCGTCCAACTGGCGGGAGTCAAGCATTGTGAACCAACGTGGAACGTGGCGCCAGCGGCGCTGAGCCCAAGGCTCGTAGCTTCAACGAGGAGGCGGCATGCCTCGTCGATTTCAACGCCAAACTTGTCGCTCAGCGGCCAAGCGCTTCCCGAATTGTCCACTGTGAGCCGGACCATCACTTCTGCTCCAGGCGCTTCGGTGGAGATCTTTTCGGCCTCGCCACTAGAGTCGAAAACGAATCTGTTGGAACCCAAGCGATGCATCTGCCGGATGAACCCCGTATCTTTCACGGGGTTGGACGTCCTGATGCGCTCAGGGCCAACACCGAGGGCGCGGACTCTTCGTAATTCGTGCGAGCTCGAAACTTCGAACCCCAAGCCTTCGTCTGCGAAGATCTGGAGCACCCCTGCGTCAGGGTTTGCTTTGACCGCATAGAAAATCTGCGATCCGTTCAAGACCGAGAGGAACGCCTTCACTCCGTCTCTCAGCACCGTTTCGTCCATGAGGACGTAGGGCGTTCGCGTGGTTCGTCGCTCCGCCAATCGAGCCAAACGGCGGAGGGAGGAGGGTTCCGTCTGAATGGCAGATTGGTTCACTGTCGCTCCGATAGCGAGGTGGGAGTGGGGAGAAGGGGGCGCCGTGGGCCAAGGGGGAATCGCGCTGTGGTAGCGCAGCCGCGCCACATACGTTGTCCGCCCCGTCGTACCGGAGCGGACAGAACTCAAGGATAGCATCGTGGCCTGGTGAGGACAAGTTTGCCGTGGTCGTCGGAGGCCCCGCACCGCCTGCTATACTCGCGCCCTGCTTTCTGGCAAGCACCCCCGAATCTCCGTCTGGAGGACGCTGTGAAGGCCGAGATCATCGCCGTTGGCACCGAGCTCCTCATGGGCGAGACCCAGGACACGAACTCCTCGTGGATCGGCAGCAGATTGCCGGAGGTCGGTCTCGAGCTGCACTGGGTCACCATCGTCGGCGACAACATCGACGAGCTCACCGACATACTCGCCCGTGCCTGGGAGCGCTCCGATGTGGTGCTGACCATGGGCGGGCTCGGCCCCACTATGGACGACCTGACCCGAGACGGCATCGCCGGCATGCTGAAGGAGACGATCACCACCGACCCCGGCTTGAAGGCGTGGCTCGAAGATAGCTTCGCCCGGCGCAACATGAACCCCATGCCGCAGCAGAATCTGCGCCAGGCTGGCATCATCCCATCGGCATCCTCGATCCACAATTCGCTGGGCACCGCGCCGAGCTGGTGGATCGAGCGCGACGGCAAGATACTCGCGACCATGCCAGGGCCACCCCGCGAGCTGACGAACATGTGGTCGACCGAGATCGCGCCGCGCCTGAAGGAGCGGATCCCCGGCAACGTAATCATGTCCCGCATGTTCAAGACGATCGGCCTCAGTGAGGCGGCGGTCGACGAGATGGTGCGCGAGCTGTACCAAATGCCTGGCATGGACTTCGGTGTGTATGCCAAGCCCGAAGGCATCTACGTGCGTGCGATCGCCAAGGCTCAGACCGAAGCCGAGGTACTCAGCACGCTGCAAGCAGCCGAGACGAAGATTCGAGCCGCGCTGGACGAATACATCTGGGGCACAGACGAGGATCTGCCCGCCGTCGTGGTGGGCCAGCTCCTTCGCGAGCGCGGCTACAAGCTTGCCATACTTGAGTCATGCACCGGCGGCATGCTGGGCGGGGCCATCACCGACATCGAGGGCTCATCCGACTACTTCGTGGGTGGCGCGATCACCTACAGCTCCGGCCTCAAGGTGCAAGCCGGTGTGCCCGCCGCCACTATCGACGATTTCGGCGTCGTGAGCGAAGAGACGGCCATCGCCATGGCCGAGGCTGCGCGCAGAACATACGGCACAGAGTGCGGCATCAGCGTGACCGGCGTAGCGGGCCCCGACGACCAAGGAGACATCAAAGCGGGCACCGTGTTCATCGGCGTTTCCCATCCTGGTGGAACCTCGGTCACGGAGCATCGCTTCCCGTCACGCCGTCCGCTGGTGCGCAATCGCGCGGTCACCGCGGCTCTGCTGCAGTTGGCGAGCGCCTTGCGAAGCCACTAGACCCCTGGGCACCAGGAGACGAAGATGCTGCCGAACAACCCACCAGAGCAGATCACGCCCGCGAAGCTCGCCGACCCGACATCATGAGCAAGGCCGTCTTTCAGCCGGGCATATTGAGGCGCGTGGTCGAGGCGAAGTGAGCCGGCACGCAGGAGGTGTTCCGCGGGTTCGACCCCAGCGTGCTCACAAGTGGTAGCCGGGACGACGCGGACCACATTGTGGCCGACACCCGCATCATCCGCAACCGGCGCAAGATTGAGACGATGATCAGCAATGCGCGGCGCATGCTAGAGCTTAGGAAGGAGCACGGCTCGTTCCAGGGCGCTATTTGCGATCGAAGGGCGACGACTTCGCGTGCCTCGCGAAAGACATGCGGGAGAACTTCAAGTTCCGCGGCGGCATGGACGCGCACTACTTCTTCTACGTGGTGGGCGAGCGGGTAGCCGACCACGAGGAATGGATGCGCTCGCGGCCCTAGCTGGGCTCTCGCCTAGACCGTAATCTTGCGGTAGAGCTGCGGCAGACGGCGCGGCAGCTCGAGGATGTCGGGCAGCACCTCGTAGCCGAGGTCCCCAGCCATGGACCGCAGGTAGTCGTGCCCATTGCGGTCGACGGTGAGGCAGAACGGGTTGATGTCGGAGTTGCGTGCCTCGATCAGCGCCATGCGAGTGTCTTGCACCGCATACTCCTTCTCCACGCCCTCGCGGCTGTACCCGCGGTCCTGCGGCCTCCCGTCGCTGACCACGAACATGAACTTGGTCTTGGCGTCGATCGCCGCGAGCTTGGACGTGGCGTGCCGGATCGCGGGACCCATGCGTGTGGCGTGCAGCGGGGCCACCTTGTCGAGGCGGCGTTTCACTCGGTCGCTCAGCATCTCCTCGACCTCCTTGATTACGTAGAACTCCACGTTCTCGCGGCCGAAGCCGGAGAAACCGTAGACGCCGTAGCGGTCGCCGATGGCTTCGAGCGCCGTCATCAGCAGCACCATCGACTCCTTCTCAACATCGATGATGCGCTTGTAGGGGCGGCGGGCCGTCTCGCCGCGGCGGGCGCGCAGCCACGCCGTGTAGGCGACCGGGTCGCCGGGAACATTCCAGTCCGCGTCGCGGGCTCCCTCTTCCACCGCCTCCGCGGTGGAAGCGCTCATGTCCAGGAGGAAGACG
>CAZQVD010000051.1:0-12849 GCA_964596665.1 uncultured Dehalococcoidia bacterium
GACCGCCGGCCTCGTGGACGTAGGTTGCGATGATGACGTCGACGACAATCTCCCGGCTGATGCAGGCGGTCGGGAACTCGGCTTCGAGGGCCGGGCTGTCGCCGCCGAAAAGCGGGAGCGTGAGGGCGCTGTCATAGGCCGTTAGGCCCATCACCTCCGAGATGCAGGCGAGAGTGGCCTCGGGCAGCAATGCAGCCAGGTCCCCGACGGTGGCGTCCGCGGCAAGGTCGAATACGAGGCTCGCCGTTGGGGTTGGCGTGGGCGTGGGGGTCGGGCTGGGCGGAGCGGTCGGCGTGGGCGTGGGGTCGGCCGTGCATGCGGAAATCACAGCCAGTGCTGCCACTGTCAGTGCGACGACCGCCGTGGGCTTGCCGTGCCCGCCGAACAGAGCGCCGAGTCTCCGTCGCATGTTTCGCGCACCCCGATCAGGTTGCCGTTCGATAAGTAAGTATGCGGTTCAGGGGTACCTCCGGCAACCGGACAAAGATACCCGCCGCAGCGACTAGAATGGCCGCGTGCAGCTCACCTCGCTCTCGCTTACCAATTTCCGCTCGTACCGCTCGCTGGACCTGCCGCTCGGGCCGGGACTCACGATGGTGCATGGCGACAACGCCCAGGGCAAGAGCAACCTCTTGGAGGCGGTGTACCTGCGGGCCATCGGCAAGTCTGACCGCGCGACGGCCGAGCGCGAGTTGGTTGCCTGGGAGGCGGCGGACGCGGGTGGCTATGCGATCGTGGCCGCTCGCGTGAGCCGGGGGGACGGTCCGTGGGAGCTGCGGGTCGGGTTCGACTGCGCCGGCGGAGCGCCCAGCGGCGTGGTGAAGCGGATCCGGGTGAACGGTGCACCCAAGCGCGCTTCCGAGCTGGTGGGTGTGATGACCGCCGTCCTCTTCTCCGCCGAGGACATCGATCTAGTTTTCGGCTCTCCCCAGGGCCGTCGTCGCTACCTGGACATCCTGCTGTCGCAACAGTCGCGGCACTACGTCCAGGCGCTCCAGCGCTATCAGCGCGTGCTGTTGCAGCGCAACCAGCTGCTGCGTGCGATGCGTGAGGGCAGGGTCGGGGACGATGAGCTCACGTTCTGGGACGATTCGCTCTGCAGCGAGGGAGCCGATGTGCTGTCGGCGCGCTACGACGCGCTGGACCGCCTCGCCCCATTGGTGAGCGAGGCGTTTGCGAGGCTTGCTGGGGGTGAGCAGGCCTTGTCGGTGAGTTACGCGGCTACCACCCCCTGGGATGAGCGGCCGTCGCCGGAGCTGTTCGCGCAGGCGCTGGCGCAGACCCGGGCGCAGGAGCGCGCCGCCGCCATGACGGTCGTGGGCCCGCATCGGGACGACCTGCGCTTGGAGCTTGACGACGTGGAGCTGGCGCGGCACGCGTCGCGTGGGCAAGGGAGACTCGCGGCGCTGGCCCTGCGGATTGCGGAAGGCCAGCTCCTTCACGAGCGAACGGGCGACGCCCCCATCATCCTGCTGGACGATGTGCTGTCGGAGCTGGACCCGCGGCGGCGTGAGCTGGTGCTGGAGGAGGCGTTGCGGTACCCGCAAGCGTTGGTCACCACGGCCGACCCTGCGCAGATCATAGACGGCATCGAGGCGAGATGGCTGCGGATGTCGGATGGAGTGGTTACGGAGGAGCCAGCGAGGCCGTAGGGCTAGAGTGATGGGTGCTGGAGGTGCCAGTCGGTGCTCTGCTCGTAGGCATGTGCGGCCCGGAACAGCGTGGCCTCGCTCATGGCTGGTCCGAGCATCTGTAGGCCCACGGGCAGGCCGTCCACGAACCCGCAAGGGACCGAGATCCCGGGAATGCCGGCGATGTTGGCCGGCACGGTGCAGACGTCGCTCGCATGCATGACCACGGGGTCCGCGACCTTCTCGCCGATTTTGAATGCGACGGTTGGGGAGGTGGGCGTGATGAGCACATCGACGCGCTGGAACGCGCGGTCGAACTCCTCGCGGATCAGCGTCCGCACCTGCTGCGCCTTCTTGTAGTAGGCGTCGTAGTAGCCCGATGACAACGCGTAGGTTCCCATCATGATGCGCCGCTTCACCTCGGTGCCAAATCCGGTCGCGCGCGTCGATTCGAGCGCCTGCCACAGGTTGGCCTCGTCGGGGTCCGAGTAACCGAACTTCACGCCGTCGTACCGAGCGAGGTTCGCGGAGCACTCCGACGGCGCGATTACGTAGTAGACGGCCAACGCGGCCCGAGAGTTCGGCAGCGGCACGTCCCAATCCACCTGCGCACCCAGCGATTCGAGCTGCGCGATGGCGGCCATGGTGACGCGGGCGACCTCCGGGTCGATGCCATCGCCGAAGTACTCCGGCACGACGCCGATGCGCAGGCCAGCCACGCCATCGTTGAGGCCGGCAGTGTAGTCGTTGGTGGTCCGGGCGATACTCGTGGAATCGTGGGGATCCTGGCCGGTGATGGCGTTCATCACCAGCGCGGCATCCCCCACGGTCCGTGTGAACGGCCCGATCTGGTCGAGCGAAGAGGCGAACGCGATGAGGCCGTACCTGCTCACCAGGCCGTAGGTGGGCTTGAGGCCCACGACTCCGCAGAGGGAGGCCGGCTGGCGGATCGATCCGCCAGTGTCCGAGCCCAGGGAGAAGGGGACGAGTCCGGCTGCGACTGCGGCGGCGGGTCCGCCGCTGGAGCCCCCCGGCACACGGTCGACGTCCCACGGGTTGTGCACGGGCTTGAAGGCCGAGTTCTCGTTGGAGGAGCCCATGGCGTACTCGTCCATGTTGCCTTTGCCGAGCAACACAGCGCCGGCTTCACGGAGCGCGATGGTCACGGTGGCGTCGTAGGGCGGCCGGAAGCCATCGAGCATCTTGGAGCCGCAGGTGGTGAGTAGGCCGCGCGTGGCCATGTTGTCCTTGATCTGCATGGGAACGCCGACGAGCGGTCCCGCGCCGCCCGAAGCGAGCTGGGCGTCCGCGTCCCTGGCCTGGGAGCGCGCGAGGTCGCGGGTGACGGATAGGAACGCGCCGATGCCGCCGTCGAGCGCGTCGATGCGCCGCAGGTGCTCGTCGGTGACCTCGCGGGCGCTCACCTCTTTGGCATGCAATGCGTCCGACAACTGCCGGACGCTGGAGAAGGGGTCTTGCTCGGGCATCAGCGTTCCGTTGTTCGTTACTCCATCACGGCGCGCACGCGGAAGTAGTTACCCTCGCGTTGTGGAGCGTTCGCCAGCACGTCTTCGACCGTCATCGGCTCGATGGGGACGTCGTCGCGCATCACTGTGTGCACGCCTTCGACGGCATGTCCGGTGGGCTGGACGCCGTTGGTGTCTATGGCCTGCAGCACGCTCACCTCGGCGAGGAGGCTTGCCATCTCGCCACGCAGCTGCTCGACCTCATCGTCGGTGAGGCCGACGCGACAAAGCTTCGCGACGCGCCGGACCTCGTCCGCGGTCAGGCGACCCGTGCCCGTCGAGTTGGCGCCAGTTGGGCCGGTATTGGGGGGACTACTCATGGCGTCGGTAGTGTAGCAGAGCGAGGATCGCTGCTCGGACGCGCAAACGCGCTGATGCGCACTCGAAGCTGCTTTACAGAGCATGGCGACGTTCCTAGAATCACGATTGACCATTTCCTTAGATTTTGTCTAGGAGTTTGACCAAGATGAAAATCACTCAGATCTCCGAATACAGTCTGCCGGCGGAGGGCGGATTGCCTCCTTTGCAGGCGATGATCTACGAAGAGCTCATGCGGCGCCCCGACGAGGTGTTCGAGTACCAGGGTGAGGAGCTGCTGCGGGTATTTCCACGCTTGAAACGCTCCGCGCTCAACTGGTCGCTGTGGCTACTGGCGAAGACAGGCCACATCTCCAAGATGCGGGTCCGCGTCAGCGGCCGCCTGGCAACGGTGTACGGGGCGCACGAAGCAATCGAAGCGCTCAAGGAGCGCATGAACATCGAGCACGGGGCAACAAGCCGCGCCTAGACCCAGCGCCGGCTTGGGCCACGGCTAGCCGGCATCGCCGGTGGCCAGCTCGCGCAGATACTTGAACGGGTAGATCCCCGTCTCGTGGAGGTCGCTGAACAGGAGGCCGATCGCGTAGCGTCCAATCTCCATGTATTCCTCGACGGTCACGTCGGACGGCACGTTGTCCATGCCGATCTTTCGCTGGTGGGTGATCTCGTCTAGGCATTGCGCGCAGCCGCAGTTGCCTCGTAGATAGCGGTGCGGCAGCAGCGACTCGAGGCCATCTCCCCATACGATGTGCAGGCCCTCGGGAGCGATGGCGATCGTGGTGGGCTCGACGGATGGTTCGGCCAAGTGGGGCTCCTGTTTGACAGTGTGCTTGCGCTTCGCTAAGGATCCGGGCCAAAGCCGCGGGGTGGCGGGTTTGTTTGTGGGCGGGTTGGGCTGTGTGCCTGACGGCTCCGGTGGTTTTGGTTTGCCTTTGTAGCGCGGCAGCGAATGGGTGCAGGGTAGCACCCTGCGATTCTACCAGCGTTGCCTTGACGCCTCTCGCGGCAGGCCGCTACTATGGAACGACAGTGCATGTGATCTTGCGAGGAGTCTTATGGCGACCGCACAACAGCCCCTGACCATCTCCATCACCGAGAACGCGGCGAAGCACGTCAGCGAGTTCATGGCCGCCGAAGGCATCGCGAAGGGCGTCCTGCGCGTGGCGGTCAAGGGTGGCGGCTGCTCCGGCCTCACCTACGCGCTCGACATCACCGAGCATTCGCGCGAGGAAGACAAGATCATCGAACAGAACGGCATCACGCTCTCCGTCGAGCGTAAGAGCTACGTGTTCCTGGCGGGCACCGTGCTCGATTACTCGGGCGGTCTCAACGGCAAGGGGTTCGTGTTCAACAATCCCAACGCCAAGAAGGCGTGCGGCTGTGGGACATCGTTCTCCGTTTAGCCGTCTAATTATGCGCCTGCGTTGCGCTACGGGTCCGGACTGAGGCCCCCTGGGCGGTTTTGACGATTGGCTGGTCTCCGTAAGCTTGGAAGGCTAGCGTTCTCGCGGCGTGTGCGCGGATTTGAACGTGCCCTGCGCTTCGCTACCACTTCGGACTGAATCCGCCGGGTGTGTGGGCGGGGACGCTTGCGCTGCTACCGCAAGCAACGGAACGGACGGCCATGGCTGCTGCGCGTATCTCTGCGCTGTAACGCGTTCATCCGTCCGTGTAAGTGCTTCACCGCGCATGCCAAGCGTGCCTGCCCCTTACATACGGTTGTTGTAGAGTGGATGCATGGCAATGCACAGAGGACGAGCGACGGGAGTGGACTTTGAGGACGAGCTCGCGGCATTGACGAGCGGGACGGCCTTTGCCGATCGAAGCGATGCCGGCAGACTCGGCATAGAAGGCGCCGATGCCCTCGATCTGCTGAACCGGCTCACGACCAACAAGCTCGAGGAACTCCCGGAGGGCGAGGCCCGAGCGACCGTGGTCACCAATGGCGACGGACGCGTCGTCGACTTCGTGGCCCTCGCCGCGGTGAGTGGTGGGTTGCTGGCCTTGACGAGCCCAGGGCGGGCTGCGACGGTTATCGACTGGCTCGATACGTACACCTTCGGCGAGGAGATCACGGTCATCGACCGCACAGCCGGTACGGGCCAGCTATCCCTGGCCGGTCCGGCAGCGGCAGAGTCGCTGGAGCGCGCCGGCGCACCGGTGGGCGGTCTCGCGTTGGATCGAGTGTGCGAGGCGAAGCTCGGCGGCGCTTCGGTGGTCGTCTGGCACTCGTTGCCCGGCGGGGCCGACGGCGCGGAGATCGTCGGGGAGGCAGCGGTGGCCGAGGCGGTGCGGGCTGCGTTGGCCGCAGCGGGGGCTACGCCCGTGTCCGCGGACGCCTGGGAGGCGTACCGGGTTGCCAACGGCATGCCGGCGTTCGGCTCGGAGTTCGGCGAGTTCAACAACCCGCTGGAGCCACGCCTGCTTGGTGCGATCAGCGACGATAAGGGCTGCTACACGGGCCAAGAGGTGATCGCGCGCCTGCAGACCTATCGCAAGGTGCAGCGGCGCCTCATGTCGGTCGTGCTCTCAGGCCCCGCAGAAGTTGGTGCGCAGCTGATGTCCGGAGACGCGAAGGCGGGGACGCTCACGTCGGTCGTCCGTGGCCCCGCGGGCTACGTCGCGTTGGCGCTGGTTGCTGCGAAACAGGCCACGGCTGGGAGCGTGCTGAGCGTCGATGGCAGCGACACGTCCGCGACGCTGCGCGACCCCTCCTACGCGCTCTCGACCGAGCCGGCCGACCCCTAGTAGGCGCGTGTACCCCGTACCCGAACGCAGGCAAACTCCCATCGCCGATACGTGCTTTCCTCCAATTGACAGACGGACGTCGGTGATACGTTTTGCTTGGTGGTAGCGGAGGGTGCAAGGGACGACTCCGGGACCCAGAGGCGAAACGTGCAATCAGGGACAGATGGCCAACGCAAACAAAGCTTAGGCAAGCGCTTGGGCGTAATGTTGTTCGACTCGCGCTACCGTGGCCAGTGCAGCGCCTCTTCAGTGTATAGATTTCTGGATACGGCGCATCACCTTCCCGGGTCAACTAGCACGGCGCTCACGCGCCATTTCTACGACGTTAGCGTGTGCTTCCACGCGCAGTCCATGAAGAACCGGATCGTATCGTCATAGGCCAGCTTCACGGTCCTCACGTTGGTGGCAGCCGCGTCGTATAGCTCGAGATCGGTCTTAGGGAAATACGTGCGGCTGAGGATCGCGCTCAGCTGACCGTAGGCCTCCTCCAGCAGCTGGCGCGCCTGGTCCATCGCCTCCCACTGCGACGAGCAATGCTCGGATGTCATCTGCGATCCTCCACGGGCAGGTTGAACTACGCGAGATCCTAGCCGGTCGCTTCAGCCCAAAAAGAAATACTTGAAGCTCTCCGCGTACTGCATGCCGTGGCCTTCGGCGGTCAATTTCGCGTTCTCCCGGACGAAGCCTTCGGTGGCGGAGGGGTCCTTGATTTGTGTGACGTGGGCGTTCAGCGCGCGGGCTTTCGTTTCGATGGTGTCGGTAATGTCGAAGTAGACGTCGGCCGTGGCGCCGCGCGCACCTAGATACAGGTGCGGGACGATGTGGGCGTCGAGGCCCTCGTTCATCGCAAGCTCCGGGAACATGTGGACATCGCGTGCCGACGGGAAGACGGCGTCCATGGCGGCGTCGCCAGTGGCGCGATGGTCGGGATGGGTCACGTAGTTCCCGGACCAGCGGATCGTCGGGTTCTGCGTGATGACGGCGCTGGGGCGATGCCGCCGTATGACGCGCACGATGTCGCGGCGCAGGTCGAGCGTGTTCTGGACCATGCCGTCTTCGTAGCGTAAGAATTCGATGGCCGACACACCCAGGATGTTGCAGACGTTGCCCTGCTCCACCTCGCGCATCTTCGCAAGATCCTGTGGCGCGATGCTCGGGTCGGGGGTGCCCTTGTCGCCGCTGGTGACCAGCGTATAGATCACCTCGCGCCCCTCGCCGGTCCACTTGGCCACTGACCCCGCACACATGAATTCGGCATCGTCCGGATGGGCGACGATAACCATGATCCGGTCGCCTGGTCCGTCGTGTTCGTGTAGCTGCATCTGCACTCCGCTCTTGGTTGTTGGGGTACGCCCAGGGTCAGAGCCCAAGGCCGCCGTCGATGCCCACTACCTGGCCGGTGATGTAGGCGGCGTCGTCGCTGGCGAGGAAGGCCACACAGGCGGCGACCTCCTCGGGGGCGCCGAAGCGGGCGAGGGGGATGCGCTCGAGGATCTGGGCGCGTATCCCCTCCCCGAGGCCCTCGACCATCCGGGTGGTGATGAACCCAGGAGCGACGGCGTTGACTGTGATGCCACGGGAGGCGACCTCGCGGGCGATGGTTTTCGTGAAGCCGATCAGCCCCGCTTTGGCAGCCGAGTAGTTGGCCTGACCTGCGTTGCCGCTGATCCCCACGACGGAGGACATGTTGATGATGCGTCCGGAGCGTTGCCTGAGCATGAGACGCACCGCCGCCTTGGTGCAGAGGAAGGCACCCTTCAGGTTCGTGTCGAGGACGGCATCCCAGTCCTCCTCCGACATGCGCATGACGAGGTTATCGCGGGTGATGCCCGCGTTGTTGACGAGTATGTCGAGTCCGCCTAGGTCCGAGAGGGTGCGTTCGATCAGCGATTCGGCCTCGGCTGCGATGCCGACGCTGCCCTGTACGACGATGGCGGTGCCGCCGGCGTCGGTAATCTCCTTGGCCACGGCAACGGCCTCGACCCCGCCGCTCTGGTAGTTGAGCGCCACGTTGGCGCCTTCCGAGGCAAGCCTCAGCGCGACGTCGCGGCCGATGCCCCGCGATGCCCCCGTGATGAGCGCGCGTTTGCCGGCTAGTCCGCGCATCAGGCCGACTCTCCGATAACGGCGGCCAGGTCGAGGCGCATCTGGCCGATGAGGTCGTTGTCCAAGCAGGAGTGGGCAAGCTTCACCGATGCGGCGATAGCCTCGCTGCTGGCGCGGCCGTGGCCCGCGATGATGAGCCCGTTGATACCGAACAGCGGCCCTCCCGCGTGCTCAGCGGCGCTGGCCAGGCTGCCGATTTGCTGCACGGCGAGCGCGTCGGCCCCCATGGCCTTGGAGAGGAAGGCCGCCGCCGCCTGCGCCAGGCCTTCGGTGAATTTCAGCAGCACGTTGCCAACGAAGCCGTCGCAGACGACGACATCCGCCTTGTCCATGAACAGCTCGTGGCCCTCGATGTTGCCGATGAAGTTGAGGCTGCTCTTCTGAAGCAGAGGGAACGCTTCCTTGGTCTGGCGGTTGCCCTTGCCCTCCTCGGATCCCACGCTGAGGAGCGCGACCCGCGGGCTCTCAATGCCGTGGTAGATGTGCTCGAAGGTGGCGCCGAGCGCCGCGAAGCTTAGGAGCTGCGACGGCTTGGAATCCACATTGGCGCCCAGGTCGATGATGGTGGTGTGGGGCGCCAGCGCGATGAACGGCCCGCCCAGCGTGGGACGCTCGAGTCCGGGGAAGAGGCCCAGCCCGATCACGCCCGCGGCCATGGTCGCTCCGGTGGAGCCCATGCTCACAGCCGCGTCGGCGACGCCCTCCTTCACGAGCCCTACGGAGACGGCGATGGACGACTTGGGCTTGGCCAGGAGCGAGCGAGCGGGGTTCTCGCCCTCGACGACGACGCCTTCGGAGGGCACAACCTCGATTGGCAGGCTGGCGGCATCGTGCTTCGCCAGCTCGGTGCTCACCTCCGCCTGATCGCCTACGAGGAGCACGCCTGCGCCCCCCTCCCTCGCCGCGAGCACGGCGCCGAGGACCGGCCATCCCGGTGCGTTGTCACCGCCCATGGCGTCGATGGCTATGGTGTAGGTGTTGCTCACCGATCTCCCTTGTCGTGTCCCCTGCCCGGTTACGCGGTCAGGGGTACCGTGGCCTCGCCGGTGATCACGGCTTCTCCGCCCTGATTATGGACGGATATCGTGTAGGTTGCCTGCGCGTCCGTTGCGCTCTTCAGCGTGCCGCTGGCGGTGACCATGTCGCCAGGGTAGACCGGCGCGCGAAATCGCGTCTTCAGCTTGCCGCCGCACAGCCAGGCGCGCCCGAACGACTTCGTCAGCAACTCCGACACGAACGCGAGCACGAGCATGCCATGCGCGATGGGTTTGCCATAGGGCGTGTCCGCGGCGAAGTCGACATCGAGGTGCAGCGGATTGTGGTCGCCGCTGGCGTCGGCGTACTTCACGAGCTGCGCTTGGCTCACGCGGTGGGTCACGGGCGTCAGGGTTTCGGGTGCGCCGCTCATGCTAGATGTGCTCACGACGTTCCCTCTCCCTCGGGGATCGCGATCGTGGTGCGCCCGGCAACGGCCAGCTCCTCTCCTTCGGTACCGCTCAGCTCGAGCACCAAGAAGCGCGTGCCTTGCCGCAGGCTGTTCTGCACCACAATGACGATGCAAGCGAGCTCAGCGCCTTCGGCCACCGGCCTGGCGAACTCCAACTCCTGGCCGGCGTGCACCGCGCCGGCGGGCAGCCCGGCCGCATCCCTGGCGGCGGTCATCAGCTTGGCCGCGACAGCCATGGGCGGCACGACGTGCTCCTTGGCGTAGAGGCCAGCGTCGTCCTCGACGGCGGCCCGGTACTGGGCAGCGTCGCCGATGCTGATGACGAGCGGCTCGCTCAGAAGTGTCTGGCCTGGCTCTAAGGAGGTAAGATCCAAGGGTGCCCCATAGAAGGTGCTGGCGGAGCGATTATACCCGCACTTTCCCGGCTTCACGGGAGTCCATACCACGCACGATGGCGGGCCGGCGCGCAGGGCACTACACTTGTCGGGGCTGCAAGCCGCGAACCGGAGGAATGCCGCATGCTGACCAAGGAGCAGAACGAGCGCCTGACGCGAGTGGGGCCCGGCACGCCCATGGGTGAGCTGCTGCGCCGCTACTGGTTCCCCGTGACCACCATCCAGGCACTCGCCGAGAACCCGGTGCGCACGGTGAAGCTGCTGGGCGAAACGTTCACGCTGTACCGCGACAAGAGCGGACGGCTGGGGTTGGTGGCGCAGCGCTGTGCGCATCGCAGCGTCGATCTGAAGTTCGGCATCCCGGAGGAGGAGGGGCTTCGCTGCCCCTATCACGGGTGGCTGTACGACGCGTCAGGGCAGTGCCTGGAGATGCCGGCCGAATCGCCGGAGAGCACGTTCGCCGAGCGCGTGAAGATTCGCTCCCACGTGGTGGAGGAGCTGGCCGGCCTGATCTGGGCGTATATCGGCCCTGGTCCCGTTCCGTTCCTTCCTCGATGGGGCCTCCTCGTCGTCCCTAACGGCTTCCGCATGATCGGGTCGTCGATCGTGCACGGGAACTGGTTGCAGTGCCAGGAGAACTCCGCCGACAGCGTCCACCTGGAGTGGGATCACGGTTACTGGGGCCTCCACGCGATGGAGCGCTACGGAATCACAGACGAACGGCAGTGGGAGACGTTCCGCCGAGCCAAGCGCCATCACGTTAAGCTCGCCTTCGAACCCTATGAATACGGCATGCTGAAGTATCGGCTGCAAGAGGGAGAGGACGAAGCGACCGCTCAGGGCTGGAATCACGGCCATCCGCTGATCTTTCCGAACGTCGTGCACGTCGGGGCGCTGATCGGCGAGCAGGAGTTCCAGATCCGCGTGCCGCTCGACGACGTCACGACGTGGCATGTGGTCTATCACGTCTTCGAGCCCGGCCCCGACGTCGTCGTGCCCGAGCAGGACCCGGTCCCCGCGTTCGAGGTTCCGCTCGTGGACCTGCCAGAGTGGTTCCTGCAGCAGGACCTGGCCGTATGGGAGGCGCAGGGGCCAATTACGGATCGGACCGTGGAGAAGCTCACGGAGACCGACAAGGGCGTGATCCTGATGCGCCGGATGCTGGAGGAGCAGATCCAGGTCGTGGAGGACGGCGGCGACCCGATCAACGTGTTTCGCCAGCCCCACGACTCCATTGGCATCACGATCGAGAACTTCGGCGACATGAGCGACTACGTCCCCGGATCCGCGTACTACGGGAACACCGGCACGATAAGCGGCGACGTCATCAAGCAGGTGGACGAGCTACTGACGCAAGCGCGCGATGCAGCGCTCGCTCGTAAGCGGGTCTAACTGCGCGCCTGCGCTTCGCTACGGCTCTGGATTAAGCCGCTGGGCGGCGGTTTAGATCACCATTACAGCGCGGTAGCGGATGGGTGGGAAAAGCAACGTCCCTGTCGCGACGCGGCGGTGAGTGAGTGCCGGGTTGCACTTAGCTGGATAGAAAACGATCAGATTCTCTACTACACTGGTTGGAATCGCATCCAGCGAGTGAGGTGTCGGCATGCTGAGCATGGAGCAGAACGAGCGACTGACCCGTGTGGGTCGCGGAACGCCGATGGGGGAGTTGTTGCGCCGCTATTGGTTTCCCGTGGCCACGTCGCAACATCTCGCAGAGAACCCCGTGCGCTCGGTGAAACTGCTGGGCGAGACGCTCACCCTCTACCGCGACAAAGGTGGCCGCCTAGGTCTCGTCGCCCAGCGTTGCGCCCACCGCAGCGTCGATCTGAAGTACGGCATCCCTGAGGAGGAAGGACTTCGCTGTCCCTACCACGGATGGCTGTACGACACGTCCGGGCAATGCATGGAGATGCCTGCCGAGTCGTCGGAGAGCACCTTCGCCGAGCGTGTGAAGATTCAGTCGTACCCGGTCGAGGAGCTGTCGGGGCTCATTTTCGGGTACCTTGGCCCCACGCCCGCTCCCTTGCTGCCGAAGTGGAATCTGTTCGTGGCACCCAACGCTTTCCGCATGATCGGGTCGTCGATCGTGCACGGGAACTGGTTGCAGTGCCAGGAGAACTCGGTGGACACGGTGCACCTGGAGTGGGACCACGGGCGCTGGGGGCTGCATGCCCTGGAGACGCTGGGGATCACCGATCCCCGCCGTTGGTCCAACTTCCAGCGGGCCTTCCGCCGCCACACGAAGATCGCCTTCGAGCGCTTCGAGTACGGCATCCTCAAGTACCGTTTGCAGGAGGGGGAGGATGAGGCGACGGCGCAGGGCTGGAACCACGGGCACCCGCTGGTGTTCCCCAACGTCGTGCATATCGGGCGCATGGGCGAGCAGGAGTTCCAGATGCGCGTGCCGCTGGACGACGTGACCACCTGGCACGTCGTGTACCACATCTACGAGCCGGGCCCTGACGTCGAGGTGCCGGCGCAGAACCCCGTGCCGGTCTTCGACGTACCCGTCGTCGATCTCCCCGAGTGGATCCTGCAGCAGGACCTGTCGGTCTGGGAGGGCCAGGGTCCAATCACGGACCGCAGCGTCGAGCAGCTGGCGGAGACGGACAAAGGGCTGATCCTGATGCGCCGGATGCTGGAGGAGCAGATCAAAGTGGTGGAAGATGGAGGCGAGC
>CAZQVD010000052.1:0-7350 GCA_964596665.1 uncultured Dehalococcoidia bacterium
GAGGGCGGCTTCCTCGATTTCGCCGTCGCAACCGCCACGCCCGACCTGATGGGGAAGATCGGCAAGCTCGGCCGTATCCTCGGCCGCCGCGGCTTGATGCCGAACCCCCGCACGGGAACCGTCGTGCAGGAGGGCGACATCGCCTCCGCCGTCGATGAGGCCAAGAAGGGCCGGGTCGAGCTCCGCATGGACCGCACAGCCATTATCCACACACCCGTCGGCAAGGCGAGCTTCGAAAGCGACCGCCTCGTCGAGAACCTGGCGGCCATCGTCGACACCGTCAACCGGCTGCGCCCACCCGCGATTAAGGGCCAGTTCGTGAAAACGCTGCACCTCACCAGCACCATGGGCCCCGGCGTGCCCTTGGACCTCAACGCTACGTTGACCATGAGGGTTGAATAAGCGAGACTCTGCGTAAGAAATAAACGAACCCACCGAAGACAGCGGGTTCCTCGAGGACATCGTCTGAGAGGATTAAGCGAAAGGCCCGCCAAGGTGCGCTGAGTTCTCATGTGAGGCATCGAGTGCAACCCGCGTCTTCGGATGCGGGTTTTTCGTTGGGCGCACAATGCGCCAAGGAGACACGGATATGCCCACGGATGCGAGGCGCGATGCGGTGGCCGACCTGGCCGGGCGCACCTCTCGCTCGTCGATCGCCATCGCGACCGATTTCTCGGGGCTCGGCGTCAACAATCTCACCGAGCTGCGCAAGCGGCTGCGCGAGCAGGGCGTTGAGTATCGCGTCGTAAAGAACCGAATCGCACTCCTGGCCGCAACCGAGGCCGGCGTAGACCAATTCGCCGAGTTGCTCGAAGGCTCCACCGGGATAGCGTTCGGGTACGACGAGCCCGTGACCGCGGCGAAGACACTGGACGAGTTCGTGAAACAGACGCGCCTGCCGCTGATCATCCGCAAGGGCATCATGGATGGGGCCGTGCTGAGCAGCACCCAGGTAGCCGTGCTGGCGGCGCTGCCGCCAAGGGATCAGCTGATCGCCAAGCTGCTGGGCCAGATGAACGCTCCGATCACGGGGCTGGTCTACGTGCTCAGCGGCCCGGTTCGCGGTCTTGCGATGGTGCTGCAGCGCCGCGGGGAGCAGCTAGCGGCAGCCGGCGGATAGGCGCCTGGCACATCGAGCCAGGATAGTAGTAACAAACGATCTACCACGAGACAGGAGGCCGAGATGGCAACGAAAGAGGAATTGCTGGAGTCGATCAAAGGACTGTCCGTGCTGGAGCTGGCCGAGCTGGTGAAGGCACTCGAAGAGGAGTTCGGCGTGAGCGCGGCGGCTCCGGTGGCCGTGGCGGCCGCACCTGTAGCTGATGGTGGAGGCACGGCGGAAGAAGAGCAGACCGAGTTCACTGTGTCCATCCAGGAGATTGGCCCGAACAAGATCAACGTGATCAAGGCGGTCCGCGAGCTCACCAACCTCGGCCTGCGAGAGGCCAAGGACCTTGTCGAGTCGGCGCCGGTGGCGGTCCAAGAGAGCATCGCCAAGGAGGCGGCTGAAGAGACCAAGAAGAAGCTGGAAGAGGCCGGCGCTACAGCAGGCATCGCCTAACTAGCCCTTGCCCGAGAAGCGTACACAGGGACCCGCCGACTGGCGGGTCCCTGTTCTGTTGCGCTGAGATAGGGCGAAGCCGAACTAGGGATCGGCTCTCCCCCAGACGTCGTAGAACGCGACCTCAGAGAGCGGCTTTCGCCGGCTGCCACCGAAGCGCGCCCCATCCGCCGGATAGCCGACCGGGATACACAACAGCGGCTCGACACGGTCGGGCAAGCCCAGGAGCTTGGCGATGTCGTCGCGGCGCTTGTACAGCCGAGCCGTGATCGTCGTGCCCAGGCCCAGCTCCGTGGCGGCGAGCATCAGGTTCTGGACCGCGGGGTAAACGGAGGCGCCGAGGATGATGGACGGTGGCTCGCGATCCGTGTGCTGGAAGCAGACCACGATCAGGATGGGCGCCATGGCCAAATCGTCCTCGATAGAAGGCGCCGCAGGATCCCACGAGCCGCGTCCGGGATACCAATCGGCCAGCGTGCGGCGGAGCGCATCGTCGCGAACCACCACGAATCGCCACGGCTGGATGTTCCGCCCGCTGGGCGCACGGGTTGCCGCTTCGAGCATGCGGTCGATGGCCGCCCGCGGCACGGGATCCGGCTTGAAGCGGCGGATCGCTCGCTGCGCGCGGATGGCCTCGAAAAGCGTGAGGTTGCTCATCGCGTTCGCATCACCGCGCGTCAGGAGCGGGGTTGTCCCAGCGGTCGTAGTGCGCGAACTCGGAAACGGCGTTGCGCTTGCTGCCCCCGAAATGCTCGCCCTCCGCCGGATAGCCCATCGGGATCAGCGCTGCTGTCTGCACGCTGTCCGGTATGCCCAGCAGCGCCTTCACCTCGTCCTCGTGGCGCATGTGGAACGTCGTGATCACCGTCCCGAGACCCAGATCCTCGGCCGCCAGCATCAGGTTCTGGACCGCGGGATAGATCGAGGCCCCCGCCGAGAGCGAGGCAGGGCCCGAACCTTGGCCGCGGTTGATGCAGGCCAGGATCAGCACGGGTGTAGCCGCGAGGTTGTGGGCGAGCGTCTCCGCAGAGACGTACGTGGCGTTGCGGGGACGGGTGGGGTCCGACGCGTATGTCACGTTCCAGCCATCCAGGTACCATTCGCCGATCCTGCGCTTGAGCACATCGTCGCGGATCACAACGAACGACCACTGCTGCCGATTACCGCCGCTGGGAGCTCTGGCGGCTGCGGCTAGGACCTGCTCGATCGCCTCTTGCGGCACCGAGTCGGTGCTAAATCGGCGGATGGCCCGTTGGCCGTGGATCGCATCGTGCAGCGAGATGCCAGGCATGGATAGCGCTCCCTCGAGGTGATGGCGCCCATTCTACCGGAGCCTCGGCGGGCGCGGCGGAGACGAAACGCCCCTGGATGAGCCATCTGGGGCGTGATCTTCTCGATTCTTCGCTGGCTGAACGCTCGCCGATGACGCTAGCTCTCGATGTCCACCTTGTGCCGGTAGAACGCCACGTAGTCCTTGATACGCTCCGCGGCGGGGCTCGGGTTGCGATGCACCTGCGCGGCATTGCCGGACTCGGCGCCATCGACCTTGATGTCGAAGTAGTCGGTCACGTCCTTCCAGTGGCACATGGTGTGCTGCTCATTCTCAGCGAAATGCTCGCTGTTGATTGCGCCGGGCGGAAAGTAGTGGTTCCCTTCGACGATGACGGCCTGGTGTCGCTCTCCACGGGCACGGCGCCGCTCAGCGGCGCCTTTGCACTCGGCATTCGGGCTTCCTCGGTGATACCCCGCGCGAGGGCAGGCACAATGCAACGTAGCTATTCGATGCGGGCGCCGCAGAAACGATACACTTCACCATCGCTCCGTACCGGGACCGCCCTTGAACGGCCCTACCATCGCGCTTGTGACCCAACCGCCGTAGTAATCGCTCGCCTGGGGCACGACGCGCTCGCTTCCAACATAGCAAGCATCCACGCGGCCTGCATAGAACGCCAAATACCCAGCGAGCGAGCCGTATGGCTCGTCGGGCACAGCGTAGCTCCAAGCGGCGCTCTCGGCGACTCGCCCGCGGACGCTCAGCGTCCAATAGCTGGCCACGCCTTTCCACTCACACAAGCTGGTGTTGTGCATTGGCGCGAGGAACCAGGTCCGCACGTCGGCTGGCGGGAAGTAGTACACCGGAGGGCTCGACGTC
The DNA here is from genome assembly GCA_964596665.1 of uncultured Dehalococcoidia bacterium. Lineage (GTDB taxonomy): Bacteria > Chloroflexota > Dehalococcoidia > Lucifugimonadales > Australimonadaceae > CAZQVD01. Next base: position 3,714 of record CAZQVD010000052.1, read on the forward strand.
TCCAGTACCCGCAGCCCACGGCTCGTCTCTGCGAGCACCATGCCGGCGAACTCCACCCGCAGCAATGCGCCCACCGGCTGCACCGCCGGAGGCCGCGGATAATCCCAAACGGACTCCTGCCCAGCCGCCGGCACGAGGATCTCCGCAGGCCGCTCCCGCTTAAGCTCCCGCCAATGCCGCTTCTCGCGCTCCACCGCATCGTCCGTCATGGGAAGTCCCTCGGACAACGAGCGCCGGTGCCGTCGCCCCCGCTCACTATGATAGCGGCCATGAGCACCACCCGACCTGAGGTGAGCACCGGCGCAGCCGATTTCGCCTCCATAGTCGCCTAGCTCGACCAGGTACGGCGACGCCTGCCTCCAAGGGCGAACACCGCATGGCGCATGTTCTATACTGACGAACGCCGATCCTGTTCAAAGCCGCATCAACACGATGGAGGCGAGAGATGACCCAGACGAAGCTGCAGATCAAGACCACCGGCATCGACCACGTTGTGCTCTGGACGACGGACCTGGCGCGCGCCAAGAAATTCTACATGGACGTGCTTGGCATGACGTTGCACCAGGAGACGAAGGACCAGATCTTCCTCAAATGCGGCGACTACAACATGGTCGCTCTTTTCGACGGAAGCCAGCGGGGCATCGATGTCACGTCTAATCACGAGCTGCAGCACATGGCGCTCAACATGGAGCTTGCCTCCTACGAGGAGACCGCCGCACGCCTCGAGGAAGAGGGCTGCGAGATCACCCATCGCGGCGCTGACCCCTACTGCATCTACTTCCGCGACCCGGACGGCCACCGCCTGCAGCTTCTCTACAGCGGCCACGAGTAGTTTGTGCTCTCGGTCCAGGAGAACGAGCTGCTGACGCAGACCGGCCCCGGCACGGTCATGGGCAACTTCATGCGCCAGTATTGGATTCCGGCCCTCCTCTCATCCGAGCTGCCGGAGCCCGACGGACGCCCCCTGCGGCTGCGGCTGTTCTCCGAGGAACTCGTCGCATTCCGTGACACTGCGGGTCGGGTTGGCATGGTTGCGCTGACCTGCCCCCACCGTGGTGCTCCGCTCTCCTTCGCGCGCAACGAGGAAGGGGGCCTGCGGTGCGTCTACCACGGGTGGAAATACGACGTGGCCGGTGCGTGCGTCGACATGCCGTCCGAACCCGCGGAGAGCAGCTACAGGGACAAGGTGCGGCTGCTCTCCTACCCCTGCCGGGAGCGTGCTGGCATCCTCTGGACCTACATGGGCCCGCGCACAGAGCCGCCGCCCTTGCCGAACCTCGAATGGAACACGCTCCCCGATAGCCACGTCATGCTCACCAAGCGCATGCAGTTCTGCAACTGGGCGCAGGCCATCGAGGGAGAGATTGACCAGAGCCACCTCTCCTACCTGCACTCCCGCATCGATCAGGGCACCGTGATGAACCGGCAGGTAGACCGTTGGCGCGCCGCGGACAAGCACCCGCGTTTCTTCGTGCACGATGCCGACTGGGGCGTGATGATCGGAGCACGCCGTGTTGCGGAGCCCGACACGCACTACTGGCGCTTCACGCAATACCTGCTTCCCTCCACGACCATGGTCGGCCCATACGGTCCCGATCCCTTCCGTCAGAGCCGGGCCTTCGTACCCATGGACGACAAGACCGCCATGGTGGTTGCGGTCATCTACCACCCCACGCGCCCACTTTCTGACGCAGAGATTGAGGAGCACCGCAAAGGGTCGGGTGCCGGCTTCGTCGGCGAGGGCAATTTCTTGCCGACGATCCCTGAGCCGGGCGGCGCCTGGCGGCCCAAGTCGAACAGCGGGAACGAATACGGCTACGACTTCGAGCTGCAGCGGACCCGTTACTACTCCGGCATCGGTGAGTTCTGGGCACAGGACGCGGCGATGATTGAGGGGATGGGGCCGATATACGACCGCAGCCGCGAGCACCTGGGCACCAGCGACTTTGCCGTGATCCGCGTGCGCCGGCGCCTGTTGGACCTGGCGAGGCGCCTGGATGACGACGCGAGCTTCGTGCCGCCTGGCGTCTTGGATCCCGACGTATTCCAGGTTCGCGGTGCCGCCGCCGAGATTCCGCGCGAAGCCGACTGGCTGGAGTCCGCGAAACGTATCACCGCAGTCGTATCCGGCTTGAACCCCGACGCACCCTAGCGGCTGCTAGCCTCCTGAAGCCGCCCATTCGGCTGCGACTGCTTCAGCCACGTGCCCGGCAACCGTGGTATCGAGCGCCGAAGGCAGGATCTCGCCTGCGTGTGGCGCATCGACCAGCGCTGCCAGCGCCATCGCTGCGGCGACCGACATCTTCGAGGTGATCCGCGGGGCCCGCGCGCCGAGTGCACCCTTGAAGATGCCCGGGAAAGCGAGCACGTTGTTGACTTGGTTCGGGAAGTCGCTGCGGCCGGTGCCGACGACCGCGGCTCCTCCGGCCTTGGCCTCGTCCGGCGTGATCTCGGGCACGGGATTGGCCATGGCAAGTACGATCGCGTCTGGGCCCATGGAGCGCACGTCGTTGCGATCGATCAGGTCGGGAGCCGATACGCCGATGAACACGTCGGCGCCCACTAGCGCATCGTGGATGGAGCCGGAGATGCCCTCACGATTGGTCTTCTCCGCGATCGCCTGCTTGGCGGGATGCAGATCCGCCCTTCCGTCGTAGAGGGCACCCCTGGTGTCCACCATGACGATGTTGTCTGCCCCCGCCTCTATGAGCATCTCGCAGCAAGCGATACCTGCGGCCCCCGCTCCGGAGATCACGATCTTCGATCCGCCGATCGGCTTGCCCACCACCTTCAGCGAATTGACCATGGCCGCGAGCACCACCACCGCGGTCCCATGCTGATCGTCGTGGAAAACAGGGATGCCGATGTCCTGCAAGCGGCGCTCCACCTCGAAGCAGCGAGGGGCCGAGATATCCTCGAGATTGATCCCTCCGAACGATGGAGCGAGGTTGCGGACGATCATCACGATCTCGTCCGTGTCCTGCGTGTCGAGCACGATCGGGATGGCATCAATCCCACCGAGCTCCTTGAACAGCACGCACTTACCTTCCATGACCGGCATCGCACCCAGCGGCCCAAGGTTGCCCAGGCCCAGCACGGCCGACCCATCGCTGACCACCGCCACCGTGCGCCCTCGCCCGCTGAGTTCATATGCGAGATCCGGATTCTCCGCGACGGCCGAGCTCACGTACCCGACGCCTGGCGTGTAGGCCAGCGAGAGATCGTCCTTCGAGTTGAGCGGCACGCGGGACTGGATCGATAACTTGCCTTGCACCTGGCGGTGCAACTCGATTGACCGGGCGCCGTAGCTCCCGGGCTCAGGTGTCGTCAAGGGTTCTCCCTTTCTCGGGAACGCCGATGCGTGGGTCAGCTGGATATGCTTGAGATGCTATGGGTAGGTTGGCGGGAGGTCAATCGGTAACGCGAGCACTCCGAGGCGCGTGGTAGGCTTTGCTGACGCCCCGATGCCGCAGTAAAGACGGCAAGGAGGCGGCGAGCGAGGTGCCACGATGGCCGATGTCGGTTCCGCGAAACAAGCCGCGCGCGTCAGGCTCGATAGCGCGCGCGAGGCGCTGGTCGGCCTGAGCCACCGCATCCACGCCAACCCCGAGCTTGGCTATGAGGAGGAGCAGGCATC
>CAZQVD010000052.1:7360-12424 GCA_964596665.1 uncultured Dehalococcoidia bacterium
CTGGATGCCGCCGGCTTCTCCGTCGATCGGGGTATCTGCGGCTTGTCGACCGCCTTCCGCGCGACCTTCGGCTCGGGCCCACTGCACGTAGGCTTGTGCGCCGAGTACGACGCGCTCCCCGCCATCGGGCACGCCTGCGGCCACAACGTCATCGCGGCATCGTCCGTCGGCGCCGCGATGGCGGCAGCCACGGTCGCGGATGACGTGGGGCTCACAGTCAGCGTGATCGGCACGCCGGCGGAGGAGGTGCTGCGCTCCGGTGGCAAACTGAAGCTGCTCGAAGAAGGCGCGTTCGATGGCATCCACGCGGCCATGATGACGCACCCCGCTCCGTGGGATGTCGCTATCTGGCCCGTGATCGCTGCCTCGTTTTTCGAAGTCCACTATAAGGGCAAGGCCTCCCACGCCTCTGCCTCTCCCGAGCTCGGCATCAACGCGGGCGATGCCATGACCATCGCTCAGACCGCCATCGGCATGCTGCGCCAGCACATCCGCTCCTCGGACCGTGTCCACGGCATCCTCACCAAGGGCGGCGACGCGTTCAACATCGTCCCCGCCGCGACGTCCGCCGACTACGCCGTGCGCGCCCGCACGCTGGACGAGCTCACCGAGGTGTACGAGAAGGTGATGCGCTGCTTCGAGGCCGGCGCCCTCGCGACCGGCGCGCAGCTTTCAATCGTCGGCGGCAACAAGCCCTTCGCCCACATGGAGCACGACACCGAGATGGCGGCCCTCTACCAGCGCAACGCCGAGGCTCTGGGCCGGGTCTTCCCTCCACCGGGTGAGCCCTCACCTGCAACCTTGATCTCGACAGACATGGGTAACGTGTCGCTGGCGATACCGTCGATCCACCCTGCGCTCGACGTCAAACCGAAAGGCGCCGTAATCCATCAGTCCGAGTTCGCTGCCGCGGCGGTGACGGCCGATGCGGATCAGGCGATCTACGACGGGGCGCTTGCGATGGCGTGGACGGCCATCGACATGGCAACTCATGCATCCCTTTCACAACGGCTGATAACCAGAGGCTAGACCGAAAACATGAGACAAAAGAGAGGGAGCCCCAAGGGCTCCCTCTCTTTTGTCTTGCCTGCGAGGTCGGGGGCTACATTCCTGCCAAGATGCGCACAGCAATAACGAGCACGATGGTGATAACCACTCCAGCAGTGATCGTCCCTTTTATCGACAGTAGCGGCTTGGAAAGCATGACTTCTCCTTATGTCGAACGGTCTTCGCTATTAACTCCACAGGCTAGGCAAGTGTCGTGCAGCAACCATGAAGAAGAGCATCGGGATAGACAGCATGGTGTTGGTTCGAGAAGCGAGCAATGCCGTTCGTGCCCACTTGGGCTGGTCGGCGTGTGCTGCCGCACCGGTATCGATGGTGTCTTGAACCGCAGCGATGATTTTCTTCTGGTTAGGCCAGATGATGAACCACACGTTGTACGCCATGATGATTCCGAGGATCCCGCCCACAGCAACTGTGTTGAAGCGGTCGCTCTTGAAGTAGTCACTATCGACAAGGCCTGCGCCTGCCATGTACAGCAATCCGAAGAGCAAGGTGGAAGCGGCGGCCCAACGGAAAAGCAACAATGAGAACGGAAGGATAGTCACTTGGTACTGGGGCCGAGCTGAAGCTTCCATCTTCGGTAGGGCTATTGCCTGAATGAAGTTATAGAAATACAGCACCCCTATCCACAGAATGCCTGAAAAGATGTGCCCGAGGCGCATTAGGTCCAGATAGATTTCTTGACCAACTGTCATGCCAACTCCTTTCCCGAAGGCCTGATGGTTATTCGACCGTAATTTCACCAACCATCCCAGAACCTTTATGCCCTGGGATGGTGCAGATCAGTTTGTACGTGCCAGGGAGATCAAAGGTGAAAGATTGCGCCTGTGGCTTAGCCTCTTGGGTCACCACCCAGTTCACGCCCAACTCCCGTACGGTGAACGTATGTACCTCATCTTTGGAGTTTAGCTGGAATTCCACCGTCTCGCCGACCCTGAACGAAAGCCGCTTGGGCTCAAATGCATAGTTGCGGTGCAGCACACTGAGCGTTCCGTCTGCACCGGCGACCGCCGGCGTGGGGGTTGGGCCTGATTCTCCGCCGCAGGCTTGCACACCCATGAAGAGCACAAACGCTGTGGCGATGACAAGTGCTGCCCTTGCTTCTCCTGTCCCGATTCGTAGGGCTCGGATTGTTGATAGGCGAATCGGCACGTAACTTGCCTGTGCTGGATGCAGCATACGTCCCAAGCACAGTATGTGCCAAGTATAAGAACGCGAACCATGAAAACAAGCCATTCTACGAGCGAGAGCGAGCTATGAATGGACGGGTAGGAAGCGCGGTGACGTCCGCGTTCAAAAGGTTCAGGTAGACAGCGCCGCCTTCACTTGTGCGGCCGTGAACGCGAGGTCGTCCGGTGTGTGCGCGAGCGAAACGAATGCTGCCTCGAACTGCGACGGAGCCACGTATACGCCCCTTTCCAGCAACCCGTGGAAATACGCGGCGTAGCGTTCGGTATCGGCATCGGCGGCCTCGTCCCAGGTCGTTACTGGCCCTGCGCAGAAGAACGCCGTGAAAGCCGACCCCACGCGATTCACCGTGAGCACCGCGCCTGTGGAATCTGCTGCTGCCCGCAGCCCCGCCTCGGCCTGGGCGCTGAGCGACTCGAGGCGTTCGTAGGTTCCCGGCTCGGCCAGCACCTTCAGACAGGCGATGCCCGCGGCAACGGCCAACGGGTTGCCCGATAGTGTCCCTGCCTGGTAGGCGGGCCCGAGCGGGGCGGCCATCCGCATCACGTCCCTGCGTCCACCGTAGGCTCCGACGGGTAGCCCGCCGCCGATCACCTTGCCCAGGCAGGTGAGGTCCGGCCTGACGCCGTAGCGGGCCTGGGCGCCGCCATGCGCGACGCGGAATCCGGTGATTACCTCGTCGAAGATGAGCAGCGCACCGTTGTCGTCGGCGAGCCTGCGGAGGCCCGCCAGGAAGCTTGAGTCTGGCGCCACGACGCCCATGTTGCCAGCGACCGGCTCGACGATGATCGCCGCAATCCGATTCACATTCGCATCGAACAGCGCGCCCACGCTCTCCAGCCGGTTGTACTCGGCAACCAGCGTCTCCGCCGCGTAGCTCTCCGGCACGCCTGCGCTGGTTGGCACGCCGTGGGTGGCAAGGCCCGAGCCGGCCTTCACCAGCAAACCGTCGGCGTGGCCGTGGTAGCAGCCGTTGAACTTGATCACTTTGGCTCGACCGGTGAAGGCACGCGCCATGCGGATCGCGCTCATCGCCGCTTCTGTGCCGGAGCTGACCAGCCGCAGCATCTCGATCCACGGCATAGCGCGGGTGATCAGCTCGGCCAACTCCAACTCGCGCTCGGTGGGCGCGCCGAAGCTCGTACCCTGGCCTGCTGCCTCCCGTACTGCCTCCACTACAGCGGGATGCGCATGGCCGAGGATCAGCGGCCCCCATGAGCCAAGGAAGTCGACGTACTCGTTACCGTCCACGTCGCACACACGCGCACCCTCGCCGCGGGCGAAGAACGGCGGCGTGCCGCCGACACCGCCGAACGACCGCACGGGACTGTTCACCCCGCCGGGGATCAGCTTCTGTGAGCGCTCGAACAGCTCCTTCGAGCGAGAAAGGTTCATGGTGCGCGTCCTGTCGCTACCCGAAGGCGATCCGCATCTTCAGGGCGACGGGATCGGCAAGGGTTGATCGGAATTTCGAGAATTGGGTCATGAGCACCCAGCGGTCCTTGAACACGCTCAGGCGCTCGCTCAGTGGCTCGCCGTCGTCGTCGGCATCGAGGTCCAGCACTTGGCTCGCCGAACCCATCGTCGATTCGGCGAATCGCTCCATCGTGCCGGACGGCAGCATCCACACCTCCGAAGGGGCGCCGCCCTCCGTTCCTACACAAGCGAAAAAAGCGTGAGGCTTTGGCCGGAAGCGACCGACCTCGAACCGCCGAGGCCCGCCGGAGGCCCCAAGCACCTGCACCTCGACGTACTGGCCCTCTGCACCGCGGACCGCGAAGTCGATGTCGTCGGCGCCGACCAGCGGCGTGAACAGGCTTGCACCTTGTCCCCTGAGCTTATCCGTCACGTACGCTCGCTCGGCGTCCGTTGCCATGGCTATCCTCCGCGCAGCAGCCGCGCGGCGTCCTTCGCGAAATAGGTGATGATCATATCGGCGCCTGCGCGTTTGATGGAGGTGAGCATCTCCATCATCGCGGCCTGCTCGTCCACCCACCCGTTGGCGCCCGCGGCCTTCAGCATGGCGTATTCGCCCGACACGTTGTACGCGGCGATCGGCAGGTCGAATCGCTCGCGGGCCTTGGTGAGCACGTCGAGGTAGGCTAGCGCCGGCTTGACCATCAGCATGTCCGCGCCTTCCAGCACGTCCTGCTCGAGCTCCCGCAGCGCCTCGCGCCCGTTCGCGCCGTCCATCTGATACGCACGCCGGTCGCCCGAGCGCGGAGCCGACTCGGCGGCGACGCGGAAGGGCCCGTAGAACGCGGACGCGAACTTGGAGGCGTATGCCATGATGGGCGTATCCGACTGGCCCGCGGCATCCAGCCCGGCGCGCAACGCTGCGATCTGACCGTCCATCATCGCGGAGGGCGCGACGATGTCGGCGCCTGCGCTTGCCTGCGAGACGGCGGTGCGCGCCAGGAGCTCGAGCGTGGCGTCGTTGTCGACCACACCATCGTCCAACAGCACCCCGCAGTGGCCGTGGTCGGTGAACTCGCACAGGCACACGTCCGCGACCACCACCATGTCGGGCACCGTCTCCTTGATGGCCACGATCGCCTCTTGGATGATGCCGTGCTGGTCATACGCCTGGGTGCCCAGGTGGTCCTTGTGCTCCGGGATGCCGAACAGCAGCACCGCCGGGATCCCAAGGCGCTCGGTCTCGACGACCTCCTCCATCAGATGGTCGAGCGAGAGCTGGTACTGACCGGGCATCGAAGAGATGGAGGCGCGGACGTCGCGCCCGTGCGTGACGAACAGCGGGTAGATCAAGTTGCGCGGAGACAGCGTCGTCTCACGCACCATGTCGCGGAG
>CAZQVD010000053.1:0-9406 GCA_964596665.1 uncultured Dehalococcoidia bacterium
CCCAGCAGCTCGTCGCCCGCTTCCGGGAGAAGCCCGAGTCTGTGCTGCTCGGAACAGCCAGCTTCTGGGAGGGCGTCGACATCGCAAACAACGCCCTGCGCGTGCTCGTCGTTGCACGGTTGCCGTTCAACGTGCCGACGGAGCCCGTGTTCGCAGCACGCTCTGACCTCTACGAGCAACCATTCATGCAATTCGCTGTGCCTCAGGCGGTCCTGCGCTTCCGCCAGGGCTTCGGCCGGCTGATACGCAACAAGCAGGACCGCGGGGTCGTCGTCGTGCTGGACAGCCGCATCACGTCGAAACCCTACGGCGGAACGTTCCTCGCATCGGTCCCACCCGCCACGACGCTGAAGGCGCCGATGGCTGAAGTCATCGAGCGCGTGCGCGATTGGCTCGGCGGGGGCGGGCCGTCGTGAGCGACTCCTTCGTCCTGCCGGTCAGCCAGCCCATCGACCTGCCCAGCACGCTGGCCAGCGGCCAATGTTTTCGCTGGAGACTTGCAAGTGATGATGTCTGGACCGGCGTGATCGGCGGGGACATGGTGCGCCTCTGGGCCACTCCAGAAGGCATCGGCGTCGCCAGCGCGCCGACTCCGCCGGCGGAGCTAGCCGGATCCCTCGCGTCCTATCTGCGGCTCGACGACGACCTGCCCGTGATCCAGGCCAGCATAGCAGTCGACCCCCACGTCCGCGACGGCATCGAGCACTACCCCGGTCTGCGTTTACTCCGCCAGGACCCGTGGGAGACGCTGGCCGGGTTCATCCTCTCGTCCACCTCCAACATCTCGCGCATCTCGCGCACGGTGGAGCTGCTCGCCACCACCCTCGGCGAGCCCATAGACCTGGACAGCGAGCGGCGGCACGCGTTCCCCCGTCCGGAAGCCCTCGCCGAAGCTGGCGAGCAGCGACTGCGCCAGCTGGGCTGCGGCTTTCGCGCACCGTATCTGGCTCGCGCGGGTGCGACCGTTGCCGACGGCGCCCTGCGCCTCGACGCGCTGCGCGGGGCCGCTTATGCCGACGTCCTGGCGGAGCTCACGGCGCTCCACGGCGTTGCCGACAAGATCGCCGACTGCGCCATGCTCTTTTCCCTCGACCGCATGGAGGCTTTCCCCGCAGACCGCTGGGTGCGTCGGGTTGTCGTCGACCGCTACGGCCTGCCGCCCAACATCACCTACGACGGGGTGCGTCAGTGGGCCTGGGAGCGCTTCGGCGCCGACGCCGGCTATGCCAACCAGTACCTCTTCTGGCACATCCGCCAAGAAACCCGCGCCCAACGCTCAGGGTCTGCGTAGCCCAAGCAGCAATCGGATGGGGCGTGCACTGGGGCTCTTGAATCTCCTTCCGGGCCGAAAGGGGGCAGGGAGATGGTTGAAACGCCAGCGCGCCACCGGCGCCGCGACCGAGCAAACGCCCCTAATCCCGGACCACAGCCCCCGGCGCGAACGGCGGGTACACCCGCGGGTTCACCACGTGCCGGTCGAGGAACAGGTCGACCATCGCCGCGCACGCCTCCCCCATCTCCGGATGGCGGTCGAACGCATGTGGCACGCCCTCCATCGCATGGATCTCCGCGGCCACCCCCGCCTCGCGCAGCGCGTCGAACAACCGAACGCTCGATGCCAGCGGGATCGTCGTGTCCTCCGTGCCGTGGAACAGCACCGTTGGCGGGAAGCTCGCTGAGATTTGAGTGTACGTGCTCGCCGAAGCGACCATCTGCTTCGTGCTGTCCGCGGGCAGCAGCGGGAAATCACCGGGCGCCGGGCGCACCTCCACCACCGGATAGTAGCCGAGGCACGCCGCCGCCTGCGAGCCGACTCCTTCGTTGCCACCGTCGCCTTCCAGCTCCAAGGTGTTGCCGCTTCCCGCCGTCACCAGCGCCAGCAGGCCGCCGGCGGAGAACCCACCAACACCGATGCGGTCCGCATCGATGCCCAGCATGTCCGCGTTCGCGCGTGTCCAGCGGATCGCCGCCTTCGCATCATGGAGCTGCGCGGGCCACGTCGCCTCGCCCGTGAGCCGGTACTCCGCCGCGATACACACGTGGCCAGCCGCGGCGAAGTGTGCGGCCCGACCAGCGATCGCGCCCCTGCTGCCGCCGCGGAACCCGCCTCCGTGGAACAGGACCAGCGCCGTTCGCTTGCCCGCGTCGGCCGCGGGGCGATGGATATCGCAGCGCAGCTCCCGCCCGCCTCCGGTACCGAATACGACATCGGGCTCAACCGTCACGCTCGCTTGGCCGTTCGTGCTCATTGTCTGCCTCCTCGCGTCGTCGTGATCATGCCTCTGCCGTCAGCGTCCTGCCTGCGAGCCCCCGGAAGTCGGGCGCATAGCGCCGCGCTCGGAACAGCGAGTTCACGTAGCCGTGGCGTGGGTGCTCCCCGAAGAACGGGTTCACATACTCCCATACGACCTCCGAGTCCATCGTCACCTCGAATAGACGCCCGGTCATCCCCTCGCAGATCAGCGTGTTGCCGTTGGGCAGCCGCTGAGCGCCGCTGATGAAGTAGCTAGAGAACTCCCACGGCGGCTTTGTTCGGTACTCCCATACGGTCTCGTCCGTGCGAGGGTCGATCTCGAAGAGGACCGAGCCCGACGGACCAGGCACGTGCCAGCCGTTCGCGAACCCCAGTATGTTGCCGTTCTCCAGCAGCGTAGGATCGTGCTGGTGTCCCAGCGCCATGTCACGGTGCTTCCACGAGAACGTGCCCGTGGTGCGGTCAACGATCCCGATCGTGTTCAGCAGGCGGAAGCTCGTCAGCACGTTGCCGTCCGGCAACACCGTGCAGGCGTTGGCATGCGTCCATTCGCGGCGGTCATGCAGCGGACAGATCACATCCTCCGCGAAGTCCAGCCCCTCGTGCGTATGCCACTCCCACACCACCTCGCCCGCGGGTGTCACCTCATGGAAATAATCGCCCAGAATCCCCTGGCTGGGCTCCGAGCCTGGGAATCCACCCTGCACGGCGCCCGTAAGCTCGCTCGGCACCAGCTCGCGCCCAAGGATCATCGTGTTGCCGTTGGGGCAGCGGCTGAAGTCGTGATGCTGCTCGTCGTCATCGTAGCGCCACACCTCGTTGCCATCCCAATCCAGCTCTAGCACAGCGCCACCACCGCCTCCCGCGCCCCCAAGCGTGCTCTTTCCGGTGCTGATCGCCACCAACAGGTTCCCGCTTTCGAGCAGCTGCGCCCAAAGCCCAGCGGTCTCGGGCAGATCCCAGCTGTGCACCAAGCGGCCGTCCAGGTCCACCATGCGTGTCTTCCGCTCGCCGAACGAGCTGAACACCGTATAGCCCGCCGACGCCTTGCCCTCGATGTGTTCCGTCAACCCCACGTTCCGCTTGCGGTCCATTGCTATCCTCCCCAGTCCCGTTCGCGCGAGATTGTAGCGCCTGCGACCCCCCGCTATCCTGTGGATTCGTTGAACAGTGCGCCTCCGCCTCCGCCTGTGGTCACGGCTCTGGACTAAAGGTTGCGGCTTTCGCTGCTCCAGCGTAGCGATTGCTGAGCCGCAGCCTGGGGAAGGTGCAGGGAACGGTAGTTCCCTGCCGAGTGAGCGCGAGGGAGTGACTCTCTCGTCCCAAAACATCCCGCGGTTGCGAGAGTGGGAAAGTCCGCGCCCGCATCGCAGAGTGGCAGCAAACGGAGAATCGATGGCAGACGATTTCGACTTCACTTACAAAGTAGCCGTCGTCACAGGAGCGAGCCGTGGCATCGGTCGTTTCATCGCGCTCGCCCTGGCCAAGCGTGGAGCGGCCATCGTCGGCACTGCTCGCAAGCTCGATTCCTCGCCTGGCACAGGCGGCACACTCAAGGGCACTATGGATGAGATCGCTGACGCGGGCGGCAAGGGCCTCGCCGTCCCGGGAGAGATAACCACCACGAGGGGTGTGAAGACCGTGCTGGCAGCAGCCAAGAAGGAATTCGGCCGCATCGACATCCTGGTCAACAATGCCGGCGTGAACCCGTGGACCACACTCGCCGACACCTCCGACGAGCAGTGGGACGAGATGATCGCCATCAATGTGACCACACCTTTCCTGATGATCCGCGAAGTGCTGCCCATCATGATCGCTCAGGGAGGGGGGCGGATCGTCACCATCTCCTCGGGCGCCGGATCCACCAACCCACGTGGCGTCATGGGGCCGTATGCGGCGACTAAGGCCGCCGTCGACCGGCTCACCATCAATGTTGCGGTGGATGTGCGCGAGCACAACATCGCCGTGAACACCTGGCAGCCGGGGATCCTGGCTACCGACATGAACGCGGGCCGCGAGGCTTTGCCCGTCGACGTCATCGAAGATTCCATCATCTTCCTGCTGGCGCAGGACGCTTCAACCATCACCGGACAGCTCGTCCGCCGTGACCGCTTCGGCGTCGACTGGGGTCCAGGTATCACCGGAGGGTAGGGGAATGTCGACCAACGGTAGCACAGGAAGCCTCGCCGGCAAGGTCGCCGTGATCACCGGCGCCAGCCGCGGTATAGGCCGAGCGCTTGCCCTGGCGATGGCCGAGCGCGGCTCGACGATCGTGGGCAGCGCCCGCAAGCTCGATTCCTCCGACGGCACCGGAGGCACGCTGAAGAGCACGATCGAGGCGATCCAGGACGCGGGTGGCGCCGGGCTCGCCGTCCCCGCCGACATCACCAGTGCCGATGGCGCGCGTGGGCTCATCGACCGAGCGGTGGAGGCGCATGGGCGCGTCGACGTGCTGGTCAACAATGCCGGGGTCTTCCCCTATGGCGCCATCTCCGAGTTCCCGCCGGATGAATGGGACGCCATGATCGCCATCAACCTGCGCGCGCCGTTCCTGCTATGCCAGGCGGCAATCCCCGCCATGCAGCGGCAGGGCGGTGGCAGCATACTCAACATGTCGTCTGGTGCCGCGGTGAAATACTTCGTTGGACGCGTCGCCTATGCCGTCTCGAAGGATGCGCTGAACCGGTTCTCCGTCATGCTCGCGGAGGAGCTGCGCGCCGACAACATCGCCGTCAACGCATATGCGCCGGGCCTTGTGGCCACCGACATGAACGACTACGAGGCCGCAGGCGTGGCGCCCGAAGCTCTGGTCGAGTCGGTGATGTGGATATTGGCCCAGGACGTTTCGTTCACCGGCCAGTTCGTCCGCCGCGACGAGTTCGGCAACACCTGGGGCCCGCGCTAGTTAGCCCACCGTCAGCACGAACTTGCCGAAGTGCTCCGCGCGCTCCATCTCCTCGTGCGCCCGCGCCGCCTCGGCCAGCGGGTAGCTCGCGTGGATCGCGCTCTTGATCTGGCCGCGTCCCGCCGCCGCCACGATCTCGCCGAGTTCCTCGGTGCTGCCCATGAACACGCCGAAGATACGGAGCTGCTTGCTGAAGAGCTGCCCGAGGTGGATCTGTGCCTGATAGCCCATGGTCACGCCGCAGTTGCCGTAGCGCCCACCGCGCGCGAGGCCGCCGAACGCCGCCTCGAAGAAGTGCGCCCCACTGCTGTCCACCACCAGATCGACGCCCTTGCCGTGCGTCAGCTCCTTACAGCGCTCCGCCAGGTCCTCGTCGGTGTAGTTGATCGCGTGGTCGGCGCCCAGGTCGTAGGCCTTCTGCACCTTTTCTGGCGTGCTGGTCACGGCGATGCACGTCGCGCCCACAACGCCCTTGATGAGCTGGATCGCCGCTGTGCCGACCCCCGACGATGCCGAAAGCACCATCGCCGTTTCGTGCGCCTGGAGCCGGCCCTCGCGGACCACGATTCCCCACGACGGCAGGAACACCGTGGGCAGCGCTGCCGCCTGCTCGAAGCTCAGCGAGTCGGGGATCGCCACTACGTTCGTGGCGGGCACAGAGACCAGCTCGGCGCAGGAGCCGTTCTGGTGCGTGCCGACCATGTTCGGGAACGGGTCGGTGGTGATCAGCGGGTTGATCACCACCCGCTCCCCCACGACATGGCCACTCACGCCCTCGCCGAGGCCAGCGATCTCCCCGGCCGAGTCGCCGCCCAGGATGCGCGGCATCTGCTCCGGCTTGAGTCTCGTGCCCCTGATTCCCGCCCGCGTGTACAGGTCCAGCCGGTTTATCGACACGGCCCGTACGCGGATAAGTACCTCGCCGTGGGCGGCTGTTGGCTCCTCCACGTCCGTGTACTCCAGCACCGAAGGGTCACCCTGCTCTCTTATCAGTACCGCTTTCAATCCGACGCCTCCGAAAACAATGCTTTCACGTAGCCCAGCGCTCCCGCGCGGGAGCGCACCTTCCCGTCCACAACGGCGGAGCGTACTGTTTCGAGCACTACGCCCACCAGCGGGCCCTGCGGCACGCCGATATCGAGCAGGTCGTTGCCGTCCAGCAGCGGGTGCATCGCCCGAGCCCGCCGCACATACCAAGCGAGCTTCGCGCGCACCACCGGCGAGACCGATGCAACGGCGCCGACGGCCGCCGCCTCAACGCCCGTCTCGCTGGCTAGCGAGAACAGCGCGCTCCCCTGCAGATCGGCCATGCGGCCTTCGGCGTCTCGCAGTCGGCGGCACAGTGTTACGCAGCTTGCCTGGCGTCTCGTGAGCCCGAGCCTCCGCACCGCACGCCCTCTCGTGCCGGGTGGTAAAGCGTACAGCATCACAGCGATCAGCGCGCTCGACGGCAGCGTCTGCCGCGAGGCCCGCGACAGCGCATAGCGCGTCTGCGGCCGGTCGATCGCGCCGTCCAGCGCATCGAGCACGCCGAGCCGCAGCGCCTGGAGCAGCGCCCTGGCACCGGTCTCTTCCTCGGCGGTACGCACGATCTCCCGGTGGATGCGCGCCGGCGAGATGGACTGGAGGTAGCCGAGGTCGCGTCGCAGCCAGCGAGCCGAGCGGCGCTCGATGCGAAATCCGAGCCGCGTCGCGTAGCGGACAACCCGCAGGATCCGGGTTGCATCGTCCCGGAACGATCGTTCGTGTAGCACGCAGATCGTCCTCTGTGCCAAGCCTACCGCACCTCCCAGCGGGTCCAGCAATTCGCCGAACGTCCGCGGTGCGAGCGATGCCGCCATGGCGTTGATCGGCAGGTCGCGGCGCGCCAGGTCCGCCTGTATATCGGCGGGTGACACCTCAGGTAGCGCGCCCGGTCTGCGATAGCTCTCGCGGCGGGCCGTCGACAGGTCCAGCGTTCGGCCACGCATACGCAGTTTCATCGTGCCGAAGCGGGTCGGCGTGCCCGAGACCCCGCCGGCGGCAGCGGTGAGCACCGGAGCCAGCTCCGTGGCGGACATCTCGGATGTGACGTCGAGATCGGCCACGCGGCGGCCCAGCATCGCGTCCCGAACGGCGCCACCTACGAGCCACAACTGTGTGCCTGCTGCATCGGCGGCCGCGCCCAGGGTGCGGAGGAGGGCGAGATCGGAGGGTTGAAGGACCGTTGCCAGGGGCACGAGCGTCATACGCGTTCCGTGCCTAAGACCAGAGGCCGTCGACCATGGCGCCTTCGGGACGTGGTGGATAACCCTGGTGGAAATACTCGGTGCGTCCCGTCATGTGCCCAATCACGTCGGCGCCCCACAGCGCATCCTCCTGCGAGCGGCACCGCCGGAGCGCCGCTACCTTGGAATCCCAATAGTCGCCGACGTGGACCTGGGTGTTGGGCATCGTCGCGATCCCTCGGATCGAAGAACTCCCTGGTTGGTGCCCAGCGCACCCAATTCGCCACGGGTCGCGCATATCACGTACACGTCGCCGCCTTTGGCCGCCGACATGCTGATTGCGCCACCGAGGCCCGAGGTCTCGTCGTCGGGATGGGGGAACACCGTCATGATCCGGCGCGGTTCGGGCAAGCCACAATTGCGGGCAAAGGCTGTCCCTAGTTTGCCATCAAATGGCTATCACCTGCACCCCCGCCGCATCCACCACCAGCAACACCGCATCTCCTGGTGCCGACCGGATCTGCTCAACCAGCGTATCGATCTCGTCGCCGCTGGGCTCGGGGACGCCCGCGTCGTCTCGCCGTGTTTGTACCGCCACGGTCACGCCCAAACGAACTCCCAACGCATCCAGCAGTGCCTGGGCAGCCGGCACGGCCACCGCGCTCACCCGCTTCGCAACTGTGGCGGGTGCTGGTGCGTGTGATACCGGCTCATCCGCATCCGCGTTCTCATCCTCGGGCGTGGCAGAGGCGCGATCCTCCTTGAGCACCTGCCAGTAGTACAGGCTGACAGCCCCGGCGGCGAGCACCGCTCCGATCGCCCACTTGCCGGTGTCGAGCATCCGCATCGACAGTTCGCCATCTAGGACCGCCTGCAGGAGCAGGAACAGCACCGTGGACATGCCGGCGATCGTCGTCAGCATCGCGATGCCGAACACAGCGAAGATGAACGTACGCCTGGACCCGGCCTGCCGCTCCTCGATGCTCGCGCTTGCGTCTAGCGCGCTCGTCACCAGCGACGACTGCTTCAGCCAGAACCACGCCCACAGCGGCCCGCCCACGAGCAGCGCCGTGAGCGAAGCGGTGAGCGGTCCGCCATAGAAGCCTGCCCCCGCGAGCCGATTAGCGCTCGGCACCAGCACGCCGATTACCGTGCCTGCCAGCAGCACCATGCCGGTGGTGAGCGTTGCAAGGCCGACTCCAGCCGTAAGATAGCGATACGCCCGGCGGGCCGTGGGCAGCCGGGCGCCCGACCCGCGAGCCTCCTCGACCCCAAGCGACGAGTGGTAGCCCCATACGCCCAGCGCCACCAGCGTTGCCGCCAAAGCGGCCGGGATCATCGAGAAGTTCGAGGCAGCCGACACCGTGTCTGGCCTATCGATGACCCACTCCAGCACACGGTGAACGATCACTGCGCCCGAGGATACCGCCGTCACGATCCCGCCGAACACGCCGAGGAAATAGATCACCACCTGGCGCAGCAGAGATGCCTCGTCACCCCGGCCGTGGCGGTGCCAGTGGAACCACCACCAGAGGCTGCCGACCGCCGTGCTGGCCAGTGCATCCTGTAACGTCTCGTTCCATAGGCCGCCCTCTGGCCGCAGGAGCGTGCCGCCAAACACCGACGAATACCCCGTGCTCAGCAGCGTCGCAGTAGCCACTCCCAGCCCCCTCGCCAGGCGCACCAGGCCCTGCGACGAGGTCACGTATACGTATAGGCGCCGCATCGACCGCGCAATCTCGGTCGGCTGCCCTTCCGCTACTTCCCAATGCCAGTGGATTGCCCACACCGCCCCCCAAACGACGATCGGCGCAAGCGTTGTTACGTCCACGCTCGAGGCACCAAGCGCGTCGCTGATGAGACGCTGGGCAGAGAACGCCGTTACCGCCGCGGAGATGCCCAGCACCAGATACACGTACATCTTGCGCCCAAGCGTCCCGCGCTCGCCGGGGTAGCGCTCGATAGATCGTTGCGCCGTACGCCAGAACAGCAACCACGCCGGAAGGCCGACGATCGTCGCGGCGAGGCCGATCAGGAGGA
>CAZQVD010000053.1:9416-12063 GCA_964596665.1 uncultured Dehalococcoidia bacterium
GGTGAGTAGCGTCGCCACGCCGGATGCGGTCAGCATCGGGCCGACGAACGCCAGGCCATAGAAGAAGATCCGGCGTATCGTCCCGATCCCCGGCTCGCTCGTCTCGCCGCCGATGCGGCGCAACCCAACCACGATCGCCACCACCACTGCTGCGATCAGGATTAGCGGGACGAAGGACAGCAGTCCGAACAGTAGGAATTCCATATCGCTATGCTCCCGTCCCGGCGTCAGGCGCCTCGCTTGCCGAAGGATCGGGCGCCACCTTGAGAGGGCAACTCAAGAGCGGCCATGGCGCGCTATCGATGCGCCAGCCTTCCGCCGTCTCCCGCAGGAAGTAGTGCTCATCGAACGTCGACTCGCTAACCTCGAACGGCGGCGATCCACGGAACTGCGTGATGGTCACGATCACTTCTGTGCCATCGCTCATCTCCTCGACCGAGTTGAGCCGGATGCGTACGTTGTCGTCGAGGCCGAAGAAGCGCGACCCCCGGAAATCGTCGGGCGAGCAGCCCTCGTGGTATTCGGCACCGAGCAGCGCATATGCCGCCTCGAACTCGCGCTCGTCGACGGCGAGCAGGTACCGCTGTACGGTGCCCTCGGGTGTGCCCTCGGGCCGCAGCTCCATGTCGCCCGCTCTAGCGAGCGTCACGATCACGCTCGCCAGTGCAAGCAGCGCCACGCTCACCGCGATACCGGCGAGCCAACGGCTTGAAGATGTCTTGGGCATCAAGTGGTTTCTCCTCGGGACCGAGTCGGATAGCGATGCCTGGCGTCCCATCGTGCGATCAGCGGCGCCGCACGTCCGACTACTACCGCTATAAGTAAATCTACAGCGGCACGCTCCGCGGCTCCATGACCTACGCCCGCATCCCTTGCAGGACGCCGAATGGGTCGGCGGGTGCCCCTGCCAGCGAGCTACTCGGTAACGTCGAGACGGAATCGAGCGGCCACCAGCGTCTTCGGTGCGATCGCCGTTACCACCACAACCGACGGCGCGGGCGCAGTGAACGTTGCCGAGTTGCGCTCGTCCGGCTCGACCGACGTTACAGATGCGCCGGCGCCGGTCCCTTCGATCACTCGGATCAAGAATCGCTGCTCCACGCCGGCGCTGCTCGCGCGCACAAATCCGTTCGCTTCCCAGTTCCTAGCCGACTCAGCGTCGTCGGCGAGCCCGATCTCCGCCACGCTGATGTCGTCGATGCACCAGCCGGCTCCGCTGGCCGCATCGTCTGTCACGTACTCGAACCGCAGTAGCACTCGCTGCCCGGCGTACGCGCTCAGGTCGACCATCTCCTCACGCCATCCGCCCGAGTCGCCCGTGTACGAAGGGCCCACCGCCGTGCCGAGCGGGTCGTCCAACGAAGACCCCGCCCCGACCAGGGCCTGCCACGAACGCCCTCGGTCCGCCGAGACCGCCACGTAGCCGTGGTCCCAGCCCTCCTCGATCCGGAACCAAGCCCAGAACCGAAGCGTGGCGGAGGTCACTCCGCTCAGGTCCAGCTCGCGCGTGAGCGTCGCGTCGATATTCTCCCCGCGGTTCCCCCACCAGCAGTGCTCGCCCGAGCGAGGCGGCGCCGGGATCAGCGGCGTGGCGGTATCGCCCTTGAAGCGCACCGTGAGCGGCCCATCCGCATCCACACGCAGGTACCACGCTCCGAGCTGGTGGACCGTTGCATCGGTGCTGCCCGGACCCATCAGCACCCGGTCTACGGTGGCCGTGCCGGGCTGGTCGGCGTACGCAAACCGCCCGCTCTCCGCGCTCACCACGTTGGCCACGAGCCAGTCAGCGTAGATCTCCTCGAAGGTTGTGCCCAAGTCCGCCGCCTCCAGCCAAGCCTGTACTCCGTCGGCGCCGTCCGAACGCTGCGCCACGAGTCCGTGGATGGCCTCCAGGCCGAACCGGCTCGCAAGGTAGCCGCTGAACAGCGAGCCGCCCGCGTAGTTGGGGAGCGAGGCGCGCGGCGAATCAGGCCAGTCGGTCAGCGACACCTCTGGGTCCTCCAGGTACGGTCCGTAGGGCAGCGCGCCGAATCCCAAGGACCGCGCCGCCAGCTCCGCCAACCCCTCGTTCACCCACGTCGCCTCCGACGGATCCACCAACCAGTGGATAAGATGCTGCAGCTCATGGGCAAGCGTGCCCAGATGGGATTCGCTGCCGAACTCGATGGGCCCGTTGATGGACAACACCATGCGCTCGTTGCTGAACCGGTACGCCGATCGCGGCAACGCGTCGCCCGCGGAGAAATAGCCCGCCACCCGGGGCAAATCGGTGTGGAGCACCGTCACCCGTCCCGGCGGCGCCGTCCCTCCGCCGAAGTTGCGGACCACATGCGGGAGGATCGACCCGTCGAAGACGTGCGCCGTCTCCTCCAGCGTGTCCTGGCCGACTCGAAGGTCCGGGCTCACGTACCAGAGCGCCGTCTCGCTCACGTGCCGAAGCTCGGCCGCCACCTCGAACATGCGGGTCGATCGCAGATCGATTGCCCAGAAGGTGCGCTGCGTGCCAACGGGCTCGGTCGGGTACAGCGCGCTGTCCGGCAACGGCGCTAGCTCCGCGCCGAGAAAGCGCCCCGCCAGATCCAGCGAGTCGCGTTCAGGAGCGGCCGGGATGTTTCGTAGCGCTGTTGCGGGTCCAACGGGCGTGGAC
>CAZQVD010000054.1:0-12012 GCA_964596665.1 uncultured Dehalococcoidia bacterium
AGAGCGCCGAAGAGGAGATCGACGAGCTGTCAGAGTACCCTGGCCTCTCCGAGACTGACCGCGCGGCTCTACTGGGTGGCAACGCAGCGCGCTTCTTCAAGCTGTAACGCCGTTCAGCGAACCACGGCCTCATCCTGCTGCGGCAGGCGCACGGCGTGGAGGTCGGCGTTGCGCAGGCCCAACGCCGCCACGATCAGCATGGCGATGGTTACGCTACCGGCCAACGCCGTGGGCGCGCCGACGAAGTGGGCGGCGACGTTGAGCGCTGCGCCCCCCAGCGGCAGGAAGCTCCAGTGCGTCCCATGCACGCCCATCACCCGCCCGCGAAGCCCGTCCGGCACCAGCGTCTGCAGCACCACCTGTCCCGTGGTCTGCTGCACGGTGTTGAAGAAGGCGGACAGGAAGAGCAGCCCCACGGCCGGGAAGAACCAAGGCGTCAGCGCGAACGCCAGCAGTGAGCCCGAGAAGGCGAGCAAAGCGCCCACGAAGACCTGGCCCGGCGGGCGAACCCTCGACAGCTTTGCGTAAGCCAACAGCCCAAGGATGGCGCCCACACCCTGGGTCGAATACATGAAGCCGAGGCCACGAGAGTCAACCTCGAATACGTCCGCTGCGAACACTGGAAGCATCATGATCGAGCCCATGGCCAAGAACGAGTTGACGTACGCCAGCACTACCACCACCCGGAACGCCGCGTTTCCCCAGACGTAGACCGCACCCTCCATGAGGACGTGGAGCACGCTTGTGCGCGGGCCTCCCGGATGGATAGCCGCTCGGGTATCGGACCGGACCATGCTCACCATCGCGACCATGATGACCGATCCGGCCGCGCCCACCAGAAAGCTCGGGCCCGCCCCCGCGGCGGCGATGACGAATCCGGCGATCGACGGCGCCACGATCCGCGTCGACGACCAGGCCATGGAGATCAGCGGCACGGCCTGCGGGATGAGCGAGCGGTCGGGCAGCAGACGCGGGAAGATCGACGCCCGACTCGGCTCGTCGAAGGCCTGAACCAACCCGAGCAGCACCGCACCTATCGCCAGGTGCCACACAGTGATCTGGTCCGTGATGGTCAGCACCGCCAACGCGGCCACCGTCGCCGCGGAGACGCTCTGTGCGCCAATGATGAGGCCGCGAGGCTGCCAGCGGTCGGCCAGCGCACCGCCGATGAGGGTGAGGGTGAGCCGTGGCAATGCGGTGACCAGGTTGATCATGCCCAGGGCGAAGGCCGAGCCCGTGATATCGAACGTGAGCCATCCCATGGTCACGATCGTCATCTGCATCCCGGTGATCTGGCCGACGAGGCCGGCCCAGAACAGCCTGAAGTCGCGATACCGCAGCGCCGAGAAGATCCGAAGTAACTCGACCAACACGTTGGCGCGCATGGGTAACTGCCTCAGCAGGAAGGAACGATCTGATGGAAAACCGCGCCGCCAAGAGGGCGGCGTAATCACCAGAATACCATCGCACCATGCAGCATGCCGGGCGCGAGGGTCGGCCTTCGCCTGTGTTAGCCTTCCCTGGCGAGCCGTCATGCGCCGGGCGAGCGAGGTGCGCACATGCTGTCCAGGGAAGACAACGAGCTGATCACGAGGACCGGCCGGGGCACGCCCATGGGAGAGTTGCTGCGGCGCTACTGGCTTCCTGCCATGCTCTCCGAGGAACTGCCCGTACCAGATTGCACTCCCGTGTCGCTGAAGCTGCTCGGGGAGCGTCTCGTCGCCTTCCGCGACACCGCGGGGCGGGTCGGGATACTCGGCGCGTACTGCCCGCACCGTGGCACGAACCTGTTCTGGGGACGCAACGAGGACTCGGGGCTGCGATGCGTCTACCACGGCTGGAAGTTCGACGTGGATGGCCAGTGCGTGGACATGCCCAGCGAGCCCGTTGGCAGCAATTTCAGGGACAAAGTGCGTACCACGGCATACCCGACGCGAGACCTCGGCGGCGTGATCTGGGCCTACATGGGCCCGGCGCACCTGCAGCCCGACATGCCCGAGTTGGAGTGGACGCTGCTGCCTCAGTCCCACGTCTACGTGCACAAGCGGATCCAGCGGTGCAACTACCTCCAGAACGTGGAGGGTGAGATCGACTCCGCCCACGTGTCGTACCTGCACAAGGAGTTCGACGCCGAGAACCAGGGATTGAGAAGCGTCAGGGGTCAGGGGCTGCTCCAGCAGCAGACCGACGCCGCGCCCCACTTCAGCGTCCGCGAGACGGACTACGGACTGCTAATCGGCGCGCGGCGCGAACCGGATGCCGACAGCTATTACTGGCGCGTCACCCAGTTCCTCATGCCGACCTATACCATGATCCCCACCGAGCCCGGCTACGCGGTCACCTTCACAGGCGCGGTGCCCATGGACGACGAGAACATGTGGGGCTACACCGTCACGTGGCACCCCGACCGGCCGCTCACCCGGGAGGAGATCGAAGGCATCGAATCCTGGAAAGGTGTGTACACCGAGGTAGACCCGCGCACCTACGAGAACGTGCTTAACCGGGGGAACGACTACGGCATCGACCGGGAGCTTCAGCGAACCTCCTCATACACGGGGATCAGGGGCATCAGGGAACAGGACCTGGCGGTGCAAGAGGACCAATGGGGCCCGATCACCAACCGCACCCTTGAGCACCTGGGGACCACCGACCTCGCGGTCATCGCCATGCGCCGGCGGCTTATCAGAACGGTACGCGACCTGGAGCGTGGCGTGGAGCCAATGGAGACGGCGCGTGGCGCGGCCTACCGCGTGCGGTCGGCGGCGTTCGTCGCAGCGCGCGATGAGGCGTGGCACGACGCTGCCGGCGCGCGGGAATGGATGACGTTCGCATAGAGCACGCCCCTGCGGTGCAAAGAACGAAAGAGGCCCCGCCGAACGGCAGGGCCTCTTCTTATTGTCCTTTCGTCCACCGGGAAGGGTGCTGGTGCCGAGGAAGAGATTTGAACTCTTACGGGATTGCTCCCACTGCCCCCTCAAGACAGCGTGTCTACCGATTCCACCACCTCGGCACGAGAACGCGGACCGAGATCCGCCGCATGCATTCTATCCCATCCATGACTTGGCGCATCCAACTTGCAGTCACACGCTCACTGTTGGTGACAAGGAGGCCACGATGGAAGTGTTCGCTTCCGTGCTAGCCAGACTCATCGGCACCGTCATGATGACGCTCTCATCCGGTTCGGAGGTGCAATTGAACGGGCCGTGGCCGTGGGCCCGCATCAAGTACAACATCTACGATTGAGCGCCCGCCACAGTATGCATGTCGGCGGTACGCTTCTTGCCTGGGTCTTGGTCGACAAGACCACGAGGTGCGGCTTCTAGCCCCTGAGCCCCGTCGTTGACGGCCCCCGGGCCGCGGTCGATACTAGCGCCCGCGGCCCCGCAGGGCCGATGGGGGCGACCATGGCTCACGATCCGATCTATCCCACGTTCTCGGACGCTGAATATGCGCGGCGCTACAGCGAGGTCCGCGCCCGCATGAACAACGCCGGGGTGTCCACGCTCGTCTTCTTCGGGCGCGGTGCTACGCCTGAAATCCACTACCTCTGCAACTGGCAAACCACCACTGAGGCGTGGCTGGTGTTTCCGCATGAGGGCGACAGCACGTTGTTCGTGCAGCTTTCGAACCACCTGCCCAACGCGAAGCGCATGGCCATCATCGACGACGTGCGCTTCGGTGGGTCAGGCCCAACCGGCGGCGTCGACTCGGTGCCCACCGTGATAGAGCACCTGAAGGAGCGCGGGCTCGAGCGAGCGCACATTGGCATCGTCGGTGGCATTCCTTATCAGCAGTATTTCCGGCTGCAGGAGGCGCTGCCCGGCGTGGAGTGGTCCGATTTCTCCGGCCAGATGCGCGACCAGCGTCACGTGAAGAGCCTGGAGGAGATCGAACGCATGCGCATCGCCGCGTCGCTGAGCGACCGCTCCGTGATGGCGCTGGTAGAGAACATGCGCCCCGGCATGACCGAGCACCAGCTGGCGCGCATTATCGACGACGCTTTCATGGACGACGGCGGCCTGAGCACCGTGCGCTTCCTGATTAGCACGTCGATGCGCAACGCCCACGGCGGCGTTCCCCAGCAGCACCTGTCGCCGCGCGTTCTGCAGACAGGCGATGTGGTCGCCTGCGAGCTGAGCGCCAGCTACTGGGGCTATACCGGCCAGGTGCTGCGCTCGTTCACCATAGGTGAGGAGCCCACGCCCGAGTATCGCGACCTCCACGATGTCGCTCGGGAGGCGTTCGAGGCGGTAGCCGCGGTCATCAAGGAGGGCACCACGATCGACGAGGTGCTCGACGCGGCGGACGTGGTTACTCAGCGCGGCTACACGATCTACGACGACTTCTTGCATGGCGCCGGCCAGCTTCCGCCGATCCTACGCACGCGGGATACCTCCCGCGGCTACCCGGAGAACTTCCGTTTCAAAGAGAACATGTGTCTGGTGATTCAACCGAATGTGGTAACGCACGATGGGATGAAGGGAGTGCAGTTCGGCGAGATGTTCAGGGTGACCAAGACCGGACTCGAACAGATGCACGATTGCCCTCGCCAGTTCTTCGTCGTGGCCAACTAGCAGGGCCCCTACATCCCCTCAGCCGAGGAGCAGAGCATGACCACGAGTTACAACCCAGCCGCACCACGACCAATGGACGAGGTTCGCGAGAACATGCTCGAACGGGCCAGGCAGCCACGCAATCCGTTCAACTTCACCAACTTCGAAGAGGTGGCCCCCGTCATCAAGGGCCTTCAGTCGACCGACCGCGACGCGTGGGCGATGGCCTTCAGCGCGCTCGCAGCACCTTACGAAGAGAAGGCGGCTCGCGCCGAGGAGGCTGGTGACGCGAAGGAGGCGAAGGAGAATTTCCTCATCGCATACGACTACCACCACGTCGCTCGCTACCCTGCGGCGAACTCACCCGGCAAGCTCGATTCCTATCGCCGCTCCCAGGAGAACTACCTGAGCGCGGCACGCTACTTCGATCAACCCATCACACGCGTCGAGGTGCCGGTCCCGGCGGCCGGCGGCGATCCAGCGATCTGGTTCTATCGCCGGCCAACCGGCGTGGAGCGCCCCCCCGTGGTGGTCACCTGGGGCGGCATCGACTCCTTCAAAGAGGAGCGCCACCAAGATGCGCAATATCTCGATGCGGGCCTCGCGACGCTGGCCATCGACATGCCCGGCGTGGGCGACGCACCCATCTCCGGCTCCGAGACGGGAGAGCGCCTGTGGGACGCGATCTTCGACTGGATCGACGGACAGCCCGACCTGGACAACACGCGCGTGGGTATTGCGGGAGGGAGCACCGGAGGGTACTGGGCAACGAAGGTCGCACACACGCATCGCGACCGTATCTGCGTGGCCGTGAATCACGGCGGGCCCGCGCACTACGCGTTCACGCCTGAGTGGATCGCCAGGGCGCAACGCGGAGAGTATCCGCTGGAGCTCGCTGAAACGCTCGCCAGCGCGTTCGGGCTCTCGACGTACGACGAGTGGGTGGAGTACAGCCCGCAGCTCTCATTGCTGGATCAAGGGATCATCGACGAGCCTTGTGCACCGCTTCTGCTTCTCAACGGAGTGAACGATTCAGTGTTTCCGATCGCCGACATGCATATCCTGCTGGAGCACGGCGACGCGAAACAGGCTCGTTTCTCTAAGGGTGCCCACATGGGAGGGGGCGGGCTGGGCTGGGCTGGGCTGGCCTGGCTCAAGCAACACCTGCTGGGGTAGCAGTAGCCGTGAACAGGAGAGGGGCCCCCGGCGATGAGGGGTCTCTCCCTTCGTCCGACATAGGACCGGGACTAGGAGGGTGTCGCTTCAGCGTCCTAGGTGCGGTCTGCTTCCATGTCTGCGCTGGGGATGCTTGAGCCCGCACCCTCTGCTGGGAAGACCAGCACGCTCTCCTCGGGGAAGTGCACGCTGCCCTCGTCACCAGAGGAGCTCGCGCGGGTCATGCCTGTCGTGCGCGCAGTGAACGGATGCGACAGCACGTCCATCTTAAACAGATGATGGTCACCCAGAAATGACGCTTCGACCACCTTCGCCGCGAACGAGTTGGCGCCTTCCGCGGGCCCGTGGGTGAACTGAAGGTTCTCGGGTCTGATGCCCACGTGCACCTTGCCGTTCTCCGTCGCGCGGGCGGAGACGATATCACCCAGTGCGGTCTCGATCTTCCCCTTCTCCTTGACCACGCCATCGATCCAGTTCATGGAGCCCAGGAAGCTCGCGACGGTCGAGTTCGCCGGATTGTCGTAGATCGTGGTGGGGCTATCGATCTGCAGGATGTTGCCCTGGTCCATGACGCCGATACGGTCCGCCAGGGCCATCGCCTCTGCCTGGTCATGAGTCACATAGAGCACCGGCACGCCGACGCGCTTGGCGACCTCCCTGATCTCGAAACGAACCTCCTCGCGAAGCCGCGCATCCAGGTTCGACAGGGGCTCGTCCATGAGCAACGCCGACGGGTCGACCGCCAGCGCTCGCGCCAGCGCGACGCGTTGCTGCTGGCCGCCGCTGAGCAGAGGCGCAGGACGATCGTCGAGTCCGTCGAGCTGCACGGCATGCAGCGCGCGTTGGACGCGCTCCTTCGCCTCGGAACGTCCCAGGCGGTGCGCACCATGCGTGAGCGGGAGCGCAACGTTCTGGGCGACGGTCATGTGCGGCCAGATCGCGTAGGACTGGAATACCATCCCGAGGCCACGTTGCTCGGCAGGCAGGTTCAGCTTCGACGCGCCGTCGAAAACCTCTTTCGGGCCGATGCCGATGAAACCCGAGTCCGGGTTCTCAAGACCAGCGACGCAGCGGAGTAGCGTGGTCTTGCCGCTGCCACTGGGGCCCAGCAGGACGAAGAATTCTTCGTCGCCGACCTCGACGTTTGCATCATCAAGCGCGACGACTTCACCGCGTGATGTGCTGAACACTTTCCTGATGCCCCTTACGGTAATCACGAGAAAACTCCTATCCGGACACGCGGCCGACCCGCCGCGCAATGAAGAAGTACACGGCGACGAGGGGCAGCATGCCAAGGGTCATGACCACGGTCAACGCGGCGCCCTTTGTCAGATCACCCTGCCACAATGTCCAAGCCTTCATGGCGAGCACGGTGTTCTCCCGCGACGCGAGCACGGCTGCCAACGTGAGCTCTCGGTACGCGAGCATCGCCATCCACACCCACGTGTACAACAAAGCGGGGGTGAGGAGAGGGCGAAGGATCCGCCAGAGTACCGTTACACGGCTGAGGCCAAACACATAGCCCGCCTCGTCAAGCTCGTGGTGGATTTGGATGAAAGAAGCGTTATACACCCGGGTGGCGAAGCTGATACGGGTAATCACGAACACCACAATCAGGATGTATACGGTGCCATAGAAGGGGATGAATTCCGGCAAGAACCGCAGACCCAATATCAGTGCGCCTACCGCGAAGATGATGTTCGGCACCGCATGGGGAATGAAAGCCATTATTTCGAACCCGGGCGACACTCCTTTAGTCCGACTGCGGGTCACGACCCAGGAGATCATCAACCCGAAAATCGCGGTGAGCGTTGGAACAGCAATCACGATAATCAGGGTGTTCTTCGCCGCCCCACCTACGACGTCCCAGGAAAGGAATCTGTACGAATCTAGCGTGACGGTGGCAAACGCAGCTAACGTGGGAGTCTGGAAGTAAGGTGTAAGGGAAGCCCAGACAAGAACTAGAAAGGGCATAACCATCGCGAACAGCAGGTTTGTAATCACGAATGCCCAAGCGAACAATACCGCTTTGGGGCGAAGGTGGTACAGCTTAGGACGATAGCCTTTACCGGTCACCACCGCGTACCGATTGGAACGGCGAACGATGCGTAGATACCAGATACTGAGCACGACCGCGAGAATCAGCATCAGCGCGCTCGAGGCAGCGGCGACCCCGTAGCGAGGAAGGCCGGCATCATCCGGATTGATCTCGTTAAAGAGGAACGTACTGAACGTATAGATGTTGTTGCCCATGCCAATGATTGCTGGCACTTCGAACGCCGCAAATCCGATCGTCGTTATGTAGATGGATGCAGCCAGTATCCCCGGCCAAGCAAGAGGGAAGGTCACCTTGCGCAAGCGGTGAAACAACTTCACGCCGTGCACATCAGCACTCTCTTCGAGGGATGGGTCCATGGCACGGAACGAGGCCGCTACCATGATGAACATGAGGCCTGACAAAGAGATGCCCTGCACGAACCCCATCCCCACCACTGTCCCTACGTGTAGCGGGGACTGCTCCAGGCCGGGCACGATGTCAACAATCCACTTATTCAGTAGGCCGATGCGCTGGTGGAGCAACAGCAACCAGCCCATGGCCGTGACAAACCCTGGCGTCACGACGCCGAGAGTGATGATAGGGAAGACAGCACCGCGGAATGGCAGGTCCGTCCGCTCAACGAGCCATGCGGTAATCACTCCGAAAAAGGCGGCAACCACCACAGTTACGATAGTGAATCCCAAGGTGTTCAAGAGGGTTCCGTACACGAACGGGTCCGAGTAAATCACCCGGAAATTCTCAAGCGTCCATCCGTCCACATTCTCCCGGATAAACGACTCTCTAGCCATAATCAGGAGAAAGACCATAACGGCAATAAGCGGGAGGCTAGCAAAGACGATAAGAGTTGACTTACCGCCACTCAGGCCAACACCGCTACGGAGGCCTCGGAGCCTTCCTATTGTTGTCGTGAGAGCCATGGACTAAGTCCCCGTCACCACTTGACTGGGTTCTACGAACTATCCAGATACTTCGGACGGGTCCGCGAAAATCGCGGACCCGTCCATGGATCGCCTATCGCAGCCGCACGCCTTAGAGCTGTCCGCGTATGGCCTTGCGCAGCGTCTGGTTTGCCTCAGCGAATTCCTTCGTGTACTTGGCCACCATGTCAGGTGTCACGACCTTAAGCTCGACGCCAGCGGGAGCCTTTGCCGCAATCGCCGTCGCCGAACCGGATCCTTCGATCAGGTGCAGGTCGTCATAGTAGTACTTCCAGTGGACCTTCTGGGCCTCCGGCGTGAGCAGATAGATGGAGAACAGCTTGGCTAACGCCGGGTGCGCCGATAGCTTCGGCACAGCGGTGTGCACGTAGGTGATGATCGCCAAGTCGGAAGGCACAATGTAGTCGACGGGAGCGCCCTTCGTCCGAATCTCCCGAACCGCGCCGTTGCTGCAGGCTATCCCGAAGAGCAAGAACTCCTCGCTAGCAACGCGTTCCACCTCGCCGCAACGCATCAGGCCCGCTAGGTTACCTGTGGATCGAAGCTGGCCGAGAAGCTCGATCATGTCGTCGAGTTCACCAAAATATCCGCCTGCCTCACGCCAGCCCGCCACGTACGGCGTGCTCGCGACCAGTCCCTTCCACTTCGGGTTGAGTAAGTCACGTGCGCTGACGGGGATGTCGGCACCTGTGACCTTGTTTGTGTTGTACCAGATGCCCTTGATCTGAGTGCTCTTGGCAAGTGATCGGCCGTCCGGAGCAACCGAGCCCTCTGGCAGCCAAGGTGCGAGAGCCAACCAATCCACCACCTCGACAGCATCCCCGTTGGTAAGCGCTGAGATACTCGGAGCCGTCCCAATGTACAGGTCCGTCGACGTTTCCCTACCGGCCTTATGCTCCTCAACCGTCTGGGCCGCCACCTGGGACATATTCCCGCCCGCAGTGAAGGTGATCTTCAATTCGAACCCAAACTCATCAGAAAAGGCTGCTCCCCACTCGTCAAGGGAGCCCGGCTCATCGAAGCTGCCTCCGAGCAGGTTCAGCCTGCCGCCCTCGGCCTTGGCTTCTGCGATGAGTGCCTCGAGCGCCGGGGTCCGCGGGATCTTGCCGGTCGGCGCGGGCGTCGGCGTGGCCGCAGGTGCTGCCGCCTGCTGTGATACAGCGGGCTTCGCTGCGGGCGCAGGATCATCCCCTCCGCAACCAGCGACGACAAGCGCAAGCGCCATCGTCAGTAGTCCGAAAGAGAGAAATCTGGTCTTCGACATCATTACCGTCCTCCTAGCGGCCCGCCCAAGACGAGCCCACCCGGGGAGCTTCCCCGGCCCCAATAATAGGCCGGACTTTAGGCGGCGGCATTCCAATTGTCAATTGGAATGCGTGCTTTTTCCACGTAGACACACCAGGCGATAATGGATGTTTCACCCATCGCTCCTTGGCCCCGCTACGAACTCCGTCACGCGTCGGATCCCGGTTCGTACACCAATGAATCGCGGATCACGGCGTCGATGGTCGTGGCCATGGGGTTGCGGATCTCCTCACCGATGTGCGCCATGGCTCCCAGCGTCCTGCCGATGAGCGCGAAGGCCTTGGTCATCTGCCATGGCAGCCCGAGGTCAAGGGCGATCGCTCCGATCGCCCCCGTCACGTTGACCGGCAACAAGCGGCCCGCGCGCTCGCTGGCGAGCACGGACAGGCGCTCGAGCAGCTCACAGTAGCCCCCGTACACGTCGGTCTCTCTCGCAACGGCGAAGAGCCGCTGCGCCCTCGGGTCTCCCTCGCTGTGCGTGCGGTGGCCGATCCCGGCGATGCGCGTCTTCTCCGTCGCGTAGCGCTCGACGATACCTGCGGCCACCGCGTCCGCGCCACGACCGTCGCCCGCGAGCGCGTCCACCAGCATCTTCGCGGACCACTCGGACGAGCCGAGATGCACGCTGCCCGCCGCGAGCAACGACGCGGCCACCGCACCCTGGATCGACTCGGGAGCGCTGTGGTAGGTCGCGCGCGCTGAGACGACGTTGGACACCATGCCGTGCTCCACCAGCACGACCAACAACGCATCCACCATGCGTGCCTGCCCAGCCGTGGGCATGTGGCCGACCAACTCGATGAACACCATGTCGGCGAAGGTAATCTTGCCCACGAGCTCGTCGTTCAGGTCGATGCCCCGCACCAGCACTCGTTCCAGCTCCGCTTTGCCGAGTCCCGTAACGATCCGATGACGCTCCGCCATACGCACTCCTTCGCTTCAGCGGCGTGGCTGCGCCGCCTTGCTACTGCAAGCCAGCACCGCTATCCTCGATTTCGTTCGACCGAAGCCCTCTCATCAGGAGGTTCCCGATGGTCAAGATTAACAAGCTAGCACACTTGGTCCTGAGTGTCCGCGACGTGGAAGCTTCCCTGAATTTCTATGCCGATACGCTGGGGATGGAGATCGTGACTCACCGCGAAGATTTCAGACAGGGATTCCTCTCCTTCGGCGACCAGCATCACGACATCGCCGTTTTCGGCGCACCCGAGGGCGCGGAGACGGGCGCACTGGGACTTCACCACATGGCATTCCAGATCGACGGCGGCGTGGAGCAGCTCAAAGCGATCCACGACGATCTGGTTGCAAAGGGGTACGTAGTCGATGGACTGGTGGACCGGGGCATCACGAAGAGCATCCATATCACGGACCCCGACGGGAACCGGGTCGAGATCCTTGTGGAGACGATGACCGGAGCTGAGGGCCGCGCCTATCTCCGCGAGGGCCGCCCGGGCAACATGGCGCTGACCTTCGAGGGCGTGGGCGCCGGCAAGTAGCAGGCAGCACGAAGTCAGAAAGAGGCGAGCCCGCCGGCCCGCCTCTTTCTTGTTTGCCCTCAGGCGATGGCGTCGGCCAGGCGGTCCATCTGGTCGAACTCGGCCGCATCGGGGATGAAAATAATCTCGTCCATGCCGAGGCCGCCGAACGTACCGATCGTCTCGCGGATCGCCTCGGGGGTGAGGAACGACTCGTCGATCTGCGCCTGGGCCCGCACCGGCCCTCGCCACTCATAGTAGGCGAGCGCGTAGGCCTCGGCCTTCTCAGCGGCTCCTGGGCCAAGGGCGAAATGCATGTGACCGACGAAGCGCGGCTCGCCGGTCCGGCCGTTCTCCTTCCAGGCCGCCCGGACTTGGTCCATCCGCTCTCTTGCCAGCTTCGGGTCCTTGCCGCCCCCGATGTATCCGTCGGCCCAGCGGCCCGCGCGAGCCACCGATCTATCGACCTGCCCCCCTATGAGTGTCTCAGGTCCCCCGGGTGGCGC
>CAZQVD010000055.1:0-11933 GCA_964596665.1 uncultured Dehalococcoidia bacterium
AGCGATCGTTGGTTTCGGCTGTAAGCATGCGAAGCTCCCGAGGTCGTTCCTATCGTTCCGGGGAAACCAAACGTGGCCGCATGGTACCACCGCGCTGCCCGGTAATCATCCGCCCAATCACCGGCCTCTAGGTCGCCGTGCGCCGGGCGAAGCATGTATCGTGGGCGCACATGCGATCGCACTCCGCGTCCGCGCTAGGAGCACGTCAGTGGCCGAGCAACCCTCCCCTGCCCGCATGACGGTCGCCGAGCGGCGAATCGTGGCATACACCAGCATTGCGCATGGGCTCAGCCATGCGGTGGAGCTGGTGTACGGCACGGTGCTGGTGGTGATCGCGATCGAGTTCGACGCGAGCCTGGCGTTGCTCGGCGCGGTCTCGAACGCGTCAGCGCTCGCCTACTCGGTGATGGCGGTGCCTGCGGGGCAAGCAGCGGACCGGTTGGGGTCGAAGCGGATGATGGCGTTGTCGATCGGAGGTTCCGGAGCGGCGGCGGCGGTGGCGGCGGCCTCGCCCAACGTGGGGGTTCTCGCGGTCGGCCTGGTCGTGATGGGGCTCCTAGGAGGCCTGTACCACCCGGCGGGGTTGTCGTTCATCACACGAGGCGTGCGGCATCGCGCTCGTGCGCTCGGCCTGCACGGCGCAGGCGGGAACCTCGGCACGGCGCTGGCGCCGCTGGTGGCCGGCGGGGTCGCCGGGCTCTGGAGCTGGCGGGGCTCGTTCCTCGTGTTCGCGGCGTTGGCGTTGGTGGTGGCGGCGCTGACGTACCGCTCCACGGTGGGCGAGGCGGACAACGCGGATGGGCCGCCCAAGCCGTCATCGGGGTTGCGAGCCGATTCGCTGCTGGTGCCGCTGGGCCTGATGTTCGTGATCCACGCCTGTTTCGGGTTCATCTTCCGTGGGCTGACCACGTTCCTGCCGCTGCACCTGAGCACGAACCTGCGATTCGACGTCGTAGGCTTCCAGCCGGTGGTGGTTGGAGGCGCCTTCGCGACGGTCGCGCTGTTCTTCGGCGTGGCGGGGCAATATGTGGGCGGCGAGCTAGGCGAACGGATACGCAGGGAGCGTTTGTTGGTGCCGTTGGCAGCGTTGGCCATTCCGGGATTGCTGCTCATGGCCGCGGGGCACGGCTGGCTGCTGCTGGCGGCGGCTTCAGCCTTCGTCTTTGTGAACTTCACGGCGCAGCCCTCGGCGGTTGCGCTGATATCGGACTACGCCGCCGAACGATTGCAGGGGCGCGTCTACGGATGGACGAACCTCACCGGATTCGGAGTCGGCTCGTTCGCGGGCATCGTGGGCGGCGTGATCGCCGAGCGCCACGGAGTCGAATGGGTGTTCGTGCTGCTTGCAGGCGCAGCGGTAATCATCGCAGTGACAGCGATTGCCCTGAACGTATGGCTCCGGTTCTCGGCGGACGCGAGCCGCTGATCACGCGACAACAACCGGCTCGCATCCCTTGGCCATCATCACCGCGATGATGCCATCCAGGAGTAGCAATCCGCCCAAGGCGACGATCAGCCACGGCACCAGCGTACCGAGTCGGTTGATTTGATCGCGCGACGACTTTGCATCCGACACCAGCTCGGCAATTGCATCTTCGGTCTACACGACGTCGGTGATGAACCGGACGTGCTTGTCGCCAGACAGCGGGATCACGCTGACGGTCTCGAGGTCGACAGCCTTGACCCCGGATCCTGCCACCGGCTCTACTCAGACCGTGGCGGTCGAGTCAATCACCGAGGGCAATCTCGTGACCGTGTTGGGCGTGCCGAGATCGTGACTCGCCGTGTCACGTGGAGGTACGTGGGCAGGCCAAGTATCTCGTCCTCACCGACGATGATTGCGGGAAGCCGCGCCGCAGACAGAGTGGCACGCGTACGCGAATCGATAGGATTGGAGTGAGCTTCCCAGCCGTATACTGTCGCCTACATGCTCAGCACCCGGCTCGATGGCATGATCACGATCACGAGGAGAGACGATGGCCGCGTCTCAGTTCGGCTCGGCGCCGCTCAGCTTCGGCATATTCGACCAGGTCGAATGGGAGGACCGCCCAGCTGGGGAGGTGTTCGAGGAGCACCTCCGTCTCGTGGAGTATGCAGACGACGCGGGTTTCTACTGTTACCACGTGAGCGAGCACCATGGGACCTCGCTGTCGCTGGATACGTCGCCCGGGATCCTGCTCGCGGCGGCGTCGCAGCGGACGAAGCGCATCCGGCTCGGTCCGCTGGTGCTCGCCTTGCCCTACTACAACCCGTACCGGCTGGCCAACGAGATCAGCATGCTTGACCACCTCTCCGGGGGCCGGATCGAGATTGGGCTCGGGCGGGGCGTATCGCCGCTGGAAGCCGTCTATTTCGGGGTCAAGAACGTGGAGGACTCCCGCGCAATCTACCGAGAGTCGTTCGACATCCTGCTCTCGGCGTTCACCTCCGACGTGCTCAACTACGACGGCGAGCATTTCACGTATTCGGACATTCCCCTTTGGATCAGCCCGGTGCAGAAGCCCTACCCGCCGCTGTGGTTCCCGAGCAGCAACGAGGAGAGCATCCCGTTCACGTCGAAGCACGGCCTGAACACGGTGCTGAACAACACGTTTACGAAGGAGGCGATCGCGGACCTTTCTGCGAAGTACAAGGTGCAACTCGAAGAGCACCGGGGCGACCCCGACCGGATGAATGGCCACGTGGCCATCCCCAAGATCGGTCTCTCCGTGAAGGTGGTGCTTACGCCGTCGGACGCAGAGGCCGAGCGGATCGCGCGTCCGGCCTTCGCGACGTGGGCGGAGCACATCGCCTATCTCAACCAGCGCTCTGGGGCTTCCTACCGTGCCGAGCGTGGTGACTACGACGGCCAGCGGTCGAACAGCACGCTGCTGGTGGGCTCGCCGGAGCGGGTCAGCGATGAAGCCGCGGCGCTGGTCGCTGAGACAGGGATCAACTACCTGTTGTGCTCCTTCGCCTTCGGCGACCTCGCGCACGAGCATGCCATGCGCTCCATGCATCTGTTTGCCGAGCGGGTGATGTCCGGGCTCGCTGATGGATAGACCGATTCGACTGTGCTGCGCATGCAGCGCCTACATGGCGTGGGACACTGGCGAGTCGAGGAGCTCATAGGGGTCGCCGTACTCTGCGGCTAGGGCGCGCAGCTCTGGGTCTTGCAGCAGGAGCAGCCGTCCCTCGTCCATCACCGGTTCACCATCGATCCACACGCTGGCGCGGAACACGCCGCCGTCGGGTGAGATGCGAGACCACGTTTCCGACGCGCCTCCCATGCCCACCCAAACGGCCTTGGAGTTGTGCGGCCAGTGCATGTAGTCCTGGTCCGCGAGCCATTGGGGCGCCTTAGGGTGGAACCCGAACATGATCTCGTCGAAGACAAGCGGCTTGATGTCCTTGCTTCGATCCATGATGGACCTGACGTGGGTGGCGGCCTCCCCGCCCTCGACGCTCACCACGAGGTTCTCCTGCACAGTGACCTTCATCGGCGGGTCGAGCACACCGGGGATGCCCTGGATGCAGCTCATGTAGACCACGCCGTCGGCAACGCCGGCCCCGTGAAACACGCCGCAGCGCCCCCACGGGAAGTGGCTGCGGCCCCCCGGCTCCACCGGCCGCGTCTGCATCGCGAACAGCTTCGACGGATCGTAAGAGGAGGTCAGGTCGCTGCCCAGCGGGCACTCAACGTGGATCTCGTGCCCGAGGCCAACGACCGCTCTGACCTTCTCGCCGATGGCCCACAGCAGCTTGTTGGGGTAGCGCGCGTACTCGCTGGTGAACATGCCGGGGGCTGCTTCGAGGTACACGAGCTTCGGCTGCCCCGGCACGCCGGTCGATGGGTCAATGTCGGACGTTGCGGTTCGCGCCTGGCGGATCTGGTTCAGAGCCGAGGTCATGAAAACCGGCCACACCAGCACGAAGCAGTCGGCCTCCTTGGCCGCCGGCAGCGCCTCGGGTGGGACCGTCCGGTACCTGGCCAGGTGATTAATAATCATCACCGTGGGTATTGCGCCGATCACCTTCAGGACCATGCAGACGGCGGAGAGGGATGCGGCATCGGAGCGCGTGTCGGCGAGCAGGAAAACCTTGTTGTGCTCCTTGATGTCGGAGCTCTCGATGAAGTTCTTGATGCCCTCCACCATCTCCATCTGACTGAGGTCCAACTGGCCTGCGAGGTTCATGGGCACCTTCTCTTGCTGTTGATCAGAGCCGCGGCTACTTCACGATCGTGAGCAGCCGCTCCTCGATTGGAATGCTGCTGAGGTGGCGTGGCGCGCCGTCCGTCGTGATGATGCAGTAGCCCCCGTGGACGTGTTGGGGCTGATTGCCGCCGGGCCCGATCTCCACCATGAATGCCATGTTCGGTTGTATCTCGGTGGCACGCGGGACAGGGTCCGGGCCGCCCATGCCGGCGGGGCTGTTCAGCGGGTGGAGCGCGTCAGCCAGGCCGCCGAGCATCGAGCGTGCGCGTTCGATGACGTCGTCGCCGGCGTGCCGCGCTTCCGTGAGGGCGTTGCCCGGGCGCAGGAAGTCGGCGACCTTGTGGAAGATCTCGGCGCCGTACTTGGCGAGCTCTCGCATCTCCGGCGTGGGATCACCGAGGGTGAGGCACTGCAGCCCCTGCGCCTGATACCCGGCCCACTTGGGGCTGATCTCGCTCACGATGACGTCGCCGCGCTGCAGGATGCGCCCCGAGGGGATCGGGTCGCCCATCAGCGCTTCCCGCGGCATGGGGCCCGAGTTCATGAGGAGGAACGTCGGAGGCTCGGCTCCCGCGGCGTCTGCGGCGTGCACCATGGCGGCGTAAACCTCACGCTCCGTCATGCCGATCCTCGTGTTCTCCACGTGCGCCTTGAAGGCGATGTCGCAGAGCGCGGCGGACTTCACGAGGCACTCGACCTCTTCGTCTGTCTTGATGGTGCGCAGATCGAAGAAGATGTCGCTCACGTCGACGACGCGCAGGTTGGGGAGTCGCTCCCGGATCTCTTCGTAGACGTTCCAGGGGATGCCGAACTGCTCGTCATCGCGGAACGCCATGCCTGCGAGGCCCAGCGTGCCGCCCGTGAGGCCCAGCTCGCCCAAGCGCTCCGCCACAATCTCTGGCAGCCGCTGCGTTGCGCGAGGGCGGATGTCATGGAACCAGGATTGCGCCTGGTTGGAGCGCTTCAGCATCATCTGCAATACGAGGGTGCCGTCGCCGCTGCTCGGGAACAGGGCGTAGGTCATAGTGGAGAGCGGATCCGCGTAGTTGGTGATGTAGCGGACGTTCGCTTGCATCTCGTTGTAGCGGGCGGCGCTGCCGTTCACCAGGAGGCAGTCGACCCCCCGCTTGGCCATCTCTTCGCGCACGTGCGCCCAACGCCGGTCGCGTTCGGGGAGAGAGAGTTGGTTGTAGTCACCAGGAACGACCTGCTTCTGCATCGCGTGCTCCGCTACTTGCCGAGGTTACGCTCCAAGAATCCGAGTGCGACGGGCCACGAGGCGGTGGAGGCGGGCTCCCGGTAGCTGTCTTTGGTGAAATCCATGAACCCGTGGCTCGCGTTCGGGTACGAGTAGATCTCGTGCGGCTTGTTGTGCTTCGTGAGCATCTCGTCGATCTGCCGCATGTCGTCGAGGGATGGGTTCTGGTCGTCCTCGCCGGAGAAGCCGAGGACTGGGCAGTAGGCATTGGCGAGCCTCTCGATGGCGGGTGGATCGCCAGCGCGGTTCGAGAGGCTGAACCCACCGTAGTAGGAAACGGCCGCCTTCAACTCAGGGCTCACGCCCGCCATCATGTAGGAGACCCGGCCGCCCAGGCAGAAGCCGATGATGCCGATGGCGTCCGACCGCACGTTCGCATCACCCTGGAGTCGGGCGATGGCCGCCTCGACGTCCTGGATGATCTCCACGTCCAGAAGGCGAAGCGGGCTGCGCTCAGCGGGGTCCTGCCGGTGGAACAGGTCGGGTGCGGCGCCCACGTAGCCCTCCCCTGCGATCCGCCGCGTCATCTCCATGACGAACTCGTCCACGCCGCCGGCGTGGCAGATCACCACAACGGCCGGGCGCGGGCCCGCGCCCTCCGGTGACGCGACGAAGAGTTGCATCTCCCGGCCTGCCACGTCCCGGGCCTCCCATGCTTCGGACATATCACGCCTCCAGCCTATCGCGCCTTGGCGTAGAAACCAGGCACGATCGGCGGATAGTTTGCTTCGATGAACGGAACGTCCGGAATCTCGGAAGCTCCCAGTGTTCCCAGATTCTCCGCCAGCTTCGTGTCGATCATCTCGTGGTCTGGATCACGGAACACGCCAACCGGGTCCTCACCCTCCAAAGTCTTCATGATGTTTGCCTTCACCATATTGCGGAACATCACCAGGCATTCGTCCGAGGCGCCGAGGTTCTCGATGGCGCGGTCCGAGATGGCACCCATGGTCTCCCAGCACATGTAGTCCTGGAACGCCACGCGATCCATGAGGTATGTGGGCCGGGCGCGTAACCCGTACCCGGGCACCTTGTGCGGCTCGATATAGTTCACGACCACGTCGTCGTCGTCCTCGCGCAGCGAGCCGTCCTTGTTCGGCTTGAAGTTGACCCGGATCTCCCAGATCGTGTAGTCGTCGATTGGTTGGCGTAACTGCAGCCCCTGTCCCTGGCGAAGGATCGTCGGCAGGATCAGCGGATGCTGATCCTTCAGCCCGTTCTTGAAGTGGCGAACCTTCATGATGCCGCCGTACCAGAGTTCCACCAGGTCGTTGCCCCAGATGTCGTCGATCCGTCCCCTGGTGGTTTGAGCAGGCTCGCGCCCCTTCGGGCTGC
The DNA here is from genome assembly GCA_964596665.1 of uncultured Dehalococcoidia bacterium. Taxonomy (GTDB): domain Bacteria; phylum Chloroflexota; class Dehalococcoidia; order Lucifugimonadales; family Australimonadaceae; genus CAZQVD01. The sequence continues at coordinate 6,790 of CAZQVD010000055.1, forward strand.
CGATGTATTCCTGGTGCAGGATCTGCCGGTGATCGGGATCGGCAGAATTCTCGATGGACTGGAGCCAGTTGCAATCTATCGGCTGATAAACGTTGATCTCAAGCCGTCCGTCCTTGCGCTCCAGCACGTCCCACTTGGGTATCTCCGGCACGGGATCGGGGCCCATGTACGCCCAGTACAAGCCGGCATACTTGCGGGCGTGATATGCCGGTTGCTTGATGCGACCTACGAGCGCTTCGTTGCGCTCTAAGGGCGTCTCGAGGAGGTTGCCGTCACAGTCGTAGAGCCAGCCGTGATAGGCGCAGGCGATGCCTCGCTCTTCCACGCGCCCGTAGACGAGGGAGGCTCCACGGTGCGAGCAACGATCACGCAGCAGGCCAACGTTGCCTGACTTGTCCTTGAACATCACCATGTCTTCGCCAAGGAGCCGGACGTATCGGGTGGGGGTCTCGGGGGTCAGCTCGGTGACGGGGCAGATGGGGTACCAGTAGCGGCGCAGCCACGTTCCGGCCGGCGTACCAGGCCCAACTCTGGTAAAGAACTCGTTCTCTTCTTGGGTTAACATAGCGACTCCTGCAGCGGGCATCGGATGGATTGTGAACGCGCCCATGACATCAACCCGGTTCGATACGCGATGAGTGTATTGACCCAGGGATTGGTGGTCAACGACGTGTGCTATCGCGGCCGCCGTAGGAGTGGTTCATGGAGCCAACTGGCATTCGGACCCGCGTAGGGAAGGACGTTCAACCATGACCAGCAGGGATTATTGGGTAACCCACAACGCCGGGGTACCGGAGGAGTTCCGAAGCAGCGGCGGTAAGGTGGCGAACCGGCCGGGCCAGCCGATCCTGTTGCTTAACACAGTCGGTGCAAAGACAGGACACCCCCGCACCAACCCGCTCACCTACCTGCAGGGCGAGGACTGCCTCTACGTGTTCGCCACCAAGGGTGGGGCTCCCGCGCACCCGGATTGGTATCTGAACCTGGTGGCGCATCCCACCGTGACGGTCGAGGTGGGCAGCGAGACGTACGAAGCCACGGCGGAGTCGATCACCGGCCCCGAGCGCGAGCGGATCTATAAGAAGCAGATCGAGGCGCGTCCCCACTTTGGCGACTATCGTGACAAGACCGACCGCGTGATTCCCGTTGTGGCGCTGCGAAGGAACGCACCCTAGCGCCTACGCGCTTCCTCGACGATCCGAGTCGTAACGGATGGTTCCGGGGCGAGCGCCCCATGGTCTATCTCGTGCATGACCTCCACGATGGCGTCGTTGTAGGGCGTTGGAATCCCCGTTTCGACGCCCCGGCTGGAGACGAAACCGTTCATCTGGTCGATCTCTGATCTGCGACCCTTGGTCACGTCCTGCGCCATGGAGGCCTTCCAGTTCGTCCGTCCCAGCCGCCCAGCCAGGTGAGCCGCCAGCTCCTCGAACACCTCGCCTTGGTCTGCTTGCGACCATGACCGCGCAGGCTTGTTGTTGATCTCCACAACGTCTAGGCCAAGGGCGAGTCCGACCTGCGCGGCCTCCTTCGCCAGATGGATAGAGATCGACCGGCAGATCGGGTCCGATGCGAGATCCTGCGTTCCGAGGCCGGTGGCGGCTGAGATGGCGTTGCCCATGGTGTTCTGGCAAAGCTTCGCCCAACGCTCGCCCCAAAGGTTATCCGTGGCGTAGGCGCCGTCGATGAGGTCCAACAGCTCTACCACCTCTTCTACCTGTCGCGTCACGATTCCATCGGGCGCACCAACCCGAAACACGTAGTGTCCCGAATCGCGGCCCACCGCCCCTCCTCGCTCGACATGGCCGGGCTCCCACAGCGCCACCTCGATGTGCGAGGCGATGCAGCCGATCTCCCGGCCAGCACCGGCGATTTCGCCGATCACCTCATCGTTCCAACAGTTCTGGAGGGAAACGAACACCCCATCGGGGTGGACGTGGCGCTTGACGAAGTGGGCCGCCCATTCGGTGTCGTAGGACTTCACCGCAATAAAGACGAGGTCGAAGGGCTGCCCGATGCGCTGAGCGTCGGTAAGGTGGAGCGCAGAGACCGGAACCGTGAAATCGCCTTGGCTGCCGCTGGCCCGCAGGCCGCGGCGGCGCATGGCTTCCACGTGCTCCGGCCACATGTCGATAAGCGTGACGTCGCGCCCGTCTCTGGCCAGGAACGCGCCAACGTAACTCCCCAGCGCGCCTGCCCCCATGATGGCAATCTTTCCGCTCACGGAAGCACTCCTTGGATTTCCAGCAGCACGTCGATGGCCCTCGTCGAGGTCATGGGCTGCTCCTTTCGGCTAGAAAGCGGCGTACATCTCGGCGACGAGCTCGCCGGCGGGGCCGTAGCGGGCGGCGGAGCTCGCGAACGAATCCTTGCGGAAGGCCCCTCGATTGTATTTGTTCTGCTCCTGGGGGAGCGTGAGGTACTCGTTCTTCTCCGGGTCCCGGACGATGTTCATCGGATCTCCGCCGTCCTCCACGACGCGCGCCTGCTCCTTGAGCAGCTTGCGCAGGAGGATGATACCTACGTCGCTCATGCCGAGGTGCTCGTGCGGCCGGTCGGAGACCGCGCCCTGTCCGCCCCAAGCCATGATGTCCTGGTTGTTGGCTGTCTCCACGTTGAACCTGCCCTCCTCATCCCATACGGGCTGCCAGAAGTACGGCACCGACTCCTGCCGCGGCGCCTGCACGCCCGGCGGGGCAAAGAACGCGGAGTAGAACATCTGGAGCGTGTGGTGATCGTCGAGCGGTGTGCGTATCTGGAATGTGTTCGCTCCTCCACCGCCCACGCGCAACATGCAGGGAAACACTAAAGGGTGCCCGACCGCCCAGTCTTCGTCGTCCTTGGTCTCCCCCTCCACGAGCCGGCGCTTGACAATGCCGTGCTCAAACACGTCGAAGGCGATCTCTTGGTGCCGTCTGGTGAACGCTTCGAACGACGCCAGCAACGCAGGATCGGGGTTCGGCTTGCGGCCTAAGACATACTTCCCATACCGCCCGTGCAGCCACTCGACGTGAACCGGGTCGAGCGCGTTCTCTACGATCTGCAACCAGTTGCATGGGATGACTGACAATCCCACCTGCCGCACGGCATTCCGCTCCACGAAGAGGTCCCATCGTGGAAGCAGTGGTGCGGGGCTTGGGCCCATGTAGGCGAAGACAAGACCGCCGATCTCCTCGACCGGATAGGCCTTCAGCCTGACCTTTTCCTTGAACCGCCCGTCGGGGTGGACAGTCTCTTCGAAGGGCTGCTCGATGCATTGACCAGACTCGTCGAACATCCAGCCGTGGTACATGCAACGGAGGCCGTTCTCCTCGGGTATCCCGTAGGAGAGATCCACCCGGCGGTGCGCGCAGCGGCGGTCGATCAGGCCCAGCGTGCCCGAGCGATCCCGGTACAACACCAACTCCTCGCCCAGCAGCTTAACCGCCAACGTAGGCCGTTCGTCGAGCTGCCCCGCCGCGGCGATCGGGTGCCAATACCGCCGGAGCAGCTTGCCCATGGGCATGTCGGAACCGACGCCAGACAGGAGCCTGTTCTCTTCAGCCGTCAGCATGCATGAACCCCCTTGGCCGGACCCTCAGATCGGAGGGATGGGCCGAGAATGGAGGTAGGGTAGTCTCGCGCCATGCCGGAGGCAATCTACCGCCCCACCGTCGCTTTCGAGCGCCAGTCGACGCGACCGCCGTATGATTACGCTCAGGCCGGACGAGCATCACGCACTAGGAGCATGAGCAGATGACCATCAAAATGAGCTGGGAGGGCCGCTTCCTCGAAGACTTCGAGGTGGGCGACGTGTACCGCTCCGCCATTGGCCGCACCATCACCGAAACCGACAACATCTGGTTCACCCTTCTTACCAACAACGACAATCAGATCCATTTCAACAGCGAATACGCCAAGCACACGCCATGGGGCAAGACTCTGGTCAACAGCGCCTTCACCATCGCCGTCGTCACGGGCCTGACCGTCAAGGATGTGCGCCAGAACGGCTTCGCACTCGGCTGGGAGCGCATCGTCCTGCAAAACCCCCTCTTCAACGGCGACACCGTGTACGCCGAAACCGAGGTGCTCGATATCCGCGCGTCCCAGTCGGACGAGCGACGGGGCATCGTGAAGGTCCGCACCCGCGGCATCCAGCAGGAGGGCGTGGTCGTCATCGAGTTCGAACGCTCCATCATGGTGTGGAGGCGCGAGCATGCACCCAACATCGGGGTCTTCCCTGAGATCAAGGAGCGCGGCTAACAGTGGAGACACTGTCGGCCCTTGACCGCTTCACCCAGCTAGCGGACCTGCCGGATCAGCAGATCGACCTTGCCCTCGGCGCCCTGCTCATTGCCGCACACACCGAGCCGGACGTGGACGTCGACGAACAGCTTGCGTTGCTGGATTCGCTGGCCGCTGCCGTCCGTGACCGCATTCCGCTGGCCGACGAGCCGCTCGCCAAGATCAACGTACTCAACGACTACCTCTTCGACGAGGTCGGCTTCGCGGGCAACGTGGCCGACTACTACGATCCACGCAACAGCATGCTGCACCACGTCCTGCGCCGCAGGCTCGGCATACCCATCACGCTGGCCCTCGTCTACGTGGAGGTCGGCGCGCGTCTCGGCCTGCCCCTGGTCGGTATTGGCATGCCGGGGCACTTCCTCGTACGCCACCTTGGCGACCGGAGTCTCTTCATCGACCCCTACAACCGGGGAGTCATGCTCTCCGAGGCCGAATGTGCGGAGCTGCTCAGGAGCATAAGCGACAGCATCCGTTGGGATCGATCGTTCCTCGATCCCGTCACCAACCGCGAGGTCCTCGGACGGATGCTCCGCAATCTTGCTGCCATCTGGGTACAGCGCGAGGAGCTGGCTCAGGCCGTGGCCGCACTCGGCATGCTGATTGTGCTGCAGCCGGAGGAGCCGGGCCACCGCCGCGACCGCGGGATGCTCCTCTATAGACTCGGTGACAGAGAGACGGCGCTCAGCGACCTGGAAACCTATCTTGAGCTGCACGACTTGGCACCCGATGCCGCATACGTGCGGCGGACTATCGCCAACATCCGTGAGAGCGGCTAGCTAATCGCTACGAGATAACGTCGGCGCCCGCCTGCGCCACCAGTTCGTCCTGGTCCGGCGGCCCGCCGCCAGCTGCCACCG
>CAZQVD010000056.1:0-11910 GCA_964596665.1 uncultured Dehalococcoidia bacterium
CCCAACCCATGAGCACATAAACCAGGAAGCTCCACCCCTGGATGATTAGAAAGAACATTCTGCGGTCTAGCCGATCTGTGAGCACGCCGCCCCAGAGTCCCAGGGCCATGACCGGGAGCGCGCGCATGAGATTTACCAATCCCAGCTGAAGCGCTGAGCCAGTAAGTTGATAGGTTAGCCAGTTCCGGGCGACCTGTTCAGTCCACAGTGCGGAGAAGATTCCTAGTTGACCGAACCACATCAACCGGTACTCGCGATAACGGAGCGATGCGACGGGGCGTAGCCACCCACTGCTAGTGCTCAAATGTCAACGCCCTGCCTGCTGGTCCATTCCTTCCAGGTCCGTTTCTGGTTCGCGCATGAATTAGACCCACCAGCGAAGGAGAGTGATCAGCGCGGTCAACGTCACGAGGCTGATTAGGGTACTGAAGACCATGGCGCTGCTGACGAAGCGCGGTTCATCATCGAATTCGGCCGCGAGAATCGTTGTGAACACCGCTGTCGGCATAGCTGAAACTACGATGACGGTGTGTTGCGCGGTTCCTTCTAACCCTGCTACCTCCGTAGCCATAAGGGCCATCCCTGCACTCAACACAAGTCTGATGGCGGCCGAAGCGGCAATGCCGCGCCATCGGGCGATGTCCATGCCCTGCGCCAACTGGAACCCCAACAAGACCAGCATCACAGGAACGGCGGCCTGACCCATAAGCTCGATTGGTCGGGACAGCGGGTCGGGCAGCGACCAGCCTCCGGCCCGCATCCCTAGTGCTAGCGGAACGGCGTAGATGGTGGGTACCTGGAGTGCTTGCCGGAGGGCTGCGGAGCCATTCGACCGGCCATGTGCCGCGATGTAGATGCCAACTGGCCAGCTGATGGTGGCATGAGTCACGAACACGATGATCGCAACTGCAAGCCCAAGCTCTCCAAAGGCAAGGAACGCAACCGGGATTCCCATATTGCCCCCGTTCCCGAAAGCCGTCGCGAGGGTAAATCCGCTACGGAGCGGTCGATTGCCTCTGATCACCATACTTGCCACGATAGCCGTTATGACCATCAACGAGACCGAGCCAGACGCGGCAGCGACGACCCTGAACGAAACGTGGGGTGATAGTTCTGATGAGAGGAGACCGTCTAGTACGAGCGCGGGGCTGAGCAAGTAAACGGCGATTGGGCCGAGGACCCCTGGCTCTAGGCCCCGCCAGCGGGCGAGCAGCGCCCCCGAGCTAGCAACAAGGACCGTGGGCACGATGACATTGGCGCAAACTTGCAGCATGGGATAGGCCTATTACGAGGCGCTGCGAAGTGTACGCGTCGTCTTACCCGTGGGCCAGGCTTGCCCAGCACAACCTGTAACACGTTTGTAACCGATCAGTAACACCGCCGCAAGATTCGACCGTCAGAATGGGAACATCCACTTTGAGTAAGGAGTGTGTCACGATGGATACGGGTAGCGTAGCTTGGATCCTGACCGCGTCAGCTCTCGTTCTCTTGATGACGCCGGGATTGGCGTTCTTCTATGGTGGGCTGGTACGAGCGAAGAACGCGGTCAGTACCATCATGTACAGCTTCGTAGCGATGGGTATAGCTAGCATAGTCTGGGTCCTTTGGGGCTACAGCTTGGCGTTTGGCGAGGGGTCGTCTTTCATCGGGGATCTCGAATTCATCGGCCTACGCGGTATTGGTATAGATGACCTGAGCGGCGACATACCGACCCTGTTGTTCGTAATGTTTCAGGGTATGTTCGCCATCATCACGCCTGCCCTTATCACGGGAGCGTTCGTAGAGAGGTTCAAGTTCAGTACCTATATGCTCTTCTTAGTCCTATGGGTCACTCTCGTCTATGCTCCCGTTTGCCATTGGGTCTGGGGCGGCGGATGGATCGGGGATCTGGACAACGGCGCTGGAGGCGGTGCGCTCGACTTCGCTGGCGGGACCGTCGTGCACATCAATGCTGGACTCGCCGCGGTTGCGGCTGCGTTCTTGGTCGGCAAGCGCCGGAACCCTGGTGTTGAGCCGCACAACGTGCCCTATGTGGTGCTTGGTGCTGCCTTGCTCTGGTTCGGATGGTTCGGATTCAACGCGGGCTCGGAGCTCGCCGCCGATGCGGTGGCGGTCAGTGCCTTCATCGTCACGAACACGGCTGCTGCTGCGGCCGCTGTGACATGGGGATTAATCTCTCATTTCAAAGCAGGAAAGATGAGCGCCGTGGGAGTGGCAACGGGCGCCGTGGCTGGCCTCGTGGCTATCACGCCAGCATCGGGATTTGTCGGTGTGATGGGCGCACTGGCGATCGGGATAGCCGCCGGTGTGATCTGTTTCTTCGCCGTCGACCTGTTCAAACGCACCGGGGTTGACGACGCTCTTGATGTTTTCGCGGTTCACGGGGTCGGTGGAATCGTCGGAGCTTTGCTCACTGGTGTTTTCGCGGTGGAAGCGATAGGTGGAACAAAAGGTTTGATCGAGGGCAACTTCTTGGCGTTGCAAGCTAACTTCATAGCCGTCGCTGCTACGGCCGCCTATTCTTTGGTTGCAACTCTGATAATCCTGAAGGTTTTGGATGTGATTCCTGGCCTTGGACTCCGCGTAGCTGAGCGTGGCGAGGATGAAGGGCTCGATCTTGTGGCTCATGGTGAACGAGCACATGTCAGTGACGGAGCCGATTAACGAGGGACAGATCGATCGTTTTGGACTGTGTTATCTGCTCGTGTGAATGAGTAGCCTGCCAAGGAGAATCGCATGATTAGTATCGAAGCAATCGTACGGCCAGAGCGTGTGAACCAGGTGACGGCGGCGCTTGAGGCCGTTGGGTGCCCGGGGTTTTACTACCACAACCTCACTGGTCAAGGCCGTCAGCGGGGCGTTGAGGTCTTCGTCGGTCGCAGTGGAACGGTAGCGAGCCGATCTTCCGTTCCCAAGACACTCGTAAGGACGGTCGTTAGTGACGACATGCAGGACACGGTGATTGATGCAATCATCGAGGCTTCTAGGAGCCGTGGCGACGGGGAGATCGGAGATGGCAAGATCTTCGTCAGCCATGTTGCTGAAGTGGTTCGCGTGAGGACGGGCGAGCGGGGAGGGGACGCGCTGTAAGCCTGGGTTGGTTTTGCTACGTAAAGGAGGCCCGGCTTATCGAGTCGGGCCTCCTTTACGTTCTGCGAAGACTTCACGATAGCCAGGAAGATTTGGCCTACTCCTGCCACTCCTTGAGGGCATCCCATCTGGGTTCGAGCCCAAGACCTGGTGTCTCAGACATAGTTGTCCAACCCTTGTCAGGACCTATGCAACCACTGAATATCATTTCGCCACATTTCCACATGACGTAGTGGTACTCCACGCGCCATCCATTGGCCATGGCGGCCTGCAGGTGCATGTTGTGGTGAGGCCAGCCACCGCCGTTGGCGATGGGTAGATTGAAGGCCTGAGCCATCGCCGCGATCTTCGCGCCCTCGGTGTAGCCACCGCAGTACATGACGTTGGGCTGGAGGATGTCGACGGCACCGTGCACTAGCAGCTCCCGGGCGCGGAACCGATGGCCCTCGTTCTGGCCTGCCGAGATCGGGATGGATGTGCGCATGCGCAGATCGTGGAGCAGCGGCGCGTCATTGCCCCAGATAGGCTCCTCGAACCACTCCACCCCTGCACCCTCGATAGCCTTGCACAGGTTTAGCGCATTGTTGAACTGGAACATGTAGTTGGCGTCGATGGAGAGCTGCACGTCGTCCCCGATCGCATCGCGGACGGCCCAGACGCGAGTGGCGTCCTCCCGCCATGCCTGGTGGTCGCCCGCCACGCCGACGACCATCTTGAGCTTGTCCTCGCCCTGCGCGACGAAGCTGTTGGCGACCTCGATGAGCTGCTCCTCGGAATACTCCGGCAGGCCGAAGGTGATGTAGGCGGGCACCCGCTGCTGCGCTCCACCCAACAGCCGCCACACCGGCTGCTCGGTGGCCTTGCCCTTGATGTCCCAGAGGGCTATGTCGAGTGCGCTGACGGCGGAGCTCCACACGCCGGTCTGGGCGCGCGGATTGAGATCGATGAACAGCTCGTGCCAGATGCCTTCGGTCTCGAAGGGATCGCGCCCGATCACTTTCGGCGCGATCTCGCGGTTGATGAACTCACGCACACCGTGGCGCTGGATAGGACCGGTTATGCCGTAGCCGGTGATCCCGGAGTCGGTCTCCACGGAACAGAAAACGAGAGGCCGCATGACCGGCTCATCGAGCAGCGGCACGGGCACAGGAACGTTGTGGGTGGTGGCTTCGACGCGGGCGATCTTCACGGGCGTGGCCTCCGGGTGACGAATGCGCGGGCACCATAGCACGGCGGCCGGGCTGTCGCGCACGAACGCCTCGCTCAGAGCGCGCGCAGCCCCTCGATGACCTCGTCGACGTGCTTGCCGATGGCGACCTCATGCTGGAAGACGCCTTGCACGATGCCCGTTTTGTGGATGACATAGGTGACGCGCTTGTTCGGGAGGAACCGCAGGCGGCGCTGGACGCCGTAGGCGCGGATGATCTCGCGGCTGGGGTCGGCAATCAGCAAGAAGGGCAGGGAGTGACGCTCGCTGAAGCGCGCATGGCTCTTGGCGGAGCCTGCGCTGATGCCGACGAGGATCGCGCCGGCGTTCTGGATGGCTTCGAACTGATCACGGAAGCCACGAGCTTCCATAGTTCACCCTGCGGTGAAATCCTTGATGTAGAAATAGAGAACGACGTGGCTCTGCCCGGCATGATCGGACAGAGTGAACGTGGAGCCGTCCGCGGTCATGCCGGTGAAATCCGGGGCCGTGTCGCCTATCTTGAGCATGTTCCCTCACTAGCATAACGTCCAACTTGCCTCGGCGGTTGCGTATTCTTGACGCCGCATGGCCGCGGGGGTAGGCATGTGCTCCCTAACGGATCGGAGCAGGTTCGTTGGGGATGCAACGGAAGATCGCGGAGGGCCCCATGCGTATCGCAACCTTGATAACACCATCAGCAACAATACCGCCACCTCAGTCACTGGGCAGGCTCCCCATCGTGGCGCGGCGGAGGCGATTGCTGGTCTGACGGTGCGAGGTATGATGGCCCGGTCACGCCACATCATTCCGGCTCGGAGGCTGATCCCATGCTCACGATCCAGCAGAACGAACGACTCACCCAGGTCGGCCCTGGAACACCGATGGGGGAACTCATGCGCCGCTACTGGCAACCCGTGGCGGCCAGCATCGACCTCAGCCCCAGGACACCCACGAAAGCACTCAAGGTCCTTGGCGAGGAGCTGGTCCTGTTCAGGATGCGCAGCGGGGCGGTCGGCCTGACCCAGCGCGCCTGTGCCCATCGTGGCACGAGCCTGGTGCAGGGCGTGCCCGAGCCCGACGGCATCCGCTGCTGCTACCACGGCTGGGTCTACGGGGCGGACGGCCAGTGCATCGAGATGCCCAATGAGCCCAACCAGCAGTTCAAGCACAAGATCAAGATCCTCGCCTATCCGGTGGAGGAGCTCGGAGGCCTGATCTTCGCGTATATGGGCCCGCGGCCGGCTCCCCTCTTGCCTCGATGGGACCTCCTCGTCTGGGACAATATCTTCCGCAAGGTCACCTTTTCCGAGATACCGTGCAACTGGCTCCAATGCCAGGAGAACTCGCTGGACCCGGTGCACTTCGAGTGGCTGCACGGCTACTACGGCCGCTATTGGCGCGAGCTCGACTCCAGAGATGCGTCGGGCGAGGACCCCGACTGGGCCTCCGGGACCGGTGCCTGGAACAGGCAGTTCAGCCAGCCTCATACCCGGATCGGGTTCGACCGTTTCAAGTATGGCATCATCAAGCGCCGCATCACCGAGGGCATCGACGCGGACCACGCGGACTGGCGGATCGGCCACCCCATCGGCTTCCCCAATTTCGTCCGCGTCGGCGCCAAGTGGGCGCACTCTATCCAATGGCGAGTGCCGATCGATGACGAAACGACGCTGGGCGTGCGCCTCATGTGCACCGTCCCCAAGCCCGGAGAGACCGCCGCCGACTCCAACCACGTTCCATCCGAGATCCTTCCGATCTACGACAGCGACGGCAATTTCATCGTGGACCTCGTGCTCAATCAGGACCACATGGCGTGGGTCTCCCAGAGCCCTATCACCGACCGCGCGACCGAATCGCTGAACACGACCGATATTGGTCTCATCATGTTCCGTAGGATGCTCGACGAGCAGATCGCCATCGTTGCGGACGGTGGAGATCCGATGAATACGTTCCGAGACCCCGCGGAGAACGAGTGCATCGTCCTGCCGCAGGAAGACTCGTTCTACCCGGGCTACGACGAACCGGGAGGACCATTCAGCGCCGAGACCCACGGCAGCTCCGAGGTAGAGGCCGAGCTCGACACGAGCTACGTGCACGGCCCCCAGTAGCGAGGCCGGGTGCGACCCTGCACCCGCCTGCTGCTTGGCGATACGAGCGTGACATTCCCACCCGCCCGCTCGCGGGACGTTTGGTTGCGGCGGACACCCTGCGCCCCCGGCAGAGTGAAACCCTGCACCCATCCGCAGTTGCTCAGAGACAATCGTCCGCAAACTATTCCCGCGACTCGGGGCTTTCTAGCCCTGAGTCGCCAGGCGCATAGTCCAACCTGAGCGGCCTCATGCCGCCAGCTTTAGTCCGGAGCCGTAGCGAACCGCAGGCGCATAGTTCTACCAGCCCGTGTATACTGTTCGGGAACAAAGAGAGAGCGGAACAGGAATCGGGCCGCGAAGAAAAGAATGCTAGATACCGCGACCAAGCAGCGAATCATCGGAGACTACCAGCACAAGGAGGGCGACACCGGGTCGACCGAAGTGCAGGTTGCGCTCCTGTCGGAGCGAATCCGAGGGCTGACCGATCACCTACGCCGCAACCACAAGGACCATGCGACACGCAGAGGTCTGTTGAAGCTGGTAGGCCAGCGGCGACGATTGCTCCGGTACTTGGCGAACGAAAACATCGCTCGCTACCGGACTGTGATTGGCAGGCTCGGTCTCCGCAGATAACACGACAAGCAGCACCTCCGGGTGCTGCTTTCGCTATCTGGGAGCCTCCCCACCGACGGCTTATCGGCTTCTTTCCGCCAGAAGGGCGTGAGAGGAGTATCGTTCTATGTCCACGAAGCATGAGATGGAGTTGGCCGGCCGTACGCTGACCATCGAGACGGGCCGCATGGCGCAGCAGGCGCACGGCTCGGCCTTGGTGACCTACGGCGAGACGGTCGTGTTGGTGACCGCCGTCATGGGCGGTGTGCGTGAGGGGTTGGATTTCTTCCCCCTCACGATCGAGTACGAGGAGCGGCTGTATGCGGCGGGACGCATCCCCGGCAGCTTCTTCCGCCGCGAGGGACGCCCGACTACGGAGGCAACGCTTGCCGCACGCCTCACGGACCGTCCGCTGCGCCCGCGCTTCCCCAAGGGGATGCGCAACGAGGTGCAGATCATCTCGACCATCCTGTCGGTCGACCACGTCAACCAGCCCGACATCATGACCATCATCGGTGCATCCGCCGCGCTATCGGTCTCCCACATCCCATTTGACGGCCCCATCGCGGCCACGCGGATGGGCTACGTGGACGGCCAGCACGTGGTCAACCCCACGTGGGAGGAGCTGGATCGCAGCAAGCTAGACCTGAGCATCGCCGGAAGCCGTGACGCCGTCATCATGATCGAGGCCGGCGCCAAGGAGGTCAGCGAGGAGGTCGTTCTCGAGGCACTGCGCATCGGTCAGGAGACCAATGTCAGGGTCATCGAGCTACAGGACCGCATCGTGGCAGAGGTCAGCCCGGTGAAGGCCGCGGTGAAGGTCGCCGAGCCCATCGACGAGGCGTTGATGAGCAAGGTGAGCGGCATGTCCAAGGCCACCATCGAGTCGATTATCGACCGGGGCGAGGGCCGCGGGGAGCGCAACACCGGCGTCAAGGATGCCGAGGCGAAGGCCGTCGCGGAACTCGGCGAAGAGTGGGGCGCGGGCCTGGTTGCCAAGGCCTTCGACGACGTGTTGAAGAAGACCGTGCGTGCCAAGATCATCGGCGAGGGCAAGCGTCCGGACGGCCGCGCGCTGACCGAGGTGCGCCCGCTCTCTAGCGAGGTTGGCTTCTTGCCGCGCACGCATGGCTCAGCGTTGTTCCAGCGTGGCGAGACGCAGATCCTGACAGTGGCCACGCTCGGCTCGCTGACCCTCGAACAGAAGCTGGACGGGTTGGCTCCCGAAAACGCCAAGCGGTACATGCACCACTACAATTTCCCACCCTATTCGACGGGTGAGGCCCGCCGCATGGGCACGGGCCGGCGCGAGATCGGGCACGGGGCGCTCGCCGAGCGCGCGCTGCTCCCGGTGATCCCAGACGAGACGGAATTCCCCTACGCCTTCCGCGTCGTCTCCGAGGCGTTGGGCTCCAACGGCAGCACGTCCATGGGTAGTGTCTGTGGCAGCACGCTGTCGCTCATGGACGCTGGCGTGCCGATCAAGGCGCCGGTTTCCGGCGTGGCCATGGGGCTGATGACGGATGAGGCCGGCAACTTCCAGGTGCTCACCGACATCCAGGGCGTCGAGGACTTCTTCGGCGACATGGACTTCAAGGTCGCCGGAACGTCCGCAGGAATCACAGCGATCCAGATGGACATCAAGGTGAAGGGCATCACGCCAAGCATCTTCCAGCAGGCGCTGGCCCAGGCGAAGGACGGGCGCGCGTTCATCCTCGACCACATGCTGGGCACGCTGGCCGATCCGCGGTCCGAGCTGAACGCGCACGCGCCGCGCATGACACGCATCATGATTCCGGTCGAAAAGATCGGCGCGGTGATTGGCCCAGGCGGCAAGACGATCCGCGGCATCATCGAGGCGACCGGTGCCACGATCGACGTGGACAACGACGGGTCGGTGACCATCGGCGCCATCAACGGCGAGGCCGCCGACGAGGCGATTCGCATGGTGGAGGGACTGACCAAGGAGATCGAGGTCGGCACTCAGTACTCCGGCAAGATCACCCGCCTGATGAACTTCGGCGCATTCGCCGAGATCCTTCCCGGCAAGGAAGGCCTGATCCACATATCGGAGCTCGACACAACTCGCGTCCCCAGCGTAGAGGACGTGGTGAAGGTGGGCGACGAGGTGGACGTGATGGTGATTGAGGTCGATCGCATGGGCCGGATCAACCTGTCGCGCCGAGCGGTGCTCGAGGGCAAGTCGCCCGAGGACGTGAAGGCAAATGCAGGCCCTGCCAGCCGCAACGGCGGTGGCGGCGATCGTGGCGGACGTGGCGGCGATCGCGGCCCGCGCCGTGATTTCCAGCGCCGCTAGGCCTCAGTCAGGATAGAGGGCAGCCAGGCTCGCTCGCGCTATTCCGGCACGAGCGGGCCTGTTTATCAGTGTGAGCACCCGTGGTGAGAGTGCATGGCTTTCCTGAAGGGTGAGATAGCGTGGCTGTTGGTATCGCTGCCCCTGGGGATCGCGCTTGGGGCAACGGTTTCGTCGTACCTCGGCGAAGATGCCGCGCTCGACCGCCTGACGTCCGCCGCGAATGGTGCGCAGGCCGGCGCATGGCTCGCGCTGGTCGGAGCGACTGCCGCGGCAGCGACGACAGTGCTCACGCGCGATATGCTGCGGCGTGCGGGTGGGTCCGAGGTGCTGACGGGTGCGATCGTGTCCCTGGGGACGATAATCGCCGGCCTGGCTATGCTGGTGCTCTAGAGATCCACGACGATAGCGGCATGGTCGCTCGGTGCGCCGTCGCGAGCTCCGTCTGCCGTGGCCCAGTCGTAGCGGACGCGGCTGACCCGCGAGACCAGCGATTCATGGACGAAGGCGTGGTCGAACCTGAAGCCGTTCCCCTTGTTGAGCGAGTACCAAATGTATGCGCGCCGGTCGCCGTGGAGATAGCGGTAGGCGTCGATCCATCCAGCAGCGTGCAGCCCGTCCATCCACGCATCGTCCTCCGCGTTGAACACAGGCGACTCTTCGTCGACTCCTCGCCTGCCTGTGTTGGCGTCGCCCACCAGTACGCCGGGGCGACCGCGCCAGCGTACCAGAAATCGCAGGATCCGCCGGTTGAACGGACGCCGCAGGTTGCTGGCGCCAAGCGGGCCGTGGACCGCGACAACGAGCAGCGGCTCCGGTTCATCGACGATGGCTGCCAGGGCTCGTTGCTTTGCTGGGGCTGAGGCCGCAAGGCTGCGGGGGTCAGGGGCCTCCGTGACGCGAGCAACAGCGCGTTGACCGCGGGAGCGTTAGGGTCGGCCGTGGTGAGCTGATGCTGTAGCCCTATGTCCGCGAGGGCCTCTGCTAGCCAGTCGCTTGCAGGCGTGGCGCGGAACTCGGAGAGCGCCACGATGTCGGGCTGCCAACCGTCGATGGCGGCCGCGAGCCAGTCGATGCGACCTCCTCCGCCGGCGCGTATGTTCCACGAGATGACGCGCATGCTGCTGAGCATCTTCGCACGCCAGGGAGGTAACCCTGCACCCGCATACCACCGGGCGTTAGCTACGCCGGAGCGACGAACGCCGCGACCTTTAGTGTAGGTGCCGTAGCAAAACGGAGGCGCATAGTCAGACGGCGCTACCCGTCGGCAGATCCACGTGATAGCCCGCCAAGAGGTCGTCGAGGTAAGCAGCGGTCTTGGGGTCGGCTTCGATTAGCGGCAAACGCAGACCGCCGACGTCGAAGCCCGCCTTGTTGAGGCAGTACTTCACTGGGATGGGGCTCGTGATGACGAACAGGCCCCTGGCGATCGGCAGTAAGCGCTGGTGCTCAGCGGCGGCCTCGGTGAGCCGTCCGTCGGCTGTCAGCTCGATCATGCGCTTGATCTGCAGGCCCACCAAGTGGGACGCGACGCTCACGACACCGTAGCCCCCGAGGCACATCAGGCCGAAAGTATCCGTGTCGTTGCCGCTCCAGACGCGGAAGCCATCGGGTGCGCCGTTGACGATCTCCGCCATCTGGGCGAAGTCGCCAGATGCCTCCTTGATGCCGATGACATTGGGGACGTCGTGCGCCAGTCGAAGCGTGGTCTCGGTGGTCATGTTGACGATGGTCCGCGACGGTACGTTGTACAGGATGTTAGGTAGCGGGGTGCTCTCTCCGATGGCCTTGAAGTGACGGTAGAGTCCTTCTTGCGTGGGCTTGTTGTAGTAGGGCACCACCAGCAGCAAGGCGTCGGCGCCCGCGCGCTCCGCCTCCTGCGAGAGGTATACCGCCTCTCCGGTGCCGTTGGTGCCGGAGCCGGCGATCACGGCCGCCGTATCGCCGACGGCCTGCTTGACCTCGGCCCACAGCCGGTAGTTCTCCTCGTGGAACAGCGACGGGTTCTCGCCGGTAGTGCCGGTGACTACGAGGCCGTCGCTGCCCGACTCGACGAGCGCGTTGGCCAACCGCCCTGCTTGTGCGTAATCGACCTCGCCGGAGGCGTCGAACGGTGTCACCATGGCGGTGATGAGCCTGCCGAGTTCGGCCATGTGACACCTCCTCAGGGTCGCGTGCGGCGCTGAACAACTGTAGCGTTGCATGAGGGACTTCTGCAAGCGCCGAGACTTGGCTCAGGCTGTCGTAGGTTCAGGCGTACCCCACTAGACGCGAATAAGGTGATGGTAGCGACGAGCCAGAACAGCAGACGCCCGGGCAGGGGCAGGGCCGTGAGGAGTGAGGCCGGTTACACCGCTGCACGCCGTGATGCCTCGTGGCTAGCCGGCGTGCGGATTAGGAGGTGCTGAACATCGCGCCGTCGGGCTCCGGGGCCTTCTCGCTGCTGGCCACCGACTTCGCTGAGGGGATGATCGAGCCGCTGCGGGCCAAGCTCGCGGCCGTAGGGGCCTAGAGCCAGGCTGACAAGATTCAGTGTCTGTCGCCGAACTACCCTATGACCGCGACCTCGTATTGCATCTTGCCTTCCTGACCGGACGGGAAGAGCTCGTGGAGCA
>CAZQVD010000057.1:0-11423 GCA_964596665.1 uncultured Dehalococcoidia bacterium
CGAGCTTGTAGAAGTCCCTCACTTCCTTGAGCCCGTCGACCGCTTCCTGGACCGTGAAAGCCTGGCCTGGTTGGTTCGGGATCAGCTTCGCGATGCGGTCGGTTTCCGAGGGCTCGAAGCCCAGAGCGCGTCCGACGTCGCGAATGACGGCGCGGCTCTTCATCGTACCGAACGTGATGATCTGTCCGACCGCCTCTTTGCCGTACTTTTGGCGTGTGTACTCGATCACTTCGCCACGCCGCTCGTAGCAGAAGTCGATGTCGATGTCCGGCATCGAGATCCGCTCAGGGTTGAGGAAGCGCTCGAAGAGCAGATCGAACTCGATAGGGTCGAGGTTGGTGATGCCGAGCGCATATGCCACCAGCGAGCCCGCGGCGGAGCCACGGCCGGGGCCAACGGGGATGTCCTGGTCACGCGCCCATTGGATGAAGTCGGCCGTGATCAAGAAGTAACCGGCGTACCCGGTGCCCTTGATGACCCCCATCTCGTAGTCGAAGCGCTCCTGCACTTCGGGCGGCAGCACTTCCCCGTACCGAGCCTTCGCTCCTTGGAGCGCCAAGTACTCGAGGAAGTCGTCTTCATCCGTGTGCCCCTCCGGCAGCGGGAACGCCGGTAGGAGGTAGGACTTCTCGAATTTCAGATCGACCTCGTCACCGATCTTGAGCGTGTTCTCGATGACGTCGGGGCGATCCGGGAAACGTGACGCCATTTCCTCGGCGTTCTTGAAGTAGAGGCCCTCGTCGTAGCGCATGCGCGCGGGATCGTCGCGATCCTTACCCAGGCCGATGCACAGCAGGATGTCGTGCGCTTCGTGGTCCTGAGGATGCAGGAAGTGCGCATCGTTCGTGGCGACTACCGGTAACCCGAGTTCGTCAGCCAACTTGAAGATGTTCTGGTTGAGCGCGTCCTGCCCCTCCGAATCGTGAGCCTGCACCTCCAGGTAGTATCGACCGTCGAACAGCTCTGCGTACCATGCGGCGGTCTCTCGCGCGCCCGCCCAGTTATCCGCCATCAGGTGGCGCGAGACCTCGCTCGCCATGCACGCGGAGGACACGATGAGGCCGTCGCCGTACTTTGCGAGCACTTCACGGTCGATGCGGGGGCGGTGGTAGAAGCCCTCCGTATATCCGATGGAGGAGAGCTTCACCAGGTTCTTGTACCCCTCCAGATCGCGAGCCAGCAGGACCAGGTGGTAGTACGCTCGCTCGCCGGGACCAGATCGGGACCGGTCGCGGCGATCGCCCGGAGCGACGTAGGCCTCCATCCCGACGATCGGCCGGATCCCCTCTTTGCTCGCGGCCTTGTGGAAGTGCCACGCTCCGAACATGCAGCCGTGGTCCGTGAGGGCCAGGGCGGGCATCTCCAGTTCCTTCGCCTTCCTAACCAGGTCGCCGATGCGGTTGGCGCCGTCGAGGAGAGAGTACTCAGAGTGCGTGTGGAGGTGGACGAAGCTCACTTCAGCGGGTCTGGGCGTCGGGTATGGAGACGGCTATGAGGTATTCTAGCGGACGTGAGAGCGGACGCCAGTCGGCTGGCGAGACTCGCCCCGGCACAGGGCGGTTTTTGCTGAAAAGTGTTGTGGAGACGACACAATTGTCGGCCGGCCGGCTACGTCGTCGCGAAGCTGACCTTGACGGCGACTCCTGTGGGTAGCGAAAACCTCATCTTTATCCCAAGTCTCGACTTTGATCATGAAAGCGGGGAAAAGCAAGAACTCCCGGTTTGAAATGACATTATCGAGCGGTTGTCGCCCCAAGCCTGCCGATGGTCCCTTAACCGGCTCCCAAAACCCCCGAAGCTGTGCGCTTGTGACCGGCTCTGCCCGCGCGAACGCCGGTCTTTGCCACGGCGGTGGCGGCGAGGCTCTTCGGTTGCTAAGAGTACCTAAACATCTCTATTCTTAATGGTTTTTTTGCCTTTCTATCTGTCTGTCTGCTGTCTGTTTGGTGAGAGAAGGTTCGAGATGATCGCTAACGAGTACGGCCGACTTCGACAGGTCGCCGTGCGCACGCCCAGTGTCGCCTACGGTTCGCAGCAGAAAATTGACGAACAGTGGCAGCGCCTGCGCTACTGCGGCGCGCCAGATCTTGCCCGGGCGAAGGACGAACACGCGGCCCTGGTGGCCTTGCTCTCAGGCGTCGGGGCCGAGGTCGTCGAACTCGGTGGCCCAGCCGATCTCACCCTCGATGCCGTCTATACCCGCGATGCAACCGTGGTCACGCCCAAAGGCTTGGTGCTGTGCAACATGGGACGGTCCAGCCGCAACGCTGAACCGGCGCTAAACGCTGGCCTGATGCGGGACCAGTTGGGCCTACCGATCCTTGGCGAGGTTGGCGGCGAAGGTGTGATCGAGGGCGGTGACGTGATCTGGCTCGATGAGAGATCGATGGCCGTGGGGCGCGGTGTTCGGACCAATGATCAGGGGATCAAGCAGCTCAAGGCGATGCTGGGTTCAGATATCGATGTCGAGGTCATTCCCCTACCCGAACCCCGGCACCCAGAAGACGTGTTCCATCTGATGATGATCATCTCGCCGCTCGATGCTGACCTGGCGCTGGTGCACGCACCGTCGATCCCAGACAGTTTCGCTGCGGTTCTCAATTCTCGAGGGATCCAAAGGCTGGCGGTCCCCGAAGACGAATACGAAAACATGGCCTGCAACGTCCTCGCCCTTGGTCCCCGAGAGGTGGTGATGCTCGAAGGCCTGCCAACAACCAAAGCCCTGCTGACCGCCGCGGGGTGCCGTGTACACACCTATCCCGGGCAGGAAATCAGCTTTCGTGGCGAAGGCGGCGCAACCTGCCTCTCCCTGCCGCTATCCCGCCAAGCCTGAGCCCGTTGTGGCCCAAGACAACGCAAGCTTTAACGTGGAGAAAATTGATCATGAGGAAGAGTGAATATCAGGTTGTTGGCATTAACGTGCTCAAGAAGAACGGTGCCGATGTGGACGAAATCCTACGTACGCTCATCCACAACGCATCGGTCGAATTCACCGCCTACTACTATCTGACTAATCTGCGCGCGCACTGCACTGGACCCGAGGGCGAGCACATCAAGGGCATCATCGAAGATGCCCGCATGGAGGACCTCAGCCACTATGAGTCCTGCATCCAGCGGATTTTCGAGCTCGGCGGCACGCTGCCCCGTGACGCGCAGGACTTCATCAAGATGTCGGGCTGCGAGTTCCTGCAACTGCCCCAGCAGCCGTTCGCCATCGAAGATATCCTGAAAATGTGCCTCAAGGCCGAGCAAGGCGCGGTGGTCAACTGGAACCGGCTTTGTAACCTTACGCTAGGCAAGGACCCGGCAACCTACGACTTGGCCAAAGACATTCTGAAGGAAGAAATCGAGCACGAAGCCTGGTTCCTCGAACTGCTCTACGGCCGTCCGTCTGGCCAGCTCCGCCGCAGTTTCCCCGGTGAAAGCCCGCATACACGCGGGCACTCGCGCAGCCTCGACCGCGCCAAGTAAGGCGCCTTAGTCGGTTTTCCAGCCTCGGTCCGTTTTCCAGATCGGCCGTTGCGGCGCATAGGCGGGCTTGACCGATATGTTGGCGAAGGGCTGCTGGTAAAACGGCGCCAGCGAGGCGGACACCGGCGGCACCAGCCACATCCACTCGCCAAAGGCCTCGCGCCCCGCGCGTTGCTCTGTGCGGCAGAATTCGACGAAGTCCTGGGCGACATTGTGATGGTCCGCCAGCCGCACCCCGGCCTGGTCAAACGAGCCGATCACCGCCTCGTTGAGCATAATCAGCGCCTTGTCACGCCAAAGGTTTCGGTCGCTGCCACGATCCAAGCCCATGAGTTCTCCGACTTGGTGGAGCAGGTTGTAACGATTTCGGTCGGTCAGGTTGCGGGCCGCAATCTCGGTGTTCATGAACCAGCCATTGAAGGGTGCAAACGGGTAGTTCATCCCACCAGCGTCCAAGCGCATATCGGAGACATAGGGCACGGCGTGCCAACGCAGTCCTATGCTGCTCAAGCGCGGGTATCCCGGATGGGACAAGGCCACTTCCCGGCGACAGTCTTCGGGAAGCTCATGGAGATGCGCACGACCATCGCCGCCTTGGATCACCAACGGCAAAATCTCAAAATCCCCACCCTCAGGCTCCCAGCCCAGCGCCATGATCGCGGCTGTCAGCGCATTTTGTGCCGGATCACCGACTTGCTGCCCCGAGCGCAGCCGATACCCGGCATAGAGCTGCAATTGCGAATTCCAGATGCGGGCGGCAGGACGCGCCGTACTGCCCGGATCAAAGACGGTGATCGCGGGTTGGACCGCGCCGCCATTGAAGGAAAACCGCATGTGCTCGAACAGGGCTTGCGCCATCTCATCCGGCTCGCGCAGGTCGCGCGCGTCGTGTAGGTGCAGGCCGCGCCAGTGCAGGCGACCGATGCACCGCGGAGCGTTGCGCCAAGCCAATTGGGCGGCATAGGCCAACTCATCGGCAGTCTTGTGCCAACTGCCTTCGTTCGCGATGGCTTCACCCACTGCATCGAACCGAGGTTGGGGGTCATCATCAGGCCGCTCATGACAGTAGTATTCGCGGAGGAAGTCTTCAGCCTCTTCCTCCATCGTCCCGGGCGACTTGCGTGTGATCAGGCTATCCCGAGCGCGGTCAGGGACGAAGCCAGGAACCCTGATCGAGGCCACCTCACCATCGCGACGACGACGGCTGATGGTCTCGCGAAAATCCTCAACCCAGGTTTCGATACCGGCCCGGTCCTCGACCACTGACCGAATTTTGCTGTTAAAAAGCTCCGGTCCGCAAATCACCAACTGACACGGCCCCACCGCCTCCAGATCACGCGTCAGGTCTTCCACACTGGGGCGACCGCCCTGCTCCGCCGTTGCAAACTCGCGCAACGTAAGATGACCTTCGTTGGATCGTGCGCGCAGCATCTCCAGTCCTGAAGCCGTCGCCGGGTCGCGATAGACGTAGCGCACCTCGATCGGGCGTTGGCCCAGCAGCTTGTTGACCGCGGACAAAGCCGGGGTAACGCCGATACCAGCGACGATGAACACCAGCGATCTGGGATCGTCTGCGCTTCCATAGTCGTGGCCTTCGGGCGCGCCGACCTTGACCAGATCACCAGCAACCGCCCGCCGCAACCAGTCGGAGAACTGCCCGCGTTCCTCTAGCTTGACCGTGATTTCGTAGCTGGTCTCATCCCAGTTGCTCAGCGTGTAGGGTCGCTGCAGCCACTGCCCATCGACCATGGCGCTGACGCGGATGAAATGCCCGGCCTGCGCTGGCTTGACTGCCACCGACCGGGTTGGATTTTCCTGGGCCGCCTCGGTATTGGCGCCACCCTCAGCGGGCCGATAGTGCAGGCGCACCTGGACCAGGCCGCCGGGTAGCGGCCTTGGCTCGATCCAGCACAAGGTCTCGGTCTCGGTGTTGGTGAACAGCGGCAACAAGTCCCGGCAACCACCGCAGACGCTACCGGCCCCGGTCTGAGCAATCATATCCTCGACGCTGGCACCCTCGCGCGCCAGATCCTGGAGCTGGATCGCTATGACCGCCTTGCACGAGCAAATCATGCCGCGTGGGCCAGGCGCTTCACCCGACTGATCCTCAGCCAGCAAGCGACCGTGCTCAGCCAGCGCCTGCTGCTGCAGTGCATTCAGGCTGCGACGGTCGAGTAGCAGGTCCATGGCCCGGGGCAATTCGGACCAATTGGCCGACGCCGACAAGCCCATGATCTCGCCGCTGTCGGGGTCGAGGATCAGCAAACCCTCACCCTGCGGGGCCTTCACCGTGAGACCGCGGCTGGCGTCTGCGGTGTTGATCAGGGCGTCTGTGTGCCGACGGCTTGGGTAGTATTTGACCCGGATAACATCGCCGCTCTGACCGAGATAATCGGTGGTGACACAGGCTTCGCCCGCCTCCTGGCGCAGCGAGGTCAATGCAACGTGCTTGCTCTGCGTCCGCGGTGCAAATTGGCCGGTTCGCAGCACATGCTCGCCCAGCGCGTCCGATCCACGCCATTGCTGAACGAAGTCCTTGTGCAGCTCGACCGCTTCGGTCGGCTCGATCGCGTAAGCGTGCAGGCCGTGGGGTTGGCCGGTCCGCACCTCCTCGACCCCAACCGCCAGACCGCGCCCGACCCGTTCCTCGGTCTTGCCGCTTTGCGGGTTGGTCAAGGCGATCTGCCCGCCGATGATCAGAAAGGCAAGGTTGGCCGGATCACCGGCCTTGAACAAAGGCGTGCCCACGTCGAACTGCCGGGTGACGACCGGGTTGAGACCGCGATCACTGACCAGCCCCCCCAGCTCAAGGGCCAGTGCGTTCAGCCGGTGCTCGAGCTGTTTGACACCGATTTTGGATAGCCGCTCGACGGCGGCGGCGTCCTGGTCCAGTTGCTCGCGAAACAGCGCGCCGGGGATCCGCGCGATCCGGCTGGACCGCAGGGCAATCAGCGTCGCATTGCGAAAGTTCCGCTCACCAAGAAAGGCCTGCTCGCCCACGACCTGGCCAGCGTGGTCGATGACCGCCACCGCAGACAGTTCATCGTGCGCACCTTTGACGTAGACCTGCAGCCGCCCGGTGCAGAGCACGAATAGGTCATCGGCCCGCTCGCCCTCGGACACGAGCACGCTGCCCTCGCCCACGTGTTCAAAACGGGCAGCGCTGGCAAGCGCCTTTGCCGCCGCCTGGCGTTCAACAGAGAACAGACCGGCCAGTGCCGCTTCGACGACGGTCCGATCGTCAGCAACTTCGCTCAGCAAGTCTGCACTCCATATCTCTACCCACGGCTGCAGCGCGCGCGGGTCGCTCAGGGCCTGATTTTGGGCAACCTCGTCCTACTGCAACGCGTTGTCCAGCGTCGCGTGCTCCGCTACTTCCGCCCGGGTCGCAGATGAGTTGCTGAAGGACCGCATCAAAGGACGATGTCCCCTCCCGGATCTCGCTTCCGCAGTTCTTCCAGAACTGACTCGGCTTGAGCGAGTCGCTGCGCAGTCTCTTCTTCATCGAGCTGAGCCGAACTCCAATCAACTGCACCGGCACCATCGCGGATGACCGCGAGCACGGACCCGGACCGAGCACCGGCAGGCAGACTTGATCGATCCGCTTCCAGCACGGAACCATCGTCAGCCACGAGCACAGCGACATCCGACTCGAACCGGTCGACAACCACGCGTTCGGTCTCAGTAGACATGAGTCGCGACCACCCGCCCCGCTGCGTTGTAGAGCGTCGCGGTGTCACCTCTGTTGTTCCAAACTGCTTGGCCACTGCCCATGAAGAACCGCACTCCGTCGCTCCGGCCGCTGCCGGTGTAGACCACAACCTGACCGTCTACCCCGAGTCCTGTTGTCCGCGGGAACGTGAAGCAATGACGGGCCGCATCGCACAACGTCCATCCCGTGATGTCGAACGCGGTACTCGACCCGTTCGTAAGAATGGCATACTCGCCGTTCGGGTTCTGATGGTCGTTACCCGGGGCGTCCGCGAAAACGCTGATCGCGATGCCGGAGTCCGTCCGCTCGGCCAGCTGCCGGCGAACGGGAGGTCTCTCCATAGGCGGTCGGACGACGAGAGGTCGCTCACTCGGCCGTCCGACTCCGTCAGCGACAACGGATTCACCCAGCGCGATCTCGTAGCGCCCGTCCTCGAAGCCCGACACTCTGACCTCGCCGTGCATGTCGGTTCGGAGCAGCTGGTCTGCTTGTTGATTGTACCTGTAGACCGCTGACGGCTTCGGATGACCGTACGAGTTGCTGCCGACCGAGATTACGATCACTTCGGGGTTCGCGGCAATCAGGAACTGCTCCTCTACCGCATCATCGCTACCATGATGTGGAGCCTTTAGGAGCGTGACGTCGGGCACCGACCCGGACTGCACGAAGTGCCGCAGTTCCCTGCGCTCGGAGTCTCCCGAGAGGAACGCCTTGAACTCACCGTATTGGACGACGAGCCCGACCGAGCTGTTATTGGGGTTGGAGCCAGGCTTGGGAGGCATCGGCAGGACATGAATGTTCACCGATCCAAGTTGAATCGTGCGTGGTACGGCTTCGAGGTACGTAATCCCCGGATTGCGTTGGAGCGCCTGCATCACGGCGTGGTACGTGGCTGTCGTGTACGGTTGGCCGTTGTCCATGTAGTAGCGAACAGGGAAAGAGCGCAGAACCTGCGACATCCCTCCGATGTGATCGGCGTGCGGATGAGATGCCACTACGAGATCCAGACGCTCCACCCCTAGGCGTCCTAGAAGGGACGCGACGTCAACACCGGGACCTGCGTCGATTAGCGCGGTCTCGCCTCCGGGGGCACGCACGAATACCGCGTCGCCCTGTCCTACATTCAGGAACGTGATGAGGACCGGATCGTACTGGCCACACACCGGAAACGGTAGAAGGACTGAGAACAGCGTGAGTAGTACTAGTCGACGCATAGTGCATACATCATAGGCTGGGGGGCCTGGTCTTGCACCAACTATTTCGGGCCTGTGGGTAGCGAAAACCTCATCGGGGCCACGCATCGGACGAGGGGTAACGTCCAGCGCGGTGCGCCAGCCCGTCGTCGGGTCCCAAGGGGAGCCGGGGCGACCCGGTGGCTAGCGCCCCGTACGGTTGGCTGAGGGAACTTTCGAGCCGGAGGCTGCACTGGGTTCTCGCCCCTGAGCGAACGGGACCAACAAGGTTGGCGCAGCGCGACGTTCTCAAGCGCCAGATTGCGCCGACTCCTCAGCATAGACACAAAGGTCAACACCGTGCTACTGACGCCGAATAAGCCGCGTGAAGCACTTCGCACTTGTCGGCGGGCTGGCGGCGCAGGAGAATGACGAGACGTTAGGTAGTGGCTTAAGGACGGAGCCGGGTCGCCTCGACGCGATGTGACAGGAGTGTGGGACAACAGGCCTGACCCGAGCGAGAGAAAGGGGAGAAGAAGCCCATGTCCGAGAGATTGACTCGGAGGACAGCGCTAAAAATGGGCGCGGCTGGCGCGTTGGCCTTCGGCATCGGCAGGTGCGGTGCAGACATCGCTGATGAGGAGAGAGGGTCGGGCCTTCGACAGCCGCACGGCGTGGATGACGCAGCCTGGGCTGCTGTCCGTGCCGACTTCATGATCGACCCCGGAGTCGCGTACATGAACAACGCGAGTCTTGGCATGCCACCGAGGCAAGTCGTGGACGCCGTCGCTGCCGGTTACGCGGCGATCTCAGAGGAGCCGCTGCACGGGAAGCACGATTTGCAGGAAGCGATTTCCGAGCGGGTGATGCCGCGGCTCAGCGGGCTGCTCGGAGTCACGGCGGGCGAGATCTCACTGACGCGGAACGCTACAGAAGCTCTCCATCTGCAGACGCATGGTGTGCGCCTTCGGCCCGGCGACGAGGTGTTGATCACAACCCAAGAGCATCCGGCCGGGTCACGGCCGTGGCACCTCAGGGCGGTCCGCGAAGGCGTCCGCATTGTAGAAGTCCCAATACCCAGCCCGCTACCGCCAACTGACGAGCTCGTTGAGCTAATGGCATCAGCGGTTGGCCCGAGAACACGAGCGATTGCCTTTTGCCATGTGACTAGGGGAGGTCACCTCTACCCAGTAGCTGAGCTCTGTGCCATGGCCCGTAGTCATGGGCTCTTGAGTCTTGTCGACGGGGCGCAGGCGGTCGGCCAGTTTCCGGTCCATCTGCGTACACTCGGTTGCGATGCGTACTCGGCGAGTTTGCACAAATGGATGCTGGGACCGGTCGGCACGGGCTTTATGTTCGTGAATGAAGCGTCTCGAGGGGAGATCGTCACGACCTTCGCCCCGGATGCGACGATAGACGCGCCGCAGCACGCTCCACCCGGCACCGCTGACTTTCCGGTGCGGGCAGCGATTGGTTCTGCGCTCGACTTCGTGACGACGTTGGGGTTGGAACGCATCGAAGCTCGGTGTCGATACCTGTCGGACTACCTTAAGCAGCGACTAGATGGGCTCGCCGATGTGGAGTTGCTCAGCGGGCGGCGTGCTCAAAGTGCGCCGGGCCAGACCATCTTCGAGAAGGCCGGCTCGGACGCGATCGCTTCAGTCAGACTGTTGGAGCAGACCGGTGCCGTGCATATCGACGAGCATCAGCGCGACGGGCACAATGCGATCCGGGTCTCGACCCACATCTACAACACCACGAGCGAGATTGACCGCCTGGTCGATGCCTTGGACGGCGTTTGAGACGATCTGTGGTTTCGACTTAACGGGACCTCGTCTCAGCACCGACCATACCGCCCTCCCGGGCAGCCTGAGCCATTTGGCCACCTCGACCCGCCCGTCTGAACATCCCCACGTCCCAATCTGCCTCCCGAGCGCCACCCCCGCCTCCTACGCCGACGGCTAGCAGACCCACTCGCCCGCCCCTCGCTCCATGTCCCATCGCATTCCCCTACCTACCACGCTTTACCCCTCCTTAAGGCGGTAGAAATGCCTATCCATTCGATTGAAGATCGCGGGCCGTTTTCGCGTATTGAAGGGCAAGTTCCAGAGGAGGAATTACCAAGCGAGTGGCTTGGAGGCGCGTGGACCGCGTTACCTTTGAGAGCCACTCGGACCGTCACGACCGGAGTCTCTCATGTACGCAGCCTATCTATTCTGCGTCGTACTCGGTGGTGGACTCCTCCTCTTGTCCGTGTTGGGCGACCTGCTCGGTACCAATGCCGTGGATCTCGAGCTCGAGGCCGACTTCGACATCGATACCGACCTCGACGTGGACACCGACTCCGATGTTCACCACACGGCCTCCAAGATTTTCTCGATCCGAACGGTGATCTACACCTTGTTCGGATTCGGCGCTGTAGGCTGGCTCTTGTCGCGTAGCGGCATGGCGCCCGATGCACCTTCTACAATCACGTATGCCGCGGTCGGAGGCATGATCTCCGGCTCCCTCGTCAATCGCGTATTCGGCTACCTACGACGAACGGAAACCGGCATGCTGGAGGCGGACACCTCTTTCGTAGGGCTTCCCGGACAGATTACGCTACCGTTGGGTAGTGGCTCTACCGGGAATGTGGCGATCAAGCGAGGCGGTCGACGCCACACGCTTCGAGCGCTTCCCCATACTAGTGCCGCATCCAACGCCTCGGCTGACGAGTGGCGCAACGTGGTGGTGGTCGAAATGAAGGACGGGATCGCTTATGTCGCGCCGTCCGATCAAGACCTCACCGCGCTTCCCTGAAGTTCAGACTCCTCCGACGGAGGCTCACATGGAATCGTTCATGGAATTCCTAGCTGCACCGGCGACGCTGGCGTTCGTAATCATCGTGGTCGTCCTTGTGCTGATTTCGACGATCCGCGCCTTGATCGTGATCGTGCCACCCAATCGCGCGGCAGTCATTACAGGCGGAGTCAGGGCGCTCTCCGACGGCAGCACCATCGGTTATCGCTCCATCACGGGTGGGCGCACGCTGCGTGTGCCGATCATCGAGACCGTCGCACACCTCAATC
>CAZQVD010000058.1:0-11379 GCA_964596665.1 uncultured Dehalococcoidia bacterium
GGGGCAGGCGAAGTACTTCACAGCCGGTACGTTCCATGCGCTGTGCGCCATGATCCTGCGCCGCGACGGCGAGGCGATCGGTCTGCCGGGCGACTTCGTGATCATGGACGATGACGACCAGATCGCGTTGATCAAGCAGGCCATGGAGCTCGCGGAGGTCGACCCGAAGCGTTTCCCGCCTCGCACCGTGCGAGGGGCGATCTCGTCGGCCAAGTCGCAGCTGCTCGGGCCTGAGGGATTCGCGGCTGGTTCCTCCAACTACTACGACGAGATCGTCCAGCGCGTGTTCACGCGGTACGAAGGCCTGATGGCGCGCAGCCATGGCGTCGATTTCGACGACCTGCTGGCCAAGACGGTAGAGCTGTTCTGGCGTGCCCCCGGGGTGCGATCGAAGTACCAGGAGCGGTACATCCACGTGATGGTCGACGAATTCCAGGATACGAATACAGCGCAGTACCAGATCGCTCGGGACCTGGCGGGTGGCTACCAGAACCTCTGCGTGGTCGGCGACCCGGACCAGGCTATCTATTCATGGCGCAACGCCGACATCAAGAACATCCTTTCCTTCAAGAAGGACTACCCGCAGGCCAAGATTGTGGCGCTGGGACAGAACTACCGATCGACCGGCTCGATCCTAGGGGCAGCCCGCGGCGTGATCGCGAAGAACAGCCAGCGCCTCAAGCAGGAGCTGTTTACGGAGAACGAAGACGGCAAGCCGGTGGTGGTTGCGGAGGCGTACACCGAAGAGGAGGAGGCCCAGATGGTCCTCCAGGAGGTGGACCGCCTCACGCGCGAAGAGGGGTTCTCGCTGCGCCAGTGCGCGGTCACGTTCCGGGTGAACGCGCAGTCGCGTGCACTGGAAGAGGCCTGTCTGCGCCACGGCGTCCCTTACAAGCTGGTCGGCGGCGTGCGGTTCTACCACCGGCGCGAGGTGAAGGACATACTCGCGTACCTGCGCATGCTGCAGGATCCCTTCGACGAGGTCAGCCTGACGCGCGTCATCAACGTTCCCGTTCGTGGGATCGGCAAGCGAACGGTGGATGATCTGCGGACGTGGGCCGGCTCGCTCGATCTACCGATGTACACAGCGCTGCAGCTCCTGGCGGATGACGAGACGCTGAGTGCGGTGGAATCGCCCTTCAACGCCCGCCAGCGGCAGCAGCTCACCGACTTCCTTCGCCTGCTGAACGGCCTGCGGGGTGACGCGGCCGCCATGGAGCTGACGGCGCTCGTGGACGAGGTGATGTCCCGTACGGGCTATCGCCAGTCTCTCTTGGAATCCGGCGATCCGGATGCCGAGGACCGCCTCGACAACCTGCGCGAGTTCCGTGGGGTGACGGCCGATTTCGCCGGCCTCCCGGCGAGCGAATCGCTGCAGTCGTTCATCGAGAGTGCGGCGCTGGTCTCGGAGCAGGACGCGATTGCGGACGATGAGCAGCAATACCTGACGTTGATCACGCTGCACCAGATCAAGGGTCTCGAGTACCCCGCCGTGTTCATGACCGGCATGGAGGAAGGGGTGCTGCCGCACATCCGGTCCATGGACGATCCGGATCAGCTGGAGGAGGAGCGCAGGATTGCGTACGTGGGTATGACGCGGGCACGCAAGCGGCTGTACCTGTTCCGCTCGTTCCGCCGGCGCCTCTCCGGCGCTCCCCAAGGCAACCCGCCGTCGCGTTTCCTCATGGACATACCCCACGACCTGATGGAGGCACCCGCACTTCGGCGACGCGGCAGCGCGGCGCGTGCAGCCGGCCTGAATGTGGCACAGCAGACCACGATGGCGATGGGCGGGACTGCGGCGGATGCTCAGCAGTCGGCGGGACCGGCGCCGTTCAGGGCGGGCGACAAAGTGGTGCACGCGACGTTCGGGAAGGGCATCGTGGTGAATTGCACACCGAAACCAAGCGACTTCGAGCTCACCGTGGCCTTCGTCGGCGATTCGGGCGTGAAGCGATTGCTGCATAGCTTCGCCAAGCTCGAGCGAACGGAGCAGACCACTACGCCATGACCGAGCAGAAGGCACCCGAGCTATCGATCATCATCCCCGCGTACAACGAGGAGCGCCGTATCCTGCCTACACTCCACGAGTACGCCGCGCAGTTCTCGCGCACCTACGGAGACGCGCTTGAGATCGTCGTCGTGCTCAACGGGTGCCGGGACAACACGAGGGAGGTGGTGGAGGAAGCGGCACGCGTGGCGCCACAGATACGGATTGTGGAGTTCCGGCAGGCGCTCGGCAAGGGCGGCGCCATCTGGGAGGGGCTCGCCGTCGCACGCGGCAGCCGCCTGGCCTTCGTGGATGCCGACAACATGGTGCGTGCACCCGAGGCGGAGAAGTTGATTCGCGCGCTCGATACTCACGACGTGGCCATTGCCGACCGCTTCTCCGGCGAGGAGGTCGGCCCGCGACAGCCACCGCTGCGGCGGCTGATCTCGACGTTCTCGCGGCGATGGGTGCGTCTGTTCCTCGGCCTGCCTTATTCCGACACACAATGTGGCGCCAAGGCGTTCCGGCGCGCGGCCTGGCGCGCGATGGCCCCCCTGATCGTCGAGCGAGGCTGGGCGTTCGACCTGGATGTCTTAGCGAACGTGAGACATCTTGGGTTCTCCGTCGCGGAAATACCTGTTCGGTGGCAGCACATCGTCGAGGGATCGAAGGTGCAGGCATGGCGCGACGTACCCAAAACGTTCCTATCGACGTTCCGTATACGGTCAAGGATGCGGAAGGGCTAGCGCGCCGTTGGTGTCTGAAGGGGCCGGATGCGGCAGAGGTACGACCGATGGGGCAGGGGGCCTGCTGACCGGGTCTTGCAGGTCGAGCCTATCAACGTGTTCGCGTTGGCACCGTCCGCGTTATAGGGGTCGTACGCGGCAGCTCCAGGCCTCGCAGGCCTGCCACCGGCCGCTCTGCACGCACACGATGCCCGTCGGGATGATCTTCGTTACGCGCGCTTTGACGCGGATCGCGCCGCGAGGTGCTTCGATCACCATCCATTCCTCGTCGACGACGCCGAATCGCGCTGCGGTGCCGGGGTGCACGTCCGCTGTCGGGTGCGGTGCGTTCCGGCGCAGGCTGGGCAGCGAGCGGAGCTGACTGTGGCTGAACGTGGCCCGGCTCCAGCCGCGTCACTCGGCCGTCGACATCCGGTGGCCACGGTTGCGCGCGCGGTGCAGAGCGAGCAACCGCCGCGGACGGTGTGCGTGCCGGTGCCCGTGTTAGCGCTGCTGCTCGCTGCCATGGCCGGCTCCGGCTACTTGGCGTTCGCGGCTGCACCGTAGGTCGAGTCGTGGATCTGCTGTAGTACGGACTCGTCGGATTGCTCGATGTCTATGGCGACGCGGAAGGGCTGTGGCCATGCCACGGGGATGCTGTAGTAGACCTCGAGCCGGTTTCGGTCCGGGTCGCGGAAGTAGATGCTTGCCGTGTTGCCATGGGAGACGACCGAGTCGATCTCGACACCCTCGGCCTTGAAGATGTGGTGGAACTCGCGAAGCTCCTCGATGCTGTCCACGTGGAACGACACCTGCTGCACGACCTTGACGTCCTCTGCGTCGCGTCCGACGGTGAGGAACATCTCGTGGTGCTCCTCGCCAGGCCGCGCCGAAAGGAAGCACATCTGACGCTCGGCGCTCTCGTCGGTGACGGTCATGCCGAGCACCCGTGTGTAGAAGTCGCGCATCTTGGCTAGATCGGATACGAACAAGCCGACGTGTCCAAGCGAGCTGACCTTCGGCATGGTGGGCCTCCTGATGGGTTTGGGATGACTTTACTACGGGGGAGAGAACCAGGGTAGTAGCGTCCCTATCTCTCCGACACTCGCAGGATGCGCCATGCGGTGAGGCGGGCACAGAGGATCGCGAAAGTGAGTACCTCCTGCAGGTTGGCCTTCGAAGAGCCTTGCTCCCGGTTGCGGAAGCGGATCGGCCACTCATGCACGCGGATGCCCCGCTGGGTGGCGAGCAATTCGATCAGCCACTTGAAGCCACCCGCGGAGTAGCGCGTGGGCATGGTCGTCAGCAGCTCGCGACGGCAGAGCACGTAGCCGGTGAGGACGTCGTTCGGGCGGAGCTGGAGCACGAGCCGGGCTCCGGTGTTCAGGAGCACACTCATGGCGCGCCGCACCAACGGCTGGCCTTGATTGGCCGAGCCGCGCACAAACCGCGATCCGATAATGACGTCATAGCCTTGGATCGCCTTCGCGAGCATGTCGGGAAGCTCCTCCGGGTCGTGAGAGAGGTCGGCGTCCATCACGGCGACGTAGCTGCCTTCGGCCACCTCTGCCCCCGCGAAGACGGCGCTGGAGAGGCCCTGTTTCCCGGCGCGCTCGATCAACCGGACGCGCGGGTCGGCCGCGGCGAGCTCGCGGACGATGCCGGGCGTGCCGTCGGGGCTGTTGTCGTCGATGACGATGATCTCGATGGACGTGCCGCCCATCGCGCTTCGGATGCCGTCGATGAGCGCGGCGACGTTGCCGGCTTCGTTGTACGTGGGCAGGACGACGGAGAGCTGCGGGCTGCCGGTGAATGCGGGAGGCATGGTCAAGGCGTGGTCAAACGTACCGGCGCTACCACGTCTGCAGCTGACGGCCCGAGGAGCGCCCCGTCATGCGGTTGAGGACGCTGGTGAGCGGTCCGCTGTGCCAGTCGAACGTGGGCGTCGTGAGGATGCGCCGCAGACCAGGGACGCTGAGCAGCCGGTGGAACTGTTCGACGACCGGCTCTGGGATCTGCTCCAGCAGGCGGCGGAGTGCGTAGCCCTGGCGTATCTCGGGCCCCAACATCGCGTGCCAGCGCTCGTCGTAGGCGGCTAGGCCGGCCGCGGAAACGTCGCCCGCCGCGAGTGCCTCGGTCAGTGTTAACGCCGCCGCCTCGGCTCCGAGCAGGCCGTAGTATATGCCGCCGCCGCTCGTGGGTTTCACTTGGCTCACCGCGTCGCCTACGCCAAGTACGCCATCTACGACGGAACGCTTCGGAACGCCCAGCGGCAAGGCGCGCAGGCGGAACAACTCCCGCACGGCGCCGATGCGTCCGGCTTCCTGGAGCTTGACGATGTGGGCCTGGAGGTGCGCCATCGTGTCGCGGCGCGTCAGCAGGCCAGCCAGGGCCAGTCCCGGTTTCCACGGAACCAGCCATCCGTAGCCCCCGAAACCCATTACACCGCCTGTGAACACCTCGACCTCGTCCACATCGGGCGCCTCGACGACCGCCTGGCAGCCACTGACCATTTCACCGCGGGTCGATAACCCAACGTGGCGCTGGAGGCGGCTGCCGTGTCCCGTTGCGAGCACGGCGACACGCGCATCGAGGATCTTTTCGCGACTGGCGATCTCGCCGTGCACGCGCACGCTTTGTCCGTCCCAGTCGATGGCGGTCACGGTGGCGGAGGTGATCAGTTCGGCGCCGGCCTCCACCGCTCGCTGGGCGAGCAGGCGGTCGAGCGCGATGCGATCGAGAACGTGGGCCTGCGTGGCGTTGCGCTTCACGGGAGCGCCGCGTCCGGAGGGCGAGCGCAGGACGAAGGAGCTGACGGAGCGCAAGATGAGGGAGCTGGGGAGGTGGTAGTGATCGAAGCACTCGGTGCTGACGATCCCCGTGCAGTGGACGGGTAAGCCTGGTTCGGGGTCGCGCTCCAGCAGCACGACGCGGTGGCCGCTGGCTGCGAGTGTCTCCGCGGTGCGGGAGCCGGATGGACCCGCGCCGATGACCGCGACGTCGTATGCAGGCGTCTGCTTCATGGGTTGACTAGGATACGTGGGAGGTTGTGACGGGGCAACGACGTACTCTTGATGCTTTACGTCGCCTCGTCCCGACACTAGACTCGCCCGATGGCAGGCGAGGCGGGTTCAGCCAACACAAAGAGGGCGACACAGACGGCGCCGGTGGTCACGACGGCGCTGGTGCTCGCCGGCGGCAAGGGTGAGCGACTGCGCCCCCTGACCGACGATCGCCCGAAGCCGATGGTGCTGGCGAACGGGGTGCCGATCCTGGAGCACCACCTCCGGTGGCTTCGAAGCAACGGGATCGAGCGCGCGATCCTGCTCACGGGTTACATGGCCGAGGTGGTGCAGGCGTACTTCAGCTCGCCCCGCGTCGAGGGCTTACAGGTGGAGTGCGTCCCGGAGCCGACCCCACTGGGCCGCGGAGGCGCATTTCGCAACGGCTTCATCCAGGCTGGGGTCGACGACGAGATGGTTATCGGAACCAATGGCGACGTGGTCACGGACCAGCCGCTGGCTCCGATGGTCGATCTGCACGTGCGCACGGGAGCGCTGGCGACCTTGCTGCTCACGCATATGGTCAGCCCCTTCGGCATCGTGGACGTGGGCGACGATGGCGTCGTTGGTGGGTTCGAGGAGAAGCCACCCCTTCCCTACTGGATCAACGGCGGAGCCTACGTCTTGACTGCGAGCCTGCTTACCGACTTTCCCGTTGAGGGCGACCACGAGACGAGCCTCTTCCCACGCCTAGCGCGCGAAGGGCGGATCGCCGGACACCGCAGCAAGGCGTTCTGGCAGTCGGTCGAGTCGCTGAAGGACCTACGGGAGCTTGAAGCGCACCTGGCGGCGAGCCTGGCGTCTGGATGGCCCGCCGCACCTGCGCCGCCTCGTCGGCTATAGTAGTATGGCGTGGCCGCGAGCACGCGGGAGGAGCGGCCCCCTAGTGGGAGTCGACCGTATGTCGGGGTGTGGCGCAGCCCGGTAGCGCGCGTCGTTCGGGTCGACGAGGCCCCCGGTTCGAATCCGGGCACCCCGACCAATTCACAACTAGGCCCAGCCGATTTGCTGGACCATATCCTGACAGCCGGGTACGCCGTCAGGCCTGGCTATGTTGAGACAGCGTTGTGCTATAGTCGGCTCGCGCTGAAGAAGATTGTGCATCGCTGATGCCATTGGCGCCGAATTTCGAAAGCGCGCTCTTTGGGGGACTGAGCCTCGGGCGCTCAAGCAAAGGGGCGTTCATGCTGTTCATCGATAACGAGACCGTCCGGCGAGTGCTCAGCATCGGCGATGCGATCGACTCCCAGGACGAAGCGTTCCGCGGCCTTGTCGACGGCGCGTCGATCCATCGTCCGCGGATCGATATGTACGTGCCCACCGGGCGCGACGATGACTACTACCGCTGGGGCACGATGGAGGGCGCAAGCCGCGATCTCGGCGTCTTCGCCATCCGCATGAAATCGGACATCATCTCGTGGCCGGAGGATGAGAACGGCAACTGGACCGAGGACAAGTATTGCGTGGAGCCAGGCACCTACTGCGGGCTAATCTTCCTGTTCAGCACCCGCAACGGCGAGCCGCTCGCAATGATTAACGACGGTGAGCTCCAACATATGCGCGTTGGCGCAGGGGCAGGGCTCGGCGCCCGCTACTTGTCTCGAGAAGACTCGAAGGTTGTCGGCATGCTTGGCTCGGGCGGTATGGCCCGAGCGTACCTCAAGGCTTTCTGCAACGAGCGGCCCATCGAGAAAGTGCGGGTGTACAGCCCAACGAAGAAGAACCGCGACGCTTACGCGGCTGAGATGATGGACTCCCTCAACATCGAAGTGGAGCCGGTCGACGACCCCGAGGCGGCAGTGCGCGGTGCGGATATCGTCTCCACCTGCACGGACGCCATGCGCCCGGTCATTCGAGGCGAATGGCTCGAGCCAGGTATGCACGTGACCAACCTCGGCGGATTTGAGATTGACGAAGCCACGTTTCAGCGAGTCGATGTGATCGTTCGGCAGGGGATAGGGGGCGCCAAGCTCGCGGAGGATCCGCGCATCCAATATGGCCGAGGTCACAGTCCGGTTGCCTTCGTCGCCGGCAGCGACGAGGAGATGAAAAGGCTACCGCCAGCCCGGGCGCGGATGGGCGAGATATCCGGAGCTTCGCCGTACCCTAGTTTCACCGACCTAGTCAGCGGCGCCGTTAAAGGACGCGAGTCTCGCGACGACATCACGCTCTATCTGAACACTGGCAATCAAGGCTTGCAGTTCGCCGCCGTCGGCAAAGTAGCCTATGAGAAGGCCCGAGAGCTTGGCCTAGGCCACGAGGTCCCGACAGGGATGTTCCTCCAGGACATCCGTGATTGAGGTGCCGCGCGGGATGCTGCGTTCGCGCCAGGAATACCCCTCTGCCCTGGTGGACAAGCTTCTGTTGGACAACCAGCGGGCGCTGTACGGCACGTAGTAGAGGACGTGAAACAGTAACCGTTCAAATGTGTGCGCTTGCCCGCTGGGCATAGAACGCCTGATTTGCCGCCGCTCTTGCAGAACGTTACCCACTCCTGAGCGCTAAGGATGGCGGGGAAAAAATCCTCGACGCGCACGACCTCCGCTTGAGGATTACCTGCCTTGAGCCGGCGCCCGTGATCGAGCACCTCGGCGAGAGCAGGGTTCGTCAGGAGATGCTGCACGGTGTCGGCAGCTAAGGCCCACCTGTACGCGCACCGCCGCCTGGCCCCAACTGAGAGCCCAGACGGTCCGGCACCGATAGGAAACCTGTGATGACAATGCCGAGCGACGACACCATCAGGGGATTGATCCTCGATCAGTTCGGCGATGCGCTGACCGGCGATGAGGTGGAGCGGCTGGTCCCCGTGGTCCGGCGCCAATACCAGGTGAGCGAGCACTGGTGCGGAGAGCAAAAAGTTGTGTCTCATGATTACTCCAGAGATGAGGGACGTAAGCGATAGATCGTCAAGTAGACTCGTGGTCCGTAACCAAAAACCAGCCCCGGCCAACCGGGGAATTATCGTGTGGCTGGTGCAAAGGCTGGGTCACCAGTGGTTAATACGCCGCGGCCAGCGGTTCGGATGCCTAACCAACGCAAGTCCACTGAGGATTATCAGATATCGACGGCGAATCGCCGACAGGGTTACCATAATCACTAATTGGTGTCAAGAATGAACGATTTTCGCCCCAGGTCGCTAGTGTAGTATGCTCGGCGCCGGTCCAATCAAGGGCATTCCAATGCCAGTTTCGGCGGAGGGTGGAGTTATGGCAACGACACAGAAGACGTTGACGATCGACGCCGACGCCCATGTCATCGAGACAGACCGGACCTGGGCGTTCATGGACGGAGAGTACGCAAAATACAAGCCAGTAACGGTGGCCCCCACGGAAGGCGAATCCAAGCGCCTTCACTGGATCATCGACGGCAAGATCAAGGCACGCCGCGTCAATATCGGAGCCGACACCTCCGAGGACTCACGCGAGCTGCATGACACCGCGGCAAGGCTCAGGCATATGGATGAGCTAGGGACGGATATCCAGGTTCTGTACCCAACGATCTACACCCGGAAGATCGCGGACGATCCCGCCGCGGACTATGCGCTGGGAAGAAGCTACAACCGCTGGCTTGCTGAGATATGGGAGCAGGGCCAGGGCCGATTACGGTGGATCGCGATTCCGCCGCTGATGGATTTGTCGAAAGCGCAGGAGGAGTTAGCGTTCGCGAAGGAGCACGGTGCTTGCGGGGTGTTCATGCGCGGGTTCGAGGGCGAACGGCACCTGTCCGATCCTTACTTCTTCCCGCTCTACCAAATCGCGATGGACCTCGATATGCCGATTTGCGTGCACGCGGGCACGTCCAATCCGGCTGTTGCCAACTTCTTGGGCTTCGGGTCTGACGGCGGGAGTTTCCTCGTGTCAAAGATACCGGTGATCAGCGCCTTCCACACCTTGCTTTTGCATCGTACCCCGGAGAAATTCCCCACCTTGAGATTCGCGTTCGTGGAGGCGAGTGCCCAGTGGGTTCCGCACGTCCTGCATGACCTCGTGCGGCGCAATGCACAAGCGGCGGGGAGGCACCTTGAAGGAGTCGTCACAGACGACATCCTTCGCGACAACCGGATGTACGTTGCCTGTCAGACCGACGACGATGTGCCCTACGTGCTCCAGGTTGCAGGCGAGGATAACCTGATTATCGGCACGGACTACGGTCACGCGGACTCGGCATCGGAACTTGCAGCTCTCTCAACGCTTCGCAACACCAATCCGATTGGACCACGACTCGCAGGCAAGATCCTGGGCGATAACGCGAAGACGCTGTACGCCCTGTAATCGTCGCATTCTCTGGGCCACCGCCCAGCGACGCCCAACGCGCCAGCGCGTGCCAACGGGAGACAGGCCCACCGTTCGGCGAGGCCTCACTTCGGGCGCGTCGGGTTAGCCTGCCTGACTGCGCGACCATGCTGCTAAGCGTCATCCGCTAGCCGTACAGCAGCAGGCCGGGGCCGTCCAATTCGAGGAGCTGGCTGGGAGCAGATCAGCGAACGCTAGCGCGACTGACCTAGGCGTCGACGTCGACGCGTCGACGCGTCGTTGCGCGTCGGTTCCGTGAAGGGCATGTGGTACAATAGGGACGCTCCGGCCTGGGCTACATCGGCCGGTGGGTTCGCTGACGGGTGTTGGTTCGTCCAGTCATCGTGAACCAGCCCGAACAGATACCGCCCTCGGCGCAAAGTCGAGGTGCCGCGAACCTGCCGCCGTGCGCGTGACGCGCGGCCCACCCGCGCAACACGCGCACAAGGAGCTCCATGTCCCCGACCTTTGCCCAATTGGGCGCCCCAGAGTCCATCGTAATTGCCCTCGCTCGACGAGGCATCACCAAACCCTTCGAGATCCAGGCGGCTACGGTCGCCGACGCCATGGCCGGGCGCGATGTATGCGGCCGAGCCCCCACCGGCTCGGGCAAGACACTCGCCTTCGGTATCCCGCTGGTTGCCAAGGTGGGACGCGCGCAGCCCGGTCGGCCGCGCGCGCTCGTGCTGGCGCCGACCCGTGAGCTTGCCGAGCAGATCACCGCTGAGATGCGCACCTTCGCCGGCAAGGTCAAGGTGGGCGTCGTCTACGGCGGCGTTGGCTACGGCCCGCAGCTCAGCGCGCTCCGGCAGGGTGTCGACATCTTGGTCGCCTGTCCTGGCCGCCTCGAAGACCTGATCCAGCAACGCGCCGTGAACCTTGCAGACGTTGACCGCGTCGTGCTCGACGAGGCGGACCGCATGGCCGACATGGGCTTCATGCCCGCGGTCCGCCGCCTGCTCGACCGCGCGTCCCGCGACCGCCAGAGCATGCTGTTCTCTGCGACGCTCGACGGGGACGTGGCCGCGCTCACTCGCGACTACCAGCGCTCCCCCGTCCGCCACGAGGTCGGTGAGGAGACGCCCGACATCACCGCTGCCACCCACCTGTTTTGGGGCGTGGACAAGGCCGATCGTGCCGAAGTCACGGCGGAGGCAGTGAACGCGGCGTGGCCTGCCATGGTCTTCTGCCGCACCCGCCACGGGGCCGACCGGCTCGCGAAGCAGCTCGGCAAGGTTGGGATACTTGCTGCGACGATCCACGGTGGCCGCAGCCAGAATCAGCGCACCCGTGCACTGGCGGACTTCGCC
>CAZQVD010000059.1:0-10594 GCA_964596665.1 uncultured Dehalococcoidia bacterium
AACTCCGGCTCCCGCCGCGCGCGCTATCTCGCGCTGACTCCCGGCCGCAACGGCATGGGCGCGCCAATGGTCCGCGGTGCGCTGGCGGACAAGAGCCTGAAGGAGGGCGGCATCCAGGTGGAGTACGAGGACGAGGCCCCCGCGATCCTCGATCTATTCGAAGAAGAATGCGCCAAGCACGGGGCCACCCCGGACATGCGCCGGTTCTTCCCGTGGCGCACGGAGTTCAAGAGCAAGTTGCCCGTGTAGATACGCCGGCCGAGGCGCGCGTGAGAGCGGTCTCGTGACAAGGAGCTTGGGCGATGAGCACGATCGAAGCGGGAACCAACGATAGGCTCGAAGCCCTTCACGCGCGGATGGCCGAGAACTCGCTGGCCGGCCACTGCCATAGCCAAGGCAGCAACTCCGGACGCTGTTGCCTCGGCTGCCAGTGGCCGGCCATCCAAGCCTGCCTGGACGAGGCGGGCGAGGTGATGCCAATCGGCCACGCCGGCGAGACGAACAACCGCAGGACGGTGCAGCTGGTTAATCCGGGCCTCACCGAACAGAAGGCCACTAGCCGCTCGCTGCAGATGTCGGTGCAGCTTGTGAAGCCGGGTGAGGCGGCAGAATGCCACCGCCACACGGCCGCCGCGCTGCGCTTCATCGTCGACTCGACTGGTGCCTACACCACCGTCGAGGGCGAGCAGATGGTCATGGAGCCGGGTGATCTGTTGCTGACACCGAACTGGACCTGGCACGACCATACCAACGACACCGGCACGAACACGGTGTGGCTTGACGTGCTGGACATCCATCTGTCGGGCCACCTGGACGCCATCTTCCGTGAGTCGTTCCCGGAAGGCGAAGCGCAGCCCATCACCAAACCTGTCGGCTACAGCCGAGGGCGCTTCGGCTCGGTGCGTCCCAACGCCATCGGCGTGGAGCACCCGGCTCTGCTGCCGTACACGTACAAGTGGGCCGACGCCCAGGCCTCGCTGCACCAGATGGCCGATGCCGGCGAGAGCAGCGAGTACGATGGGGTACTGTTGGAGTCCAAGAACCCGGTCACCGGCGGGCCCACTATGCCAACCATCGGCTGCTGGGTGCAGATGCTCAGGCCCGGCGAGGCCACGCGCAGCCATCGGCACACCGGCAGCACTATCTACCACGTGATGGGCGGCGGCGGCGTCACAACGGTCGGGCGTGGCGCGGATACCATGGACCTCCCGTGGGGTGAGCGCGACTGCTTCTTCGTGCCGCCGTGGGAGTGGCACGACCACCGCAATACGTCCGCGACGGAGCCTGCGTATCTCTTCTCGTCGACGGATCGCCCCGTGTTGGAATCGCTGTATCTATATCGGGTGGAAGGCGCCTAGCGCAGCAGCGCGCCAGCATTCTTGAATGGGTCGGCCCTCCACTCCTTGCGGAAGGCCTCGTGCTGTTGGCGCTCCCATTCCGTCTCGCTGGGCATCTGCTCGGGCCGCAGCGTGCGGTCGAGCCGTGCCGATTCGTGGATAGCGATGCTGAGCTCCTGGTCGCGGCGGGCCGTAGCGATCGTGTAATCGGGCTGCGCCCCTTCGGTCACGACGCGGTGGATGCTGAGCAGCTCATCCGCCCTGGCGAACCCGTCGGACGCCGATCCGGTGCTCCCGCTGTCCGACAGCACCCTGTTGCCGTAGTGGTTGGCGTATTCGATCGGCGGATCGGTCTCGTAGTAGTAGCGCAACGGCATCACTGGACCGGCCTCGATTAGCTTGGGGTAGCTGAGCGGCTTGCCATCCTCGACTCGCCTCAGCATGTTCAGCTCTCCGTCGCCGGTGACCACGAATCCATTGGTACCCTCGACGCTCATGAACCGCGGGTGCCCGCGGCGCAGAGGGCCGATCCACCCGGTGACGAACGTGCAGGTTCCCATCACGCCGTTGGTGTAGTAGAGCTGCGCCTGCGTCCACGTTTCGCTGACAGACGGTTTGAGGCTGCTGACGTGGCTGTGGGCGCGAACCTCGCCGACGTCGGCCCCCGCGTACACGCGCAGCAGGCTCATCGAGTGGTAGCAGCTATCCTGGCCTGCCGACTCGTAGTAGCTGGATACGCGGACCACGCCGCCGATCAGCCCTGCCTCGATCGCGCGCTGGTTCAGGCGCTCCGTAGGCCTGCGCCACATGTTCTCGCCAACCTCGGCCTCCACGCCTGCCTTGGCCACCACGTTGGCGGTGTAGTCCATCATCGCGCGCGTCGTCCCCAGTGGCGTCTCGATCAGCATGGGCAAGCCATGCTCGGCGACCGCCTCCGCCACGAGGTGGTGCGTCTCCGCCTGCGTCGCGATGAGCACGATGTCCAGGCCGACGTTGGCGAGGAAATAGTGGACGCTCGTGTACCCTGGGACACCCGCCTGTGCCGCAGCCGCCTCAGCCGCGGGCGCGGCAAGATCGCACACCGCCACGAGCTGGAAGTGGTCCGGCAGCTCGCTGATCGTGGTGAGGTGCTGCCTGCCGCGTGTGCCGACGCCAATCACACCGATGCGAAGCTTCGTTGGAGCCACGTTCGTTAGGCCGGCAGCGACGGAGAGCGCTCAGGCAGGGCGCGTTGCTTACGGTACTCGTCGAGGCTGAGGGAGACCGGCACAGGATTCTCTTCTTGAGTCAGGTGGCTGAGGTCGTTGGCCGCTGCCGATCGGATCACATGTGGTGGCTCGATGCCCTCCTGCAGTTCGCGCATTGCCCGCAGCAACACGCGGCGGGATGCGGCCACCTCAATGTCCGAGGCGCCGAGGTGCTCCTGGGTGCGGTCCTGTATGGCTCCGGCCGTCTCGATCGCCCAGTGGTCGCCGGTGACGAAGACGGTGCCGAACCCCGCGAACGTGCTGGTCTTCATCTCCTCTCGGTCCTGCAGGTAGCGATTGGAGCGCTGTTGTTCGAAGCGGTAGTCGACGTCAAGCATCGACGTGCGCCGTTTGGCGAGCTCGTGGTTGAGCGGGCCGGAGCGCTTGAACGCGATCGCGAAGCGCCAGTGGTGATAGTCGTCGACGGGCACGTGCCAGTAGATTAGGTAGCCGTCGCCTAGGGGCGATGGTCCGCCGCGTACCGCGCATAGGTTCGGCAGCACGAAGTTGCTGATGCCCACTACCCGCTCGTCGGGGTTC
Organism: uncultured Dehalococcoidia bacterium; assembly: GCA_964596665.1. Classification (GTDB taxonomy): domain Bacteria; phylum Chloroflexota; class Dehalococcoidia; order Lucifugimonadales; family Australimonadaceae; genus CAZQVD01. The sequence goes on from CAZQVD010000059.1 coordinate 3,125, forward strand.
AACGTGCGCCGCAGCTCCCAGAAGCGCGCGCCGAAGTCTGTCTCCTCGGCCGCGCATTCGACCGGGATCCCGTTCAGCCGCTCCTCGGCGCTGAAGCCTATCCCCTCTCTGGCGTGCACCCGCGTATTGCCGGGAAGGAATCCGTGGATGAACGCAGGGTGCGCGGGGTCAAGGTTGCCCTCGTTGCCCTGGAGGTGGTTGCAGCCGTGGAAGTATTTTGCCACCCAGCGATGCTCGTCGGGCACCTCCAGCGGCTCATACGCGGGGAGCAGTGGGGGCTCGCCGGGGCCGAGGTAAGCGAAGATTAAGCCTGCCTTCTCTCGCGTGTGGTAGGAGATGTGCTGGATCTTCTGGTAGTACGTGCTGCCCGTCGGCTCGCCGGGCTGTTCCAGGCACCTCCCATCAACATCGAACAACCAACCATGGTAGAGACAGCGAAGGCCTCCGTCCTCAATGCGCGCGTAGCTCAGGTCGGCCCCGCGATGCGGACAGTGGAGACCGAGCAGTCCTATGCGGCCATGCTCGTCGCGGAAGAGCGTTAGGTCCTCGCTGAGCAGGCGGATGGGGATGGGAGCGCCGCCCTTGGGGAGCTCCTCGGCCAGCGCGACCGGCTGCCAGTAGCGGCGGAGCAGCTCACCCCCCGGCGTGCCGGGCCCGGTCTGCGTGAGAAGATCATTCTCCTCTCTGCTGAGCATGCGGCCTCCCTCGTGCGATCTCCGGATGCGGCTTGGCCGGTAGTCTAATGAATCGCTTCACCCTGTCAACGCGGCCATTCTCAGGCGCACGGCGCGGTACTGGGCTTGGCCCGGAGGGTTCCGCTGGGTAGAATCCGGCATCGCGGGCTACCCGCGGGCGGAAGGAGTGCTCCATGGCGTACGTTGCGGTCGGCAAGCCTGCCGGAGCGGTGGAAGGGCCGGAGAAGGTCACGGGGCGAACCGCCTATGCCGGCGACGTCACCCTCCCAGACACGCTGTGGGTGAAGCTGCTGCGCAGTCCCCATGCGCATGCCAGGATCCTCTCCATCGACACGTCCAAGGCGGCCTCCATGCCGGGCGTGGCGGTGGTGCTGAGCGGCGAGGACGCGCCGGACGTGCTCGTCGGCAGCCGGATGCTCGATATGCCGGTGCTCGCTGCGGGCAAGGTCCGGTTCGCCGGGGAGCCCGTTGCCGCCGTCGCGGCTGAGAGCGCGGCGATCGCGGAGGCTGCGCTCTCGCTCGTCGACGTGCGGTATGAGGAGCTGCCCGCGGTGTTCGACGCGCCCGCCGCCCTCAGGGCGGACGCGCCCGTGATCCACGACGATCCGGGGTCGTACAAGGGTGCTCCCGCTCGTTCGGTGTCCGAGCCCAACGTGCAGTCTTATATGCTGTGGGAGCATGGCGAGCTCGATCTGGCCTTCGCGAAGGCCGACCGGGTCTTCGAGCATACGTTCACCACGCCGCTGGTGCCTCACGGCTACATGGAAGCCAACGCCTGCACCGTTTGGGTGCACCCCGACGGCGACATTGAGGTCTGGTCCTCGAACAAGGTGCCCTACACCGTGCGCGACATGCTCGTGAAGCAGGTGGGGGCGCCGGCGGGCCGCGTGAAGATCCACGTGATGGCGGTCGGCGGCGATTTCGGGGCCAAAGCGGCGCTCCTCGACGTGCCGATTTGCTACCTGATCTCGGACCGCACCAGGCGTCCCGTGAAATTGGTGCATACCTACGCCGAGGAGCTCATGGTGGGCCCACGACGCCATCCGGCCACTATCGCGCTGCGCACTGGCGTCACCAACGACGGCACGCTGTGCGCCATGGACGTGCGAATCGCCATGGCGGGCGGCGCATACGCCGCGTTCAAGGCGAACCCACAGGTAACGGTGCTCGGGGCTCGGCAGGCGGCGAGCTGCTATCGCATGGGCGCTGTCCGCGTCGAGGAGTACTGCGTGTATACCAATCAGGTGTCGTGCACACAGGCCCGGACGCCAGGCGGTCCGCAGATCGTGTTCGCGGTGGAATCGCAGCTCGACATTATCGCCAGGGAGCTCGGCATCGACCCCGCTGAGCTCAGGCTGAGGAACGTCATCGGCCAGGGCGACCCTACGCCGCTCGGCGTGCTCTGGAACGGCGTGCGCGCCGAGGAGACGCTGCGCACCGCGCTGGCTGCGGTTGGCTGGGACAAGCCAAAGCCCGTGGGCTTTGGGCGCGGTGTCGCGATGTACGAGCGACCTCCCGGCGCGGGCAAATCCAGCGCCGCGATCACCGTGGACCCCGCCGGCTCGGCGCTGCTCGAGGTATCCATCGCAAACTGCGGGCAGGGCGCCTATACGGTGCTCCAGCAGATCGTGACCGAGGTGCTGGGCGTCCCGAGCGGCCAGGTGCGCGTGGACGTGGCCGACACTGACAGCGAGCTGTTCGATTCCGGCGTGGGCGGCAGCAAGACGACGAACTCCGCGGGTCACGCCGCCGAGGGTGCGGCGTTGGGGTTGCTGGCCTTGCTGACGGATGCCGCCACGGCGCGATGGGCCTGCGCGCCCGATGACGTTCAGCACCGCAACGGTGCTTTCATCGGTCCGCGCGAGCAGATCCTCACGTTTGCGGAGGCCGCGGCACTCGCGATCGGCAGCGACGGACCGCTCTCCTACACCGAAGTCTACGAGCCGCCAGAAGAGCGAACCGTCACGTCGTTCTGCGCGCAGGTAGCCGAGGTTCAGGTCGACACGGAGACCGGCCACGTGAAGGTTCAACGGCTCGTGACGGTTCACGACGTGGGCATCGTGCTCAACCCGCTCGGTCACCAGGGACAAATTAACGGCGGCGCGATCCAGGGCATGGGTTTCGCTGTCTGCGAGGAAACGCCCGTCATCGACGGCGTGGTTTCCACCCTGGACATGACCGGTTGGAAGATGCCCAACATCGCCGACATCCCGCGACTTGAGACGATTCTTCTGGAGGACGAGGCGGGTCCGGTGCCCTACCACGGCAAGGCGATAGGTGAGCTGCCCAACGTACCCATTGCCGCCGCCATCGCGAACGCGGTGCAGGACGCGGTCGGCGCCCGCGTGGCCGACCTGCCGGTCACGGCGGAGAAGGTGTATGCGGCGGTGTGGGCCAGCCGAGCCTAACCCTGGATTAGGCCGCCGACCCGAACACAAGCGGAACGTTCCTACTGAAGATCGCCTCACGCTGCTCCCCGTAAGTCCGGGGATTGCAGCGACCGGCTCTGCCGGAGTGAAGCTACCCATGCCCTCCGGGTAGTCGCTGCCCGGCATGACCCGCCGTGTCCGCACGTTTGCACCAGCGCGCCCACGTCCCATCTGCGGGGTGCGCGAGCCCCGGTGCCACCGACAAAAGCTGCACGTCGATAGACCGCATGCCCACGTCCGGAACGCGGGCGCCCATGTCGGACATACTGTCGCACGCGTTAGCTCACGCGCACGAGCCCGGACCCGACCTCAGGTCAGAGCATTCAGGCGGCAGGTAGTGGCGTGGACGTCGATGTTGATGGGTAACCTCACTTCGTGTCAGGGTGACGCTAGAATAGCGGACTTGGCCGGCAACCACCGGCGCGAAGTCCGTCGGAGGTAACCATGGCATCCACACCAGCTCCTAGCTACAGCGTTGTCAACAAGCCGATTCGCCGCGTCGAGGGCTTCGGTAAGGTGAGTGGCAGTGCCAGCTACACCGCCGACATCGATCTGCCGGGCATGGTGTGGGGGAAGAACGTTCGCAGCCCGCACCCCCACGCCCGCATCGTGTCCATCGACGTCTCCCACACGCTGGCCCTGCCCGGCGTGCTCGCCGTGATCACGGCCGCCGACCTGGTGAACATACCGTCGGGCCGCAACATCAAGGATGTGCCGTTGCTGTGTGGCGATCGCGTTCGCTTCGTGGGCGACCGCGTGGCGGCGGTGGCCGCCGAGAGCCGGGAAGCGGCTGAGGCAGCGGCGCTGCTGGTGGACGTGGAGTACGAGCTGCTGTCGCCCGTGTTCGACCCCCTGGAGGCGATGAAGCCTGGCGCCCCGGTTCTGCACCCGGCCCCGCGGGAGTACATCGGGTTCCCCGCGGAGGTTCCAGACGGCATGCCCAACGTGTGCGGCTATGGCGTGTGGGATCGAGGCGACCTTTCGGAAGGTTTTGCATTGGCCGACGTGATCGTTGAGAACACGTTCCAGACGCCGCTCGCGCACCAGGGCTACCTGGAGCCGACGGCCTGCGTGGTCCGCGTCGCCGAGCCGGCAGGCCGGCAAGGCGAGCGCGTCGAGGTGTGGGCCTCCAACAAAGTTCCCTACACCCTGCGGGCTGAGCTGGCCCGCCTGTTCGAGCGCCCTGAGTCTGACGTCGTGGTGCACGCCGGTACCAGCGGGGCAGACTTCGGCGGGAAGAGCGGCGTCGGTGACATACCTGCTGCTTACTATCTGGCGAAGAGGCTGGGCCGCCCCGTCAGGTTCGTGAACACCGCGGTGGAGGACCTCACCGCGGCGGCGCCCAAGCATGCCATCAGCGTCAGCATGCGCACTGGCGTCACGCGCGACGGCAAGATCGTTGCTCACGATGCGAAGGTGGTGATCAATCGCGGTGCCTACACTGGGCTGAACACCTCGGGCAACGGTCTGCTTGGCGGTGCGGGTAGGGCCGGAAATTTCTACGACATACCCAACCTGCACATCGAGGCGTTCGGCGTCTACACCAATCAGGTCCCCTGTGGGTACATGCGCGCACCCGGGTCGCCACAGGTGTTGTTCACCGTCGAGTCGCAGATGAGCCTGGTCGCCCGCGAGATAGGGATGGACCCGATCGAGTTCCGCCGCCGCAATCTGCCTCCCCAGGCGCCGAGCGGCGTCGAGCACGTCGCGCCCCGCATCTTGCAAGCGGCGGCCGATGCGTTCGGGTGGGATGCGTGGTCCGTCTCCTCAAGCGCGGCCACTTCGGGCACCACGAACAATGTGCTGCGCGGACGCGGCATCAGCCTCATCGATCGCAACCAGGGTGCCGGCGAGGGTTCGTCGGCACTCACGGTGAACCCCGACGGCACCGTCACTGCGCTCACGTCCATGCCGGACAACGGCCAGGGCGGCCTTACCATCGTCGCTGCTGTCACCGCGGAGGCTTTCGGCATACCGCTCGATCGGGTGTGGCTTGTCAGGGGCAACACCGATGCACTGCCTATCGACGTTGAATCGGGTGGCAGCCGCATGACCAACACCGCCGGAACTGCCGTGCTTACGGCCGCAGCACGGGTGAAGGAGCAGCTGGCTCCCATGGCCGCGCGTGCCATGGGAGCCAGGAGTGCCGAGTACGCTCCGACCGGCGAGCCGGGCGGCTGGCATGGCGATGGCGGTCAGTTCATCTCGCTCGAGGACTTTGCCGCGGAGCTGGTGCGCGAGGGCGATCCACTCGCTCATGCCCAGGTCACACTCCGTGCGCCGCGCTCGCCGGACCAAGGCGTTTGCGCTCAGATCGCGGAGGTCAAGGTCGACGGCGAGAGCGGCGCGGTCACGCTGCTGCGGCTCGTGACCGCGCAGGACGTGGGCACCATCATCAACACGCTGGGACACCAGGGCCAGATTGACGGGTCGGTGGTGCAGGGGATCGGCCACGCGCTTATGGAGGAGCTCCTCCTGGACGACGGCCGGATCACCACGCCAAATTTCAACGACTACCGTATGCCTACGACCCAGGATCTGCCCGAGCTGATCACGGTCAATGTACTGATTCCCGGCGAGGGCCCGTTCGCCGCCAAGTCGATCGGCGAGATACCCACGATCCCAACCGGCGGCGCTATTGCGAACGCGGTGGCGGACGCCATAGGCGCGCCGATGTTCGAGCTGCCGGTCACCGCGGAGCGCGTGCTCGCTGCCATCCGGGCCAAGAACGGCGGTTAGCCTCGGCTGAGGATCGCACCGGCCCGCAATTCGGCCAGCGCCTGCTCGATCGTTGGTAGGTTGGGGTCGCCGAGATGCAGCGCCGCGTTGACCCAGAAGAAAGATGCCGCGTCCGCAAGCGCGCCCGCGCGCCGCAGCAGGTCGCCGTCGGGCGCCTCTTGCCGACGTGAGTACGCAGCATGTACGGCTCGCGCGAAATGCGGATCGACGTACGCGATCAGGCCTCCTAGGTCGACGGCAGGGTCGCCGATGCACACCTCTCCGAAATCGATCACGCCGGTTAGCGTCCCAAGATCGTCGACGAGCAGGTGCTCGGGCTCGATGTCGCCGTGCACGATCGCGGGCGTGAACGCCCAGTTCGCCGGGTTCGCCAGAAACCCGCTCCACCAGGCGTCCACGGCTCGATACTCTCTGGAGTCCAAGTGACGGCGCAACCCCGGCATCACGGCCTCGTGGAAGCGAACGTAGTGGCCGCGCCAGTCGTCGACGCCGCCGAGCGCCCGTGCTCGTGCCACCGGGAAGGCATGGAGCGCGGCGAGGAAGCCGGAGATCTGGTCTGCCAGATGCCCGCTCGCGGCGGCGCTGAGTGCCCGCAGATTGAGCGGGTGCCCCGGCACCTTGGCGTAAGCAGAGAACCCGTAGGGTGCTGCGTACGTCGGCGAGCCATACCATCGTGGCAGAGGTGCCTCCACCGGCAGTGACGGCGCGACCGCCCCGAGCAATCGGGCCTCCACCGCGGCCGCGGTGGCGCTCGCGGGCCGCTTGGGGATGCGCACGACGACTCCTCCTGCCGTCTGCACGGCGAGCGAGGCATACCCTTCTCCGAGCACGCTCAGCGGCCGAACAGTGCTCGCAAGCTCAGGAGCTTGGGCCTCGATCGCCGAGGCGAGCTGATCGAGTGAGGACCGGTCGAATGGGGGCATGGCTGGCGAGGTCATGGCCACACCATAAGGCTTCCGAGCGACGCAGGCTCGCTCCCTGCCGCGGGCGGGTGGGTCGCCGCGTGAGAAGGTGAGTGGTAGATTTGGAGCAACGCAGACGGCAGGGTGGAGCAGAAGCGATGCAAACCTATGTCCGATATGGGAAACAGGCGTCCGAGACGCAGCCGGAGCATCTGGTCTCTATGGAGCTGGCGTACCAACGCGTGCGCGCCATCTTCAACGGTGTGGCCGTTGCCGACAGCTGCCGGGTGATGGTTCAGCATGAGTCGAGGCACGTGCCCGTCTACTACTTCCCGCGGGAAGATGTGCGGTTCGATCTGATGGAGCCCACGGAGCGCTCCACCTTCTGACCGGTCAAGGGAGACGCTCGGTACTGGAGCGTCAAGGTCGGGGACCGAGTGGCCGAGGACGCGGTGTGGAACTACCCGATTCCGCTCGAAGATTGCGTCGACCTCGGGGACTACGTGGCGTTTTACTGGGACAAGATGGACGCGTGGTTTGAAGAGGACGAAGAGGTCTTCGTCCACGCCAAGGATCCCTACAAACGCATGGACTCCATGCACAGCTCCCGGCACGTTCGCGTGGAGGTGAACGGTGAGACCGTCGCCGAGACCGCCAGCCCCGAGCTGATCCCCGAGACGGGGTTGCCGCAGCGCTACTACCATC
>CAZQVD010000059.1:10604-10861 GCA_964596665.1 uncultured Dehalococcoidia bacterium
CGGTGAGACCGTCGAGGACCTGGCCTGGTACTACAAGTACCCGCTGGCGGAGGCAGCGAAGGTCGCCAACTACTTGTGCTTCCCGCAGGGGAAGGTGGACATGTACGTGGATGGCGAGCTCGAGAAGAAGCCGAAGTCGCGCTGGGACTAGCGAGTCACCGAGGAGCCGACAATCGATGCTGACCCAAGAGCAGAACGAGTTGCTGACCCGAGTCGGGCCCGGCACCCCCATGGGCGAAACCATGCGGAGGTATTGG
>CAZQVD010000059.1:10948-11180 GCA_964596665.1 uncultured Dehalococcoidia bacterium
CTCTGGGCGTGGGAGCTTGAAGTCGACGGTGCGCCCGTGCGGCTGCGGCTGCTTGGCGAGGATCTTGTGGCCTTTCGTGCTACCGATGGGCGCGTGGGCATCCTCGACGAGTACTGCCCGCACCGCGCAACGTCCCTATGGCTCGGACGCAACGAGGAGAACGGCCTGCGGTGTGTGTATCACGGCTGGAAGTTCGACGTTACCGGCCAGTGCGTAGATCAGATGAACGAGC
>CAZQVD010000060.1:0-10746 GCA_964596665.1 uncultured Dehalococcoidia bacterium
GCCCGACACCTCGTGGTGACGGCTCAGATCGAAGTCGGTGCGGTTCGCCAGGCCCGCCAGCTCGCCGCGTCCCCACGGGAAGTCGTACTCAATGTCTGACGTAGCCTTGGAGTAATGCGACAGCTCATCCTCGTCATGGGCGCGCACGTGCAGCTTGTCTGCACGCACGCCGAGGCCGATGAACCAGTCGTAGCGCTGCTTGATCCAGTAGTCGAACCACCAGTCGTCCTCGCCGGGCTTGACGAAGAATTCCATCTCCATCTGCTCGAACTCACGGGTGCGGAAGATGAAGTTGCCGGGCGTGATCTCGTTGCGGAACGACTTGCCGATCTGAGCGATGCCGAAGGGCAGCTTCATGCGCGTCGCCGTCTGCACGTTGTCGAAGTTGATGAAGATGCCCTGCGCCGTCTCCGGCCGCAGCCACACCTGCGACTGCGTGTCCTCCAGCGGCCCCACGAAGGTCTTGAACATCAGGTTGAACAGCCGTGGAGGCGACAGTTGCGAGCCGTCGTCGGGACATTTTTCCGTGTCGTCCAGGTGGTCGGCGCGGAATCGCTTGTGGCAGGTCGGGCATTCCACCAGCGGGTCGGTGAATCCCTCGGCATGGCCGCTGGTCCGCCACACTTGCGGCGCCTGGATGATGGCCGAGTCCAGGCCTACGACGTCATCGCGGTTGTAGACCATCGCCCGCCACCACGCCTCCTTTACGTTGCGCTTGAGCTCGACGCCCAGCGGGCCGTAGTCCCACGTGGAGCCGATGCCGCCATAGATCTCGGAAGCGGGGAAAACGAAGCCCCGCCGTTTGGCGAGGGAGACGATCTTGGTCATGTCGACTTCGGTCATCTGACGGTCGGTGGTCAAGGGGTCCTCCTATGCCGCGTAGCTGGCCGCCACGCCGCCCACCGATTATAGGGCAGGATGGGTGCGGCCCTGCACCCACTCACTGCCGCTCAGCAACGGCAAACCAGACCGCCACCCGGCGGCTTTCTTGTCCAGAGCCGTAGCCAAGCGCAGGCGCAGAGTGAGACCCCCTGATTAGGCCTCGGGATTGCTGGCTGGGGCTCGTCTCTCCTTCTTCTGGATCCGCTTCTCTTTCAGCGTCTTCCCCGCCTGCTTCTTGACCGACTTTTTGGAGTCCTGTCCCTTGGCCATGAGTTTCCCCTCTGGTCTGATTTGCTATTTGTAGATGTAGATAGGGTACGCGGTGGGCGGGCCCAGTCACGCGGATACGCCCACCGCGTACCGCGGAAAAGGCGACATCCTTACGCTGCAAGCGAGCTAGCTTCGGCGCCCCACCAGGACAGAGTAGCGTCCGCCGCGATTGCCCCTGCCGCGGAACGGGTATGTGGAAGCCTCGAACCCGGCACGGCGCAGTATGCGCTCGTAGCGCTCGTCCGCGCCCACCGACCATATAGCCAGCGCGCCATGAGGCCTCAGGGACCAGTAGGCGGCCTCGAGCCCCTCCGGCGAGTAGAGCCGCGAATTGGTGGGCAGTGTGTAGGAATCCACACCGTTATCCACGTCCAGCAACACCGCGTCGAAGCGCGACGTGCTCTCGCGGATGACGTCGGCGACGTCGCCCACCACCAGCTCCACGCGCGGGTCGTTGAGGGGGTGCCCCGCCAGTGGCCCCAGCGGGCCGCGGTTCCACTCGACCACCTCTGGGACGATCTCGGCGACCACAACCGTGCCCCCCGGCGGCATGAGCTCCAGCGTCGCTGCAGCCGTGTAACCCATCCCCAGGCCGCCGATTAGCACGCAGGCATCCGGCGGCGGCGTGTGGCAGGCCAGGGACATCATCGCGTCCTCGGAGTTGTGCGAATAGCTGACCATCAGGTCGTAGCCGCCAGCATCGATGACGTAGTTGCCGTCGTGGCGCATCAGCTTGAAGCGGCTGCCGTCGGGCGCGGTGGCGGTACCCAAGGTTTCCCAGGGTTTCATGGGACTCCATTCGTCGGACGTTCTCGAAGACATGGTAACTCACTGCCGCTCTGAGACCCCCATACCCACCCACCGCCGCGTCACGATAGCTGCGCCAGAGCGGCCCAGGCCGCGACCTCTAGTTCAGAAGCCGCCAGGCGCACAGTCGAAAATGTTACTCTGCGCCTAGCCCCCTGACCTCCGAGGATCCGTGAACCGCAGCACCCGATTGGCTTACCGCACGCCCTTCTACTATGGCTGGGTGGTGGTCGGCGCCGTCTTCGTCGGCATGATGGTCAGCACCACCTTCGCTGCGCCAACGTTCAGCCTGTTCATCGAGCCGTGGACCGACGAATACGGGTGGTCGCGCACCGCCATCTCCGGTGCCTTCAGCTTTGCCACGGTGCTCGCTGCGCTGGCCGGGCCCCTCGTGGGCAAGGCGGTGGATCGTTGGGGCGGGCGTTTCATCATCGGCGGTGGGTGCCTGCTCATGGCTGGCGCGCTCGTGTCCATGAGCTTCGTGTCCAGCCTTGTGATGCTCTACGCGTCCTTCTCCGTGGGGCGCATCGCCATGATGAACGTGCAGAACCTGGCCGCGCACACCGTTATTGCCAACTGGTTCGTTCGCCGCCGCGCCTTCGCCACCGCGGTCGCCGTCAACGGCAACCGGCTAGGCCTCGCCGTTTGGCCGCTGATGGTCGGCGCCGTGCTCGCCACCTACGGCTGGCGCCCCGCGTACGTTATGCTCGGCGGCTTCGCAACCGTGCTGGCCCTAGTGCCGATGGTCTTCATCGTCGTGCGACGCCCCGAGCAAGTCGGCCTGCTGCCCGACGGCGACCGTATGCCCGCCGGCATTGCCGCTGACGATAGCCAGCTGGCCGCGCCGCGCCAATGGACCCCGCGGGAGGCGCTGCGCACTCGCGCCTTCTGGCTGCTAATGCTCACCCACATGAGCATGATGATTGCCGGCGGAGGCCTCGGCGTGCACCGGATCCCCTTCTTCGTCGGACAGGGGTTGTCGCCGGCCCTCGTCGGCCCGCTGCTCGTCGCCGTTGCGGTGGGCATGGCGACCGGCGGGTTCGCGGCCGCGATGGCATCGAGGCGTTGGCCGACGCGCAAGATAGTCGCTGCGTCAATGCTCGGCGGCTGCCTCGTCGTGCTCGTGGTGCTGCGCGTCCCCGCCAACGGATTCGCCGTGCTCGTCGCCTTCTCGGAGGGTCTCTTCTTCGGGGGCGCTTTCGCCCTGATTCCGGTGATGCTCGCCGACTCCTTCGGCCGCCGGTCCATCGGCACGATCCGTGGACTCACCCATCCGGTCGTTGTGATGGCCAACGCGTTTGGACCTGTCTTCGGTGGGGTGGTGTTCGATGCCAGCGGCGTCTACACCGGTGCTTTCTTCACCTACGCGGGCGTCCTCGTAGCGGGTGCCACCGCCGCCTGGTTCGCCACGGCCCCTCACGCGCCTGTTGACAGTGCCGAGCCGCGCCACGCAGACTGACGACCTCAAGCCTGGCTCAGGAGGATGTGACCCGATGGCCGACTACGCTGCGCCCGAACTGCTCGTGGACACTGCCTGGCTCCGCGAGCACCTGACGGACCCCAACATCCGCGTCCTGGAGATGGCCCAAGACGGCAGCAGCTTCGAGTCAGGCCACATCCCCGGCGCAGCACTCTCTCCGGATTGGCAGATCAAGGGCTCCGAGAACAAGCGCCTGGTAGCCCCGCCCGCCGAAGCCAAGGCCTGGTTCGAGTCCGTCGGCATAGGCGACGACACCTTGGTGATCGGCTACGATCGCACGCGCAACCGAGATGCAGCGCGTCTGTGGTGGGTACGCACCTACTACGGACACACGAGCGTCAAGGTGCTCAACGGAGGCTGGAATAAATGGACCTTGGATGGTGGGCCAGAGGAAACCGGGCCGAGTCGCATCGAGGCAGGTGGAATGTTCACCCCGGCGCCGGCGAACCACGACATCGAGTCCACGGTCGACAAACTGACCGCGGTGATCGGCAAACCGGACGTAGCGATCTGGGATATTCGGGCCGCCGACGAGTTTGACGGAACCAACGCCAGAGGCAACGCCAGGGCAGGGCATGTGCCGGGCGCCAGGCACCTCGAGTGGGTGAACCTCGTCAACGACGACCACACGTTCAAATCTGCCGACGAGCTATGGGCTTTGGCGAGTGGCATCGGCATTACGCCCGAGACCGAAGTCCACGTCTACTGACAGGGCGGCATCCGTGCGGCGCACGGAGCCTTCGCCTTGGCCCTTCTGGGCCAAGCTCACGTCTGTATGTACGACGGCTCCATGGGCGAGTACGCCAACCGCGACGACACGCCGCTGGAATAGCACCAACCCCCGGAGCCCAGAGAGCCCCATCCCACGAAAGCGAAACATCTACCCTCACATGGATGTACCATTCGATGGTTTCTGGCAAGCCGTGCGCTCCGACGAGTGGCTCCTTGTCTTGGGCCTCACCGCCGCGGTAGCCCAGGCCGCTAGTCGATGGAGAAGACGGCCTGGACCGTGATGCGAACCTTGGATTCACCCGCCAAGATCGCCGTCGGTTCGGCCCTGGCGAATGCCGCGCCGTCGGCGGCCGCGAACTCGACCCGTGACTGTTTTGCGAATTGCGGGAGGCTGGACTCGGTGATGAACACCAGCTTTCCGCGGCTAACGCCGGTCTGCTCGGCGAACAGGTCCGCCTTGGCCATCGCATCTTCGAGCGCCAGCAACCGTGCCTGTGCCTCGATCGATTTGCCATCCTCGATCGTGAACCGGATGCTGTTGATGCGCGTCTCGTCGCCGCCAGCTGCGACCGCGCCGTCGATCGCCGCGCCGATGCTATCCAGATCGCGAATCTTGATCGTCAGCGTATTGGTCACCCGGTAGCCGATCAACGTGCGCTCGGTGCGACGGATCTTGCGGGACGCGTCTTCGTAGATCTCCACGTAGGTGTACTCCGGCTGAATGTTGAACTGCTGCGTTGCGATGTCATCCTCGGTGATGCCAAGCCCGGCCAGCGCGCTCAGGATGGCGCTGATGGCGTTGGCGGCCTCGCCCGTCGCTTCGGCCACCGTTGGCGAGAACGCCTCGACGCCCAGCGAGATGATCGCCAGGTCCGGCTTCGTGGTGACACCGCCGACGCCCGTCACGTTGATGCCGCTGTTGCTGGTGGCACCGGGATAGCCGATGGCGGTTCCGCGGGCGAAGGCCTCGACCTGCACATCCGTGAGCCCGGCAAGCTGCAGGCCGCCGTTCGGCGTATCGCTGTCGCCGGAGCAGGCAGCCGCGAGTACCGTCACGGCCATCAGTATGACCGCCAGGAGCGCCGCCCTGCCGCTGTTGAATCTGGACCGTATCGCTTTCACGTCCTACACCTCTCGATTGATGGGGCGAGATTCCCGGGCTCGCCGCCCTCCGTGAACGCCTCGAGCGACATGGCGCAGCGACGCGCTGGGGAGCGAAGCTGGTCGCGCGCGCCGTTGGCGACGGTGGTGAACAGTCACGACTTGAAGCTTCCGCCCCGGAACCGACCCACGTTGCGGTAGGCCGAGAAGAACGCCTCCTGGGTGACGTCCTTGGCCAGGCCGCGGTCTCCCATCATGGGGAGGGTGAGGCTGGTCGCGATCCGCTGATAGCGCTCGACGGTGGCGTTGAATGCGACCAAGTCGCCCTGTTGGACGAGGCGCGCCCACTGCTGCTCGTCCGAATCGTCGGGCCGTCCATCGGAGGTTTGGCTGGATCCTGCGCTCAAGGGCTCCCCGGGGAGGAAGGACTGCATGGCATTCTAGCATCGCCAACCAATACCAACGCACGCGTTGGATAGCGCCCTCGGCAAGCCCGCGGGCTAGCCCCTCTTGGTATAATTGGAAGCCCATGCGTGCAGCGATCCGCGAAGCAGTCGAAACCATCGCCCTGGCGGTGTTTCTCGTGCTGGTGCTCCAGGCCACGGTGCAGAACTACCTGGTGGAGGGCTCCAGCATGGAGCCATTACTGGAGAGCCGGGACCGCGTACTGGTGAACAAGACCGTCTACGCCGAAGTGGACGCCCACCGGGCCGCCCGATTCATCCCGGGCGTGGATGCTGAAGAGGTGGAGTCGTGGACCCCACTGCACCCGCCGCAGCCCGGAGACGTGGTGGTGTTCCGGTCACCCCTCCCGGGCGACACATCCAACTTCGTGAAACGCATCATCGCGGAGCCCGGTGACCGGGTGCGCATCGAGAATGGCATCGTCTTCGTGAACGGCATCCGGGTTGGCGAAGAGTGGGTCACCCGCCCGAAGCGAGAGACCCTGCGCGAGCGCATCGTGCCGTTGGACCACTACTACTTGCTGGGAGACAACCGGGCCAACAGCCGCGACTCACGCGACCCGCTGATAGGCACCATCTCCCGGGAGAACATCATCGGAAAGGTCTCGCTGGTGTACTGGCCAGTCGGGCACTTCAGCGCCATGTTCGCGGGACCCCGGTAGGCCGTGCCACAGCGGAGGGGCGGGCGAACGCGGTATGCTGCTGCAACCTAGAGTGGCCCGGTAGCTCAATGGCAGAGCACCGGACTTTTAATCCGCGCGTTGTGGGTTCGACTCCCACCCGGGTCACCAGGCTTTCACCGTATCGTTGCTTCGTTCCTGAGGTTCGCTAGCTCGTATGCTATGCCGACCTCATACTCACTGATCCATGGTTAGTGCCATAGCGCGCACACCCATCTTGTAGTGCTCCTCCTTGGTGACGATGGGGCCCGGTCGATATGCGTAGTTCAGGCCGGGCTCAAGGACCTCTTCGTACAACACCTCTTTATGCTCGCCAAAGCTGACAAAGACTGCGAAATATGCTTTGTCATGCACGCGTATACGTGCATAGCCCTCTGCATTCGTCACTGATGTGCCGACGCCTGCGACGCGAACCTTGGCCCCCGGGACCGGCTGACCACCGCGATCAAACACGCGTATAGTGCCCATCCGCCAAGGAGTAAGCCACTCGGTGAAGAGACGACGAATCTTGGCCAGACCGGTTACGGAGACACCATCTCTGATGTTCGCTAACACGTCCGCTTCAAATCCGGGGCCCTTAGGAGTACGCCACTCCGGTCCGTACTTCGCCTGCAGGTAATCTTCGGGCGGATTGGGCACGCGGAACGTCTCACCGACGAACTCGATCTCCTTGAGATGCTCGAAGGTGTATACAGGTAGATCAACTCCCGGAAACTCTATTGCCCGGCCATTGATTAGCCTGTGGACTGTCCAATCGGTACGGAGACCATCCTTGACTAACGCACAACTGATCCATCGTTTATTTGGTCGTACGCGCGCGAAATACCCATGATCGGTAAACACTTGTGCCATCTGATGCACAGCATGCTCGGTCAGCCCATGCATGCCGAGAACCGACGCGGTATCCATCTCGTCATCCCAGGGGATAAATCGGTTCTCACGGATCGCGCCTAGACAGGTGCCCGAACCGAGCCAAAAGACCACACCCTCCTGGTCGAAGAGGCGCTTCACTTCCTTCAGCCGCACGGCCGCCTTCTCTGGATCCATCGGTGCTGGATCCTTGATGGTCTTCTCGTAGGTGCTCTCCTGGTCACCGTTCTCCATGTCAACTCCTGCTTCAGAGCATCAAAACGCGACGACATAATAATAGCGTGGATGCTTCAATGCCGTTGCGGTGAGCCTGATGCGTTTGTATTTGCCGCAAGCTTTCCGGGTTAGACGACATGGCCTGCTCCCCGAGAACCGCAGCATTTCGTCGATCCCGGGAAGCCCGTGCAGAACGCGTACATCGAGAGCTTTGATGAGCAATTGCGCGACGAGTGCCTCAAAGAGCACTAATTCGTGAGCCTTCCCGCGGCCCGCTCTATCGCCGAGGCCTGGCGATACGACTACAATGCTGTCTGGCCGTACAGCGCCCTGGGCAATCGAACGCCTGAGGAGTTCGTGGGATGGGTTGCCAGGAAATCGCCAGTCCGATTCTAGGAATCCTTGGTCCTAGTTCCGGGAGCAGTCAGTGCATCTCAGATAGGAGTACGCATGCTATCGATCAGTGAGAACCACAGGCTAACGAGGGTCGGTGCTGGCACGCCCGCGGGAGAGCTCATCCGTCGCTACTGGATGCCTTTCCTCCAGTCGGCCGATCTACCGGAGAACGACGGCGAACCCGTGCGCATCACCCTCTTGGGCGAGTCGCTTCTCGCGTTCCGCGACACGAGTGGCCACGTGGGGTTGGTGCAGCGTAACTGCCCGCATCGGTGGGCGGATCTCTTCTTCGGCCGCAACGAGGAGCAGGGGCTGCGCTGCTCCTATCACGGATGGAAGTACGATGTCACCGGCCAGTGCGTCGACATGCCGACCGAGACCGACGAGGCCACGTTCAAGCAGAAGGTCAGGCTTGTCAGCTACCCAGTCGTGGAGGCCGGAGACATCTGCTGGACGTACATGGGACCGAAGGAGCTGAAGCCGGCGCTCCCCAACTTCGAGTATCTGCGCGTACCCGCCAGCCATCGGTACGTCTCCTGGAACTTCCAAGAGACCAACTACGCCCAGGCCATCGAGGGCGGGATCGATTCGGCTCACTCCAACTTCCTCCACGCGAAGCTGGACGCGTATCGTCGAAGCGAAAAGTGGTTGGAGGAGGGAAAGCGGTCCGGTGTCCTCCGTGACATCTATCACGCACGCGATCAGCACCCCAAGTTCTTCGCTCAAGACACCGACTATGGCGTGATGATAGGTGCCAGGCGCGAGACGGGCGACGATCAGCACTACTGGCGGTTCAACCTATTTCTGCTGCCTTTCTACGCGATGGCTCCCGGAGGAGCTAAGCAAAAATTCTTCCACGCATGGGTTCCCATCGACGATTTCCGGTGCCAACGCTGGACCTTCGTGTGGAACCTCGAAAGCCCGCTGTCAGCGAGCCAGCGCGCCACGTGGGATCACGGAGACGGACTGCACGCGGAGCTTATCCCAGGCCCCGAGCACAAGCCCGTGCGGAACAAGGGCAACGACTATCACGTCGATCGCCACGTGCAGAAGACGATCGATTTCACCGGCATCGCCGGCACCGGAGAACAGGACTTTTCGGTGCAAGAAGGAATGGGGCCCATCACTCCACGGATGAAGGAGCACCTGGGCACTACCGACATCGGCATTATCAAGATGCGCCGGCGGTTGCTCCAGGTAATAACCGCGCTCGAGGGCGGCGTCGAGCCGATCTCGGCGTCTGATCCGGACGTGTTCAACGTGCGGGCAACCGACGCACTTCTGCCGCTCGAGGCATCTTTTTCCGACGATCTGCAGGTGAAGGAGCTGATGACCGGAACGTGGTAGGCGGTCGAGCCGCCGAGCCTGAGATGCACTCGTCGAGGATCGGGTTCACGCCAGCCAGCCAGGAGCGGCATTGACCGACAATCGCTGGGTGATTCTGGGAGCGCTCTTCCTGGTGCGCACCTCGATGGGCTACCAGTTTCAGTCCATCGGGTCCATCTTGCCTTCGTTGATAGACGATCTCGGGATAGGTCACGCCGAGGTGGGTACGTGGTGTGATAGCTATACACTGCAACTCGCTTGCCGATTAGCGGAACGGAGGGGCGAATGCTTAGCGCTTGGGATGCCGACGGCCACGTCATGGAGTCCGAGGCGACGTTCGCCGAGCCCTACTGGGACCTGTTGCCTGCGGAGCGCAAGCCTTTCGTTGTGGAGTCCGACCGCACCGGGACCCTCTCCTGGGTCATCGACGGCCGTCTGTTTCCCGTGCGCACGGGGCCCAACCAGTCTGCCGGCAACCCCCTGAGCAAAGATGGCATCCCTTGGCGCGCCCCCAACTCGAGCCTCATGGCCGAGCGGCGCGAGCACGACACGGTGGAGAGCGCCGAACTGCGGTCGGCTGAGGTCCGGTTGGAGCAGATGGATCGCGAGAGCATCGACGTTCAGATTAACTACCCCACCATGTTCCTCTCCTACCCCATCACCTACGATCCTGCGTTGGGAACCGCGTTGACCCGCTCCTACAACAACTGGATCGCCGATGTCTCGAGCCATGGTTCGGACCGACTCAAGTGGGTCACCGTCATAGACCCTCAGGACCCCAAAGCCGCGGCCGGAGAGGTATACCGCACGGCGGAAATGGGCTCGGTCGGCGTGATGATTCTCGGCATGACCGGAGATATCCGCGTAGACGACCTAGAGCTGGAAGGCGTGTGGGCCGCCGCCGCCGAGACCGGCTTGCCCGTGGGCGTCCATGTGGGGCATAGCTTCAAGGCGCTGGGGCACGTGGCCGACACGCACCACGATAAGACCGTCATGCCCTTCTGGCTCACCCTCATGTTCGGCTTCCAGCGGGTCATCGCCAAAGGGATCGCGGACAGGTACCCCAACCTGCGCATCGCGTTCCTGGAGGGCGGCTGCTCGTGGGTCCCCGGGCTGGTGGACCGCATCGCGGAGCACTGCGGCCTCCCCGGCTCGCGCGCCGGCTCGTCGTTTCGCACCGGCTACCTGGCCGAACACTACCCTCAGGAATACATCCAGCGAGGCCAGATCTACTTCGGTTTCGAGGTCGAAGAGGGCGTGCTCCCTTACGCCCTCCAGGAGTTCGGGGACGAGTGTTGGCTCTACGCCTCCGACATACCCCATCGCGATCGCCTACATGACGCCGTGCGCATCCTGCAGGAGCGCCCCGGTATCGGCGAGGAGTCCAAGCGGAAGTTGCTCATCGACAATGCCGCTCGCTTCTACGGCCTGGGCACGGAGACCCGGCGACCGCGGGGCGGCCAGCCGGCAGCACCTTAGTCGAGGTAATCCATGTGCACCGGGTAGCCCCGCTTGGCCAGGC
>CAZQVD010000061.1:0-10611 GCA_964596665.1 uncultured Dehalococcoidia bacterium
AAGCGGAACCACTTTCCAGCACTCTCCCTCCTATCTCTACTCTTCGGAGTCCGTGACGGAAGGACACCCCGACAAGCTCTGCGACCAAGTGTCCGACGCCGTCCTGGACGCCATCTACGCGCAGGACCCGGCGGCAAGGGTCGCCTGCGAGACCGCCACCAGCACCAACTTCATCGCTGTGATCGGCGAGATAACCACCACGGCCAAGGTTGACTACGAGGCGTTGGTCCGCGAGACGGTGAAGAAGATCGGCTACGACGATCCTGAGATCGGTATCGACTACAAGACGTGCGAGGTCGTGGTCCGTCTGCACGAGCAGTCGCCGGACATCAGCGGCGGCGTGACGACGGCTCTCGAGCACCGCGACTCCCGCGAGACGCATGACGAGGTCGACGCCCTCGGCGCCGGCGACCAGGGCATGATGGTCGGCTTCGCTTGCAACGAGACCGCCAACCTAATGCCGCTCACCATCTCTCTCTCTCACGACCTGACGCGCCGGCTGTCCATCGCGCGCAAGGAAGGCATCATCCCCTACCTCAAGCCCGACGGCAAAGCCCAGGTCACGGTCGAGTACGAGTACGGCAAACCCAAGCGCGTGCACACCATCATCGTCAGCACGCAGCACTCGGCTGATGCCAGCCAGGAGCAGATCAAGAAGGACGTTCTCCAACACGTCGTAGGAGAAGTCGTTCCCGCCTCCCTCATGGACGCTGATACAACGGTCCTGGTGAATCCGTCCGGGCGATTCGTAGTCGGCGGGCCTCACGGTGACGCTGGTCTTACTGGCCGTAAGATTCTCGTCGACACCTACGGCGGAGTAGCCCGCCACGGTGGGGGCGCCTTCTCCGGCAAGGACCCCACCAAGGTCGACCGCTCCGCCGCCTACGCTGCACGGTGGGTCGCGAAGAATGTCGTCTCTGCGGGTCTGGCCGAGCGCTGCGAGGTCCAGGTGTCCTATGCGATCGGCGTAGCCACACCCATCAACGTGTCGGTGGAAACGTTCGGCACCGGAGCCGTCGAGGATTCGCTGATATCGGAGCTGGTCGCCAGGCATTTCGACCTGCGCCCCGGTGCGATTATCCGCGACCTGGAGCTGCGCCGGCCGATCTTCGCGCAGACCGCATCCTACGGCCACTTCGGGCGAACGGACATCGATCTTCCTTGGGAGCGCACAGACCGCGCCGCGGCATTGCGAGCCGACGCTGGGCTGGGATAGGCCAGGCAGATGGCCCTCGAAGGGCTTTCCATAAAGTTTGGCACCGACGGGTGGCGCGCGCTCATCGCCCGCGACTACACATTCGACAACGTCCGCGCTTGCGCCGAAGGCGTATGCCGTCTACTGGAGGCCAACGGCCAGGCGTCCCAGGGCCTGGTGATTGGCTACGACTCCCGCTTCGGCTCAGATGACTTCGCCGCCGAAGTCGCACAGGTCAGCGCAGCCCACGGCATCACGACCCACCTCGCTGATCGTGTCGTGCCCACGCCAGTCCTCTCCTTCAACCTGCTCCAACACAAGGCCGGAGGAGGAGTGGTCATCACCGCGAGCCACAATTCCAGTGCGTGGAACGGCTTCAAGTACAAGCCCGACTACGGGGGCAGCGCGACGCCCGAGGTCGTAGAAGAGCTCGAACGCCACATCTCCGACGTCCTGCGGGAGCGCACTGTAGGCGCAGAGCAGCCCGCTTTGCGCTCCCTAGCCGACGCACGCGCGAATGGCCTGGTCATCGACGACGAGATGGCTCCCCCATACCTACGGAACCTGGCGAACATCATGAACCTCGATGCCATACGCGGCTCTGGCCTTCGCATTGGCGTCGACGCCATGCATGGCGCAGGTGCGGGCTATTTCCAGGCGGCGCTCGGCAACGGCAACGTCAGCATCGAAGAGATGCGCGGCGAGCGGAACCCCGCATTCCCGGACATGGCTCAGCCGGAGCCCATCGCACCGAATCTCGGGCCGTCTATCGCCGCCGCGCGGGAAGGCCGCTTCGACGTTGTGGTTGCGAACGACGGCGATGCCGACCGCCTCGGGGTGCTGGACGAGCGCGGCGATTTTATCAGCACGCTCAGCACCTTCTCGCTGCTCTGCCTGCATCAGCTCGAGGTTCGCGGCCTGCGCGGCCCGCTGGTGCGCTCGCTCACCCAGAGCGCCATGATTGATAAGCTCGGCGCCCTCTACGAGGTGCCGGTACACGTCACCGCGGTCGGATTCAAGTTCGTGGGTCCCGTCATGATGGCCACCGATGCCGTAGCCGCCGGCGAAGAGAGCGGCGGCTACGCCTTCCGCGGCAACATCCCAGAGCGGGATGGCATCCTCAGCGGCTTGCTGTTCCTCGACCTCATGGTGCAGACCGGCAAACGTCCCTCGGAGCTCGTGGCCATGCTCTACGAGACGGTCGGCGTTCACCACTACGACCGTCTTGACGTGCGCCTCGGCGCCGGCGTGGGCGCGCCCGACGTGCGTGCCCTGGCGGGCAAGCCTCCCGAGCGCCTCGCGGGACTCCGCGTCGCCGGCACCGACACCACCGACGGCGTGCGCTATCTCCTCGAAGACGGCTTCTGGGGGCTCATCCGCCCATCCGGGACCGAGCCACTGCTGCGCATCTACGCCGAAGCCGACAGCCCAGCGCGCGTCCACGAGCTCCTCACCGCCCTGCGAGAGTCCGCCGGCGTCTAGCGCGTTATCCGCACGGAATCAAAAAGGGGCCCACCATCAGGTGGGCTCCTTTTTGATTCGACGATCCCCGGCTGTCTACCGCTTGGTGTATTGCGGCGCTCGGCGAGCGCGCTTCAAGCCGTATTTCTTGCTCTCCTTGATCCGTGAGTCACGCGTCAGGAAGCCGTTCTTGCGCAGCTCACCCTTCAGGGCCGGGTCAGCGAGCAACAGTGCCCGCGCGATGCCGTGACGCAGCGCGTCCGCCCAGGCGGAGATGCCTCCGCCGGTAATTTTGGCAACCACGTTGAAGCGATTGCTCGCGGCACTAATCCGCTCGAACGGCTGATACGCTCGCTTCTGCCAGTCTAGCCAGGGAAACGCCTTCTCGAAGGGCTTCCCGTTCACCACGATCGTGCCCGACCCACCGGGGTAGAGCCGCACTCGGGCGATGGCCGACTTCCGCTTGCCGGTGCCGTAGTAGTAGTTCTGCTCAGTCGTCGTCATCTAAGCGTCTTCTCCCTCGCCTTGCGGCTCTTCGGCCGGGGTCTCCTGCTTGGCGGCCGCAGGCGGGCGCCGTCTTCGGGGCGTGCGGGCGCGCTTCTCGGCGGCCGCTTCTTCTGCCGCGAGCGCTTCCGGCTCGGGGGCGGCTATCGCCGCCGCGGCTTCTTCCACGGGCGCCTCGACCGCCGCTGAGGCAGCCACCCGACGCGGGCGCGGTGGGGTTGCGGGCGCCTCGGGGGCCTGCTTCGCCTTGCCCGTCCCGGAGTTCACCTGCGCCTCGTGAGGGTGCGTGCCATCCGCGTACACCTTCAGCCGACGCAGCATCTGCCGTCCGAGGCGGTTGCGTGGGAGCATCCCCTTGACGGCCTGCTCG
Source organism: uncultured Dehalococcoidia bacterium (assembly GCA_964596665.1). Classification (GTDB taxonomy): domain Bacteria; phylum Chloroflexota; class Dehalococcoidia; order Lucifugimonadales; family Australimonadaceae; genus CAZQVD01. The sequence goes on from CAZQVD010000061.1 coordinate 3,531, forward strand.
ATGACCCGCTCAGGGAATCGCTCCAACATCTCCGCGAGCGTCCGCGACCGCAGGTGCCCAATGTATCCCGTGTGGCGGTAGTAGATCTTCTGCGTCAGCTTATTCCCTGACGTGCCGATCTTGCGGGCGTTGACCACGATTACGAAGTCGCCCACGATCTGGTGTCGACTGTAGTCGGCGCGATGCTTGCCCTGGAGGATCCCCGCGATGCGGGTAGCCATCCGACCGAGCCGCTCGCCGTCGGCATCCATCACGTGCCACTTGGGGTCGAGGTCGGCCCCCTTAGTGTGCTTGGTTACGCGTTGCAGCTGCATATGATCCTTCGTCCATCTCAATCTCGCCCCCAGCGAGTGGGGTGGCGTATCTCACTGCTCTCAGCGACAGTCCGTTCGGCGCCAGCACCTGCTCGGCAGCACCCCGGATCCCGCTATCGGCCAGCGCCTGGAAAGCGGCGATGGTCAGCTTCCCCAAGCCTACCTGCAGCAGCGCGGCCGCGATGCGGCGCACCTGCTGCGGCAGGAAGGCGGTCGCCTCCAGCTCCAGACGTACCTCGGGGCCGGTTTCGCCTTCAATCCGCTCGATACAAGTGCGGTACATCATCCGCCGCGTGCTCTTCTGCGCCGGGTAGGCCCCGCTGAACGGGCCGAAGTCTCGATCGCCTTCGATCCCGATCAACGCCTCGCGCATGCTCTCCAGGTCCAGTCGCCGGCCCACCGCATGCGTGAACCGCCGGCGGATCGGCGACCGCACCGTGCGCTCAGCGAACAGGTAGCGATACACGCGGGCCCTCGCATCGTGGCGCGGGTCGAAGGTCAGCGATGCCTCGTGGGCTTCGCGAACCGCTATCTCATCGGGCAGGTAGTGATTCAACCCGCGCACGAATCGCGCCGTCGCCAGCTTGGACTCCGTGTCGAAGGCCACAACCTGTCCCACCGCATGCACGCCGGCGTCAGTTCGCCCCGCCGCCTTGATGCGCGTACACACGCCCGTCAGCCGCTCGATGGCCCGCTCCAGCTCCGCCTGGATGGTCGGGGCGCCCGCCTGTAGCTGGAACCCCGCGTAGGCGGTGCCAACGTATTCGACTACGAGTGCGATTCGGCGGGCCACTTTATGCTTCACACCAGCTCAAGCAACGCCATGGGCGCGGAATCGCCCTTGCGTGGCATCAGCTTCATAATCCGCGTGTACCCGCCATTGCGATCGGCATACCGGGGGCCTATCTCCTCCATGAGCTTGCCCACGGCCGTCTTGGCCGTCAGCAGCGCCATGGCCAAGCGCCGGTCGTGCAGGCGGCCCATGCGCCCTTTGGTAATCACACGCTCGGCTAGCTTGCGGGCCTCGCGTGCGCGTGCTTCCGTCGTCGTCACCCGCTCGTGCTTCAGCAGCTCAGCCACGATATTCTGCAGCATCGACTCGCGATGCTCCGTCCGGCGGCCTAGCGTGCGTCCTGCTACTCGGTGCCGCATGGCGCCTACTCCCCTTCGTCCTCGTCGTCTTCGCCAACCGCCACCGCGACCGCCCCCGCGTCTGCATCGGTCTCGGGCTTGACCGCATCCTCCGCGGCTTCGTCGGCATCCGCACCAGCCGCCTCGGCACCCTCGCCGCCCTCCGACCGCACGCTCTGGAAGTCAGGATGCTTGATGCCGATCTCACCGAGCTTCTGGTCGAGCTCCTCCAGCGACTTCTCGCCGAAGTTGCGGATCCGCAGCAGCTCGCCGCGCGAGCGCTCGAGGATCTCACCCACCTTGTGGATCGAAGCACGCTTCAAGCAGTTAAGCGTACGAGCGGCCAGGTTCAGGCTCTCCACCGGCATGTTGTACTGCGACGCCGGGATCGCGGCCGCCCACGGCGGCCGGTCGCCCTCTTGCGCCTCAGTCTCCGACAACGTGGAGAACCGAAAGAAGTGCTCCACGAGCTCCTTCGAAGCCTGCCGTACCGCCTCCGCGGGTGAGATGGCGCCGCTGGTCCAGACTTCCACCATCAGCCGCTCGTAGTCCGTGTGCTGACCAACCCGCGTGCGCTCCACTGTATAGTTCGCCTTGCGCACCGGCGTATATATCGCATCCACCGGCAACACGCCGATCGGCAGGCCGTCGGCACTGGACGCCGGCCCGTAGCCCACGCTCTGCTCGACGTTCATCTCCATGTTGAGCCGAGCGTCGGGACCATCGAGCGTGGCGATATGCTGCTCTGGGTTCACGATCTCGAAATCAGACGACGTCATCACATCGCCTGCGCAGATCTCACCCGGTCCCTGCACATCCAGGCGCAGCTTGCCGGGCCGGTTGCTCAGCGAGCGCAGGTTGATGGACTTCACGTTCATCAAGATGTCGACCACATCCTCCTTCACGAATGGGATGGTCGAGTATTCGTGCTCAACGCCATCGATGCGGACCCAATTGACCGCTATGCCCTCGATGGAGCTGAGCAGCAGCCGCCGGAGCGGATTGCCGAGAGTCATCCCGTAGCCTCGAGGCAGCGGCTCCACGGCGAAAACCCCGTGGGTCTCGCCCCCTTCCAGAACTCGAACCGTGGGAGCGGGCACGGGCACCGCCTCCAAGGTCGTTTCGCGCGGATCGTCGTATCCAAAATCCAGCATGGCCTGCTCTTTCTTCGTGTAGGCGGCCCGGCACTCCCCGGCCCCAGCAAATCAACCGTTTCGTTCGAGACCGGCGCTACCGGGAGTAGAACTCCACGATCATGCGCGTCTCGATCCTGCTATCTATGTCGTTCGGCTCGGGATTCCTGAGCACCGTCACCGTTACCGCAGTGCGATCCAGCTCGAGCCACTCCGGGATGGTGCGCTGTCCAAGCGACCGCGTTGCATCCTGCGCGAAGGGACGGTCCTTCGCGGACGGCTTCCACGCGACGACGTCACCAGATTTCACGCGAATCGACGGGATGCTCGCCCTGCGGCCATTCACGGTGAAGTGCCCATGGAGGACCCACTGCCGCGCCTGCGCCCGGGAGTCGGTGAATCCGACGCGGTAGGCGACATTGTCGAGCCGCCGCTCCAGCAGCTGGAGCAGGTTCGCGCCCGTCACCCCAGGCAGCCGCCTGGCCCCCGCGAAGTAGCGGCGGAACTGCCGCTCCAGCACACCATAGGTCTGGCGTGCTTTCTGTTTCTCGCGAAGCTGGATGCCCCAGTCGGACGTGCGCCGCCTGCGCGGCTGATGGTCGCCCGGCGTTTTGTGCCGCTTCTCGACGGCGCACTTGGGCGTGTAACAGCGCTCTCCCTTCAGGAAAAGCTTCTCTCCCGCACGGCGGCACTGCCTGCAAACCGGTCCTGTGTATCTGCCCATCTCTCTACTTTCGCGCTATACGCGCCGGCGCTTCGGTGGCCGGCAGCCGTTGTGGGGTATCGGCGTGACGTCTCGGATGCTGTTCACCGTGATCCCGGCAGCCTGCAGCGCCCGGATCGCGGCTTCCCGGCCTGCTCCGGGACCTCGGACGAAGACCTCGACCTGGCGCAACCCATGCTCCATGGCCTTGCGCGCCGCGGTCTCGCACACGCGCTGTGCCGCGAAGGCCGTGCTCTTGCGCGAGCCACGGAACCCCACGCCACCCGCGCTGCCCCAGGCGATGACGTTCCCCTCCGGGTCCGTCAGCGACACGAGGGTGTTGTTGAACGTCGACATGATGAACGCTTTGCCGCGCGGAACGAACTTCCGCTCGCGCCGTCTCGTTCTCGTCCTGTTGGCTCTTGCCACTCCTGCTCCTTTTGCTCGCGATACTGGGACCGGAGCTCTACTTCTTCATCACCCGGCGCTTGCCCGCCACGGTTCGGCGGCCACCGCGCTTGGTTCGCGCATTCGTCTTCGTTCGCTGACCGTGCACCGGCAGGCCTCGGCGATGGCGTACGCCTCGATAGGCGCCGATGTCGATCAGCCGGCGTATGTTGTCGTTCACCTCGCGGCGAAGGTCCCCCTCGACCATGTACTCGCGGTCGACCACCTCGCGGATGCGGCTGAGCTGATCGTCGCCAAGCTCGTGCACCTTCGGGTTGCCGCTCACGTTGGCTCGCTCGGTTATCCGGTGGGCCCGAGTGGGTCCGATCCCGTAGATGCGGCGCAGCGCAATCTCGATCCGCTTGTTATCGGGGATGTCGACGTTGGCGACACGTGCCATGACTCACCTACCCTTGCCGCTGATTGTGCCGGGGATTCGGACAAATGACGCGTACGATGCGTGCCCGCCTGATCAGGCGGCACTTATCGCATCGTGGCTTCACCGACGCTCTGACTCTCATCCCGAATCTCCCCTCTCACCGTCTTGCAGCCGTGCTCGGCCGCCTACTTGAATCGATACGTGATTCTGCCGCGGGACAGATCGTAGGGCGACAGCTCCACGAGGACCCGGTCTCCCGGCAGCACGCGGATGAAATGCATTCGCATCTTGCCCGACACGTGTGCCAAGACGGCATGGCCATTGGCCAGCTCCGCCCTGAACGTGGCGTTCGGCAGCGCCTCCACGACCGTGGCCTCTACTTCAATGCTTTCTTTCTTTGCCATGTGCGAGCGTGCGCTCGTTGCTCCTCTTGGTGCCGGTGAGGCCAGCGCCTATTCGACCTTCGTCGTGATCAGCGGCTCATCCTCGGTGACGATCACAGTGTGCTCGTAGTGCACGGAGGGCAGCCCGTCGGCCGTTACCACCGTCCAATCGTCTTCCAGCACCTTCGTGGCCTGGGTGCCGAGGTTCACCATCGGCTCGATCGCGATCGCCATGCCGGGGCGCAGGAGCGCGCCAGGTGCGCCGGAGCTGAAGTTCGGCACCTGCGGCTCTTCGTGAAGCTGCCGTCCGATGCCGTGTCCAACGTACTCTCGCACGATACCGTAGATCCCTCTGCGTTCGATCTCCGCCTGGACCGCCGCGGACACATCCCCAATCCTGTTGCCCGCCCGAACCTGAGCAATCCCCGCGAACAACGCGGCACGGCCCGTCTCCATCTGCGCGCGAACGTCGTCGCTGACCTCGCCGACCGCCACCGTCAGCGCCGAGTCGCCGTACAGGCCACCCATAATCGCGCCCAGGTCCAAGCCGACCACGTCGCCCTCGCGAATCACGCGGTCTCCTGGGATGCCGTGCACGATCTCGTTGTTGATCGAGACGCACAGCGTGCCGGGGAACCCGCGCCTTCCTGGGGCGCGCCCATACCCCTTGAACGCCGGGATAGCGCCCATCTCACGGATCTGCCGCTCCGCAATCACATCGAGCTCTCGCGTGGTCATACCCACGGCGATGGAATCGCGCAGCGTCAGCAGCGTAAGGCCTGTGATGCGGCCGGCCTCGTGCATCAGGTCTAGCTCGCGGCTGCTCTTGACCGTGATGCCGGATGCCATCGTCGACTGCCCGAGCGAATGGCTCAGCCTACGTATGGATACTTGTTTCGACTTGAGTTCCATCCGCAATCTCTAATTGTACCGGCTTGCACAAGACCCGGCAAACATGCTCATCGAAGCGCCGCCCTCAGGTCCGCGGTCACCCGCTCGATCGCCTGCTCACCGTCCACTCGCGCCAGCTTCCCCTGCCCTTCGTAGTAGGCCACCAGCGGTGCGGTCTGGCGCTCGTACGTCTCCAGGCGCGCACGCACCACCTCCGGCTTGTCGTCGTCACGCTGATACAGCTCCCCATCGCAGGCATCGCACACACCACGTGTCGCCGGCGGCGCCGAGAACTCGTGGTAGGGCGTCTGACAGGCCCAGCAGATCCAACGGCCCGTGAGCCGCCTCACCAGCTCCTCCGTTTCCACCTCAATCAGCGGCGTCAGGTCAATCTCCTGCGCCTGCCCAGCGAGCGCGGCGTCCAGTGCCTTCGCCTGCTCAATCGTCCGCGGGAAGCCATCGAGCACATAGCCCTTGGCCGCATCTGGTGCGCCGATGCGCTCCAGCACCATCTTGATCGTGACGTCGTCGGGCACGAGCTCCCCATGGTCCATATACGTCTTCGCCAGCTTGCCTAACTCCGTTCCTTCGCCCAGATGCTTCCTGAACAAATCCCCGGAGGCAACGTGGGCCGCGCTCACGCTCCCTGCCAACAGCCCTGCCTGCGTGCCCTTCCCCGCTCCGGGTGGACCGAGCAGAATCACCCGCATGCGCTCTCAGTCCCCTTCCGTCGCCTACTTGAGGAAACCTTCGTAGTTCCGCATCAACAGCTGAGCCTCCAGCTGGCGCATGGTATCCAGCGCAACGGACACCATGATCAGCAAGCTAGTGCTACTCAGCGTCAGCGCCTGCACACCCGTGAGGCGGCTGAAGAAGAAGGGCATCACGGCGACCGCACCCAGGAACAGCGCGCCGCCCCACGTGATGCGCAGGATTACCCGGTTCAGATACTGTTGCGTCGGCACGCCCGGGCGTATGCCCGGCACGAACCCACCATTCTTCTGTAGGTTCTCCGCCAGCTGCTGCTGCTGGAATACGATCAACGTGTAGAAGAACGTGAAGATCACCACGAGGATGAACACCACCACCCAGTACCAGACTGAAGCCGGCGAGAACGTCGTCGCCACGAACAGCGCCGCACGCGCGAAGAAGTTGGTGCTCGACGGGTTCGCGAAGAACTGCGCCACCGTCCCTGGCAGCACCATGATGCTGAACGCGAAGATCAGCGGGATCATGCCCGCCGAGTTCACGCGCAACGGCAGGTGCGTCGCTCCGGTCTGGCGGTACATCCGCCCTCCTCGGAACACGCTCCGGCCGTACTGCACCGGGATTCGGCGCTGCGCCTCGTTGAACACGACGATGAAGAACACCAACAACAGGCCGATTACGGCCAGCAGCAACAGGCCGCCCGCGTTGTCGCGAGCCAGGAACCCTTGCCCCAGCAGACCCGAAACGATACCGCCGAAGATGATGATTGATATACCGTTGCCGATCCCACGCTCAGTGATTAGCTCGCCCATCCATACCAGTAGCATCGTCCCGCCCACGAACGAGATTACAATGGTTATCGTCTCCAGCGCGCCCGTGCCAACGAACGTGATCGGGTGGTTGAACACACCCGACCGCGAGAAGAGCAGGAGTTGCCCGTACCCGGAGAAGAACGCAATCGGCACCGTGAGCCAGTGCGTGAACTGGTTAAT
>CAZQVD010000062.1:0-10582 GCA_964596665.1 uncultured Dehalococcoidia bacterium
AGCTCCAGCGTTCCGGCCAGGTTGCTTGCCACCAGCAGCAGGAACGCCGACGCAACGCCACCGATGACGGCCCCATCCGGTGACCCGCGTGAGAGACGTATTAGGTTGAACGTCACCCCGAACGCCGCGATCGCGCCCAACGCCGCCATCGTGGCGAGGCCCAGGTTGTAGGCGACGGCGGTGGCCAAGCCCGACAGCAGCGTGACCGTCCCCACCATCAGGTAGCCGAGGTAGTAGTACGAAACAGGCTCGCCAGCAAGCCATGGGTCGTTCGGCGGATAGGCCGGACTCGTCACCGTGGCGTTGAGGAACATGAGATCCATTGGCTGCTCGGTGTGGTTGATGTCGGACACCGACGCTCTCAAGAGCGTCATGCCGAGAAATACAGCGACGAGAAGCAGCTCGGCCGAAAGGATCACACTGGCGTGACGCCGGAGGAACGTTCGCATCTCCGGGATCGCCCGCCGCCCGGCCAGCCAGGACAGCCCCCCGACCGCAAGCAGCGCGAGCATCACACTCCACCGCGAGTTGTCCATAACGTGTGAGAGGCCGATGAGCCACGTGATATAGGCCGTCAACAGCAGACCCAGCGGCTTGCTCAAGGCCCACCCGCGGTCGGGCAACCGGGAGAAGACGCGGTAGGCCAGTGGATACACCGCGAAGCTGAACAGCTCCAGCAACACCAGCCAATAGAGCGCGATTAGCAGCATCGATCCACCTAGGCGGGCGGCCCTGCCTCACCGAACAGCGCATCGACGAAGGCGTCCGTATCGAACAGCGACAGATCGTCCAGCCCCTCTCCGGTGCCGATGAAAATGACCGGCAATTTCAGTTCCTGGGCGATGGCGACCGTGATGCCGCCCTTGGCCGTGCCATCGAGTTTGGCCAGGAACACCCCGTCCACGCCGAGCGCCTCCTGGAACACGCGCGCCTGCTCCAGCCCGTTGTGCCCCGTGGTCGCGTCCAAGACCAGTAGCGTCTGATGCGGTGCGTGGGCCTCGTGGCGCTCGAAGACGCGGCGCACCTTGCGCAGCTCCTCGATCAGTGGCGCCTGCGTATGGAGTCGGCCCGCCGTGTCGAAGATGAGCACGTCGGCATCGCGAGCCATGGCGGCTTGGTAGGCGTCGTAGGCGACCGCGCCCGGGTCGGAGCCGTGCTGGTGCGCGACCACGACCACGCCGAGACGTTCACCCCAAACGCGAAGCTGGTCGATCGCAGCGGCGCGGAACGTGTCACCGGCCCCGATCATCACCGTCTTGCCCAGCGTTTGGTAGTGCTTCGCCATCTTGGCGATGCTGGTCGTCTTGCCCGCGCCGTTCACACCCACCACCAACAACACCATCGGTTTGGCCACGAGCTCGTCCTGGTCGTACCAATCCCAGATCGACGTGTCCCGCGGGTCCAGGAGCACTGCAAGCTCTTCCTTGAAGAGTTCGGGAACTTCTGATGCCGTCGCACGCTCCTCCCGCACGCGCTCACGGACGCGATTCACCAACGCCAGCGACGTGTCCACGCCGACGTCGGCGGAGATCAACGCGTCCTCCGCCGTCTCCCAAAGCGAGTCGTCCGCGAGGGCTGACCCTCGCAGCAGCGAGCTGAGTCCCCCGCCCCAACCCTTGCGGGTCTTGGCGAGCGCGTCGCTCGTCTTCTCCTTCCGCCTGAACAGCCTGAAAACCAAAGTGGCTTCCCCTATCGCGCCATCGAGGGCACCATGAGCGAGCTCAAGCCTAGCAGCCGCTCGTGCTGGCTCACAAGGAGATACGGCGCTCCTGCGCACGCGGCCCTCACGCGTCCTGCGATGCGTCGAACGCCTGCGCCGCCGCGGCCTGCTCGGCCTGGGACTTGCGCCTGCCTTCGCCCTCGCCCCTCGCGGCTCCGTCCACGATGACACGCACCCGATAGTGACGGTCGTGCGATGGGCCGGATTCCTCCAGCACCTCATAGACCGGCAGTGGCAGCCCGGCTCGCTGGATCAACTCTTGCAGTGAGCTCTTGGCGTCCCGTGGGGCACCGTTGACCGCGAGGCTCGTCATGCGCGGGCCCAGCCAGCGACGGATCAGCGCCCGCGCCGCCTTCTCGCCGCGATCCAGCATCACCGCGCCGATGATCGCCTCGAGTGCGGCGGCCAGGGTCGATGCTCGCGATCTGCCGCCGGTCGACTCCTCCCCCTCGCCAAGCAGCAGATGCCGTCCCAGGTCCAGCTGCATCGCCACCTGTGCCAGCGTGGACCCGCGGACCAGCGCCGCCCTGGCTCGCGTCAGGTCGCCTTCGCTGAATGAGGGATAGCGGGTGAACAGGTCGTCGGCGACGACCCATCCCAGGAAGGCGTCGCCCAGATACTCCAGCCGCTCGTAACTCTCCAACGGATAGTCCGGGCGCTCGTTGAGAAAGGAGCGGTGCACCACCGCCTGCTGTAGTAGTGACCGCTCCTTGAATCTCAGACCGAGGGCCCGCTCCAGCGCCCGTGTGTCGTCGGGGCGCCTATCGGAGGGACCTGCGTGTTTAGTCAAACACACCCTTCGGCCATGGTGGCTGCGGCCGCTTCACCTCACCGACGAACAGGTTCGACTCCATCATCGTCATCAACGCGTCGAACGCCTTGCTCGCCTCTTCCGGAGAAGCCGGCTTGATCAACTTGAGGAACGCCGAGGCCCCGTTTTCGAACACGAACGTCGGCGTGCCGAACACGCCTCGCTCTTCGACCGCATAGGTGTGGCTCTCCGCGATCTCGTCGAGCGTCGAGCGGTCGTCTAGATCCCTCTCGAAACGCGCTACGTCGAGCTCGGCCTCGGCGGAGAGTCGCTTCAGCAGATCGCGGTCGCCGAGGTCGCTGCGGTCCACGTGACGCGCCTGCAGCAGTAGGGGCAGGTAGCGCCGCATCGCGTCGTCTCCCTGCCGTCCTGCGGCGACGCCTGCGCGTAAGCCCCACAGGCTGCCATCCAGCTCGCCGTCACCCAACGCCCAGGCCTGGTGGTCGGGGCCGACCTTCTGGTTGGCCTGCTCCAGCGAGAAGGGCTTCCAATTGATCTCGAGGGGCTCAACGCCACCTCGCGCTATCTTCACCTGATCCAGCCAAACGGCTGCATTGTAGACAAAGGGTCAGCGAAAATCGAAATAAATATCAGCCTTGAGCGTAGCCACGGCCGCCTCCTTTCCACCGGTTCACCGCACCGGTCGACAGACCTGCTCTCATCTCGTCTGCCTGCGGCGATTCTAGCCGCAGGCGCGGACCCCGGCAACGCTGGCGTTACGCGATGCCGAACAGCTCCTGCAGGTTCCTGCCGAGTATGTCGTCCTTCGCCGCGCGGCTCAGGCCCGCCATCTCCTCGATGCCGGCTGCGGTGTTGGGGTAGGTGGAAGGGGGGTGCGGGTAGTCGCTGCCGATGATGAAATTCTTGCTGCCGATCGACTGCACCGCTCCGGCCAGCGTCTGCTCGTCCGGCTCCACCGCCACCAGGCACGACTGCCGTATGTGCTTGCTCGGCTCGATCTCGCACCGTGCGCACTGGGGCTCGATGCCGTAGACGCGGTCCAGCGTGTACATCGCCCAGGGCAGCCACGAACCCCCAGCCTCGAAGAAGCAGAACTTCAGGGTGGGGAAATCCTTCAGCAGCCCCCCGAGTGTCAGGCTCGCCATACCCACGATGTATTCGAACGCGAACCCTAGATAGTTGCTGATGTGCAGCCTGCGCATCCGCTCCCATCCGATCGTCCAGTTGGTTGGGATGTGGTCATTCACCTGGCACTGGAACGGATTCCCGTGCACGTAGAGGGGCACGCCCAGCTCGTTCGCCTTCTCCCAGAACGGGTACAGTTCCACCGAGTCCCAGTTCGTGCCGCGCCAGTTCGAGTTGATCATCAGCGACTTGAGCCCCAGCTTGTTGACCGCTCGGTCCGCCTCCGCGGTGCAATCCGCCACGCTCTCCGTGCCCCACGGCACCACGCCGCAGCTGATCAGCTGGTCCGGGTACTCGGCCTGGGCGCTCGCGACCGCGTTGTTGTACGACATGCTCAGCGCCATGCGCAGGCCGGGGTCCCAGTCGCGGGAGGCCGGAGAGCCGAATGCATTCGCGAACACGCCATCGGGGATCAGCACCTGCATGTCGAACCCCGTCTCGGGCAGCAAGCCCACCCGATGCTGCGCCACGCCGTGGCCCACCGGACCCCGGCCCTGCTGGGTCGTGGCCGCCGTTGGGTTCACCGCTCCGAGCCCCTGGCCGGCCGTCGAAGACTTGAACCCGCCGCGCCGCGCCTCGCGGTCGGCGAATAGGGCAGAGTCGCCGAGCAGCCGCTCCAGCGCTGGCTGCGAAACACCCAGGATGTCGGCGACGTCGGTGAAATTTACAGGCGGGAAGAAATGGCTGTCGCCATCGATGCGCTTCAGCTTCGATGCGGTATTGACCATGTCGGCCTCCGTTCCGGGTTTCGTGCCGGGTGCTCGGACCGTATTGTCGGGCCTTCGGACGTCGCAAACAAGGTCGGTTGCCTCACGCTCGGGCGAACCACTTATACTGGGGCGCACCCCTCCCGGAAGGAACAGCATGGTCGACTTCCGCCCATTCTCTGGCATCCGTTTCGACGCATCCATCGCCGGCCGCATGGAAGACCTGATATGCCCGCCCTACGACGTAATCTCACCCGACCACGAGCGAACCCTGCTGGAGCGCAACCCCAACAACATGGTTTTGCTGGAGCTCGCGGAGATCGACGGGCCGGTGCCCGAGGGCCGCTACCAGGGCGCCGCCGCCTCGTTCGCCGACATGCTTCAACGGTCTGTGCTTCGAGCCGACCCGGCACCCGCGTACTACGTCTTGCGACAGCGCTTCGCCGGTGCGGGCGGCCGTCCTATGGAGCGCTATGGGCTGTTCGGCGCGCTCCGGCTGGAGGAGCTCGGCACCGGAGTGCTCCCCCACGAGGACACCAGGAGCGGCCCCAAGGCCGACCGGCTCGCGTTGATCGAGGAGACGGCAGCTAACTTCAGTCCCATCTTCATGCTGTACCGAGATCCCACGGGAGAAATCGAGGCCGCTATCTCCCGCGCCAAGGCCCAGGAGCCGCAGGCCGACTTCTCCGTCGATGGAGAGGAGTTCACCCTGTGGAGCGTCGCCGAGCCCGATGCGGTGGCGCGCATCGCGAGCGCCCTTGCGCCACAGCCTGCCTACGTGGCCGACGGCCACCATCGTTACGAGACTGCGCTTACCTATCTCAACCGCCACGACAGCGAGGTTGCGGAGGATGCGCCAAGTCGCTTCGTGCTGACTGTGATGGTCGACTTTGATGACCCCGGATTGCTGATTGGACCGTACTATCGCGTGTTGCGCGGCCTCGACGAAGCCCAGCTCGCGAAGGTACGCGGCGTGCTCGCCACGTTGTTCGTGTCGCGCCCGTCCGGAACCTCCGGCGCGAAGCAGCTCGCGGCGGTCGTGGCCACGATAGGGCAGGGGGGTGTTACGTTCGGTGTCGTGGACGAGGACGGGCGGCACATGATACTTACGCCCGCCAACGACCTGATCCCGGAGCCCGATCCGAGCGCGCCGCCGGGCACGCAGGTGCGGGCCATCGAGGCGGTGGTGCTACAGGAGATGGTTTTGCGTCCGGCGCTAGGCGACGGCTTCGGCGCTCACCTCGCCCTCGTGCACGACAGCGCCGAGGCGCTCGACATGGTGCAACGCGGCGATGGCCAGATCGCCTTCTTCATCAAAGGCGTTCCCGCGGACGTGTTCGAGGCCGTAGTGGGTGCGGGCATCCGGCTGCCTGCGAAGAGCACCTACTTCTATCCGAAGCTGCCCAGCGGCCTCGTGATCCACTCTCTACGTGGCTGACGAACCCGATGCCGGCGACTCGGGAGAGCGACTCGCCCCGCGCGGCGTGACGCGCATCTGAGTGGGGCCGAGTCCGCCCCGCACCGGGCGCCAGTGACCGCGGAACTGCAGCAGGCCCTTGGTGGTGGATTGATGCACCTCGCTGGCAAGCTCCGCGCCGAGGACTAGCACCATGGAGACCACGTACAGGAACAGCATTAGCACGACCACCGTGGTTACGCTGCCGTACACCAGATCGAGACTGGACAGATTGATCAGGTAGAACGCGAACGCCGCCTTTGCCGACTCGAACAGCGTGCTCGCCAGCAGGGCCGCGGGCAGCGCGTCTCCCCATCGTACCCGGGCGTCGGGCACGTAGCGATAGATGAACAAGAAGAGCGACGTGCTCACCACTAGCGGCAATATCGTGAATAACGCGTCCCACGGGATTCTGACGTTCAGTAACAGGTCGGTCTGGGAAAGCACGGCTCTGCCTACCGTGCCAACTGCGGCCGATGCGAGGAACAAAGCAGCGATGCTCGCTGCTCCCCCGACCTGCAGCATCTGGTACAGCAGGAAGTGCCGAGGCTCGTGCACCTTCCATGCACGGTTCAGCACTCGGTGGATCGCTCCGAACACGGCCCTGCTCGACCAGAACAACCCGACGACTGCCACGACCGTGAACGCGCCGCGCGCCTGCACCAGTGATTCGATGTTGCCGCGGATGAGCTCCGTGTCGCCCAGCCCCGGGAGCTGATCCTCTAGGAGCTCGATGACCCGCGTCTGGACGGCCGGCGCGTCGAGGAAGAAACCCGCGATGGCGATGGTCCCAAGGATGAGAGGGAAGAGCGAGAAGATCGCGTAGTATGCCAACCCCGCAGCCATGTGGGAGCCGTCGTCCCGGCTGAAGTTGCGAAACACCCGGTACACCATCGCGGCCAGGGCTCTCAGGATCGGCGGAGCCGGGATCCGGTAGAGCAGCTCGCTGACGGTGCGGACGGTTCCTCTCATCGGCCTGCCAATCACACGATCGAAGGACGTTCCCGTGATTGTAGGTTCGCGCAGGCACCTGGCCGATGGGATTCAGCTACGGATTGCGGGTGTCACGCGAGGCGCCAAGGTGTTCCCTTGGTCGCCGACATGAACGCCGCGTGCACGGCGGGAGAAGCCGCGATGAGCCTGCCGCTCTCCCGTACCGCAGGCGCGCCCTGCAGGTCCGTGGCCATGCCGCCGGACTCGCGCACCATCAGCAACCCTGGCGCCACGTCCCATGGCTGATTGTGGTGGTTGGCGTAGACATGGATGCGCCCGACCGCCACATACGCCATCCCCAGCGCGGCTGAGCCCATCATGCGCAACGACTGCAGGCCGGGCCATAGCCCTTGCAGCATCTCAAGCAGCATCCGCCCCTGCTCGTCCACGTACCCCATGTCGAAGCCGAGTATGCATTGGCGCAGCTCGGTCTCCTCCGACACATGCATCTGCCTGCCGTTCAGCCACGTGCCGCCACCCAAAGTCGCCTGGAACAGCTCCTCGCGAACCGGGTCGAAGGTTAGACCCACCAGCGTTTCGCCGTCGCGCGCGAGCGCAAGGTTCACCGCGAGGTGAGGGATACCGCTGGCGAAGTTGCGCGTGCCGTCCAGCGGGTCTAGGCACCATTCGTATCCTGTAGATCCGTCCCTGCTGCCCGACTCCTCCGCGAGGATTGCATCGTCTGGGAACTGCGCCTGGATCACGCCGAGGGCCGCAGCTTCGGCCTCGCGGTCCACGTCGGTCACCAGATCGTTCCAGGCTCCCTTGTTGCTGATGCGGACCGTCGACTCGGAGCGCGGCCCCGTCATCTCCGGCAGCCGCCGAACGATGGCCGCGCCAGCCGCGCGCACGGCTTCCTCCGCGACGGCCAGCGTGGAGCGGCCGTCGCGGTCATGGGGCGGAACGGCGAGCTCGGACAAAGGCGAAGCTCCTGTTGGGTCCCGCTATCGCAGACCCACGCGCTGGTAAACCTCGGCGATTGTTTCGCGAGCGATCGCCTGTGCTTGCTGTGCCCCTTGGGCGAGCATCTCCCGCACTCGCTCTGGGTTCGCGGCGAGCTCGGCTCGGCGCTCGCGGAAATCGCGAAGATAGTCGTTGATCCCCTCGGCGAGCTGAGCCTTGTCGTCGACGCAGCCGATGCCCGCGGTCGTGCAGAGTCGGTAGATCTCGTCGACCTTGTCCGGGTTGAAGAGCTTGTGCATCGAGAACACGTTGCACACCTCCGGGCGGCCCGGGTCGGTGAGCCTTGCCCGCTGCGGATCGGTCACCATGCCGCGTACGCGCTTGGTCGTCTCCTCTTCCGAAGCGCTCAGTTCGATGTGGTTGTCAAGGCTCTTGCTCATCTTGTTGGCGCCGTCCGTGCCCATGATCGTTGGTGTCTCCGTCAGGAGCGGCGCGGGCTCGGAGAACGTGTCCCCGTACAGCCGGTTGAAGCGCCGCGCGATCTCCCGCATGATCTCGATGTGCGGCACCTGGTCCTTGCCTACCGGCACTTTGTCGGCCTTGTACAGGATTACGTCAGCCGCCTGCAGCACCGGATAGCCCACCAGTCCGTATGACACATGCTCCTCGTCCTCACCCATCTGGCGAACCTTCTCCTTGAACGTCGGCACCCGAAGCAGCCAGCCCAGCGGCGTACTCATGCTGAGCAGCGCATGAAGCGTCAGCACTTCGGGGACGTGCGATTGCACGAATATGATGCTGCGTTCCGGGTCGAGCCCCGCAGCGAGCCAGTCCACCGCCATCTCGAAGACGTTGGGCTGGATCTGCTTCGTCTCCTCGCCTTGCATGGCCGTCAGCGAATGAACGTCGACGATCGCATAGACGCAGCGGTACTCGTCCTGGAGACGGACCCAGTTGGCCAGCGCACCGAAATAGTTGCCGAGATGCAACCGTCCCGACGGCTGCATGCCGGAGAAGATGCGGCCTTCCACCATTTCTTTAAGACCTCGAGAGTGCCTCGGAGAGTAATTGAGCGCGCGATTTGTAGTTTATCGGATTGCCGGCAGGTAGCGCTTCGGGAATTTCGCCACGATCGAGTACAGCACGTCCACGAAGTTGGCGAGGCGCACCTTGGCCACCTGGGAGCAGAGCTGGTACCCGGCGATGCGCTCGATGCCGTAGTCGCTCTCCAGCCACGTGACCAGATCGTAGAAGGCCATGCGTCCTGCGTCTTCCAGCGGCCTCGCGCTGCCCAGCGACATGATGAACTCGTCGTTCTCGATACGCGGATTCGGGACGCTGCGTCCCTTGATTACGTCCACGGTCAGCGTGCCGAGCGTCGGCACCTCCGCCGCCACGCCGCATACCTCCCCGTCGCCCTGCGCCGCGTGTCCGTCGCCGACGAACAGGAGCGCCCCCGGCACCTGCACCGGGAAGTAGACCGTGTTGCCCGGGCAGACGTCGGCGGCATCCATGTTGCCGCCGTGGAACCCTGCCGAGAGCGTCGAGATCGCCTCGATCGCCGGCGACGTCCCCATGGTGCCGTAGAACGCCTCCACCGGGATCGGCGGTATGTCGAGTGCCGCATCGTGGATCATGCCCGCCGCCGTGATGCGGTGGATCAGCACGCGCTGCTCCAGCGGGGCGTTGAGCACGCGGGTAAAGACCGTGCCGCATACGCCGCCGAACTCCGGGATGATGCAGCTCACCGCATAATCCCGCGGCAGCTCGATGCCGTCGATTCGCACCGTCAGCGTATCGCCTGGCTCGGCACCTGCCACGTAGATCGGGCCGGTACAAGGGTTCACGTACGGGACCGTGATCACCTTCGCCAACTCCACGTCGGGCGAATCGATCTTGTCCCCGAACGCATCTAGCGTGGTTATCTGGAATGTCTCGCCGGGCTGGACCGTGGCGATCGGCTCTTCGTAGGGCCCAATCACGTAGGGCAGCCGGGTGAGATCGGGCACGATGTGCTGCATGCGTTCTTCCCCTTTCCGATACGGAGGAGGCTCAGGCCGAGCCGTATAGGTTCCGTTCGTCGATGACTCGGCGTGCCTTGAATTGAGTGCGCTCCAACTCGCCGGGCGCCTTCATCTGCACGTTGGCCCGGATGCCCAGAGTGGTGTTCAGCTCCGCCTCGAGCCCCGCTCGTATCGCCTCCAACGCCGGCCCTGCGGCACCGGGGTCCGCATACTCCGCGAGCACGGTGAGCTCATCCATCGCGCGCTCCCGCGTGACCACCACGCGGAACTCGCCGGTGAGCCCAACGGAGCCGCGTACCACGTTTTCTACGGCGCTGGGGTACACGTTCTCGCCGCGCACAGTCACCATGTCGTCCACGCGGCCGTATATGCCCATCGGCAATCGCGGATACGTCCGCCCACACGGGCACGGATCGTCGGTCCAACGCGACAGATCGCCCGACCAGAACCGGATCAGAGGCTGCGACGTGCGCTCGAGATGCGTGTAAACAGGCACGCCTTCGGACCCGCTAGGCACGACCGCCTGCGTGGCTGGGTCCAGCAGCTCCGTGTACACGATGTCCTGCCACAGGTGCATGCCCGCGCTCTCTGAGCAGCCACCGTTGGACATCCAAGGCGACATCTCGCCCGTGGAGCCCATGTCCACCACCGACGCGCCGTAGGTTTCCTCCAGCACCCGGCGCGTGCCGGGTATCGACGCTCCCGGCTCCCCGGAGAAGAACAGCACCCGGAAGCCCAGGTTGCGTGGGTCCACGCCGTCCTCTCGCGCCGTCTCGGCCAGGTACAGCGCGAACGACGGTGTACCGTAGAAAACCGTCGGAT
>CAZQVD010000063.1:0-1129 GCA_964596665.1 uncultured Dehalococcoidia bacterium
ACGCCCCGAGCCCTCCGAGGCGCTCCCACGGCTCGACCGGGACCGTGTGGCAGTCTACGGCGTACGCCTCGTGCACCGGGATACCTTCTGCCTTCACGAAGTCGTGGTACGGGAACACGCCGTAATACGGGTTGAATTCTAGCTCGTCGCCCATGGTGTGAATCTCCTGTTTTACTGTGCCTGGACTACAGTGTCGCGGCTTTTGCCACTCCAGCGTAGCAAATGCTGAGCGGCAGCGAGCGAGTGGGTGGACCTCCAAGGTTGGCCTAGTTTAACCGCGGGCCGCGGCTCTTGCTACTCGCGGGCTAGCTTGAGGGAGCGCAGAGGGAAATCCCTCTGCCGGAGGCAAGGGGGTGTGCCCTTTGCGCAAACATTACGTGGGAGGGTGGGAGGGCATGCCGGTACCGTTATTGCCAAGCAGCAGCGGGCGCTATGGCTTGTCCCCGTTGCGCTCGGCAAGCTGGTCGCGCAGCTCCTCGATCTCCCGCCGCGTCTCGCGGTTCTTGCGGCCGATGTAGAAGGCGTAGGCGAAGAAGCCCGCCCAAGCGAGCCCACTGCCGGCCAGTAGGAATCCGAGATTGCTATCCGAGGCCTGGGCCGGGGCGGCCCCGAGGGCAGCCCCGGCCACGGTCAACAGCGTGAGGATTGTTGCGATGCCGTGCGTCATGATCGTCGATTCTAGCCTGCGGCCCGGCGCAGCTCGGCGAGCGTATCGTCGTCGCGCTGCTGGGCGACGCGCTCTCGGAAGAGATAGACGAAAACCAGTGTGAAGGCAAACAGCGAGAAGTAGAGCGTTGTGCGCATGGCCGCTTCTAGCCCGCCCGTTTCCGCGAAGGGGCCCGTGACCAGCTCCGGATGCAGCGAGCGCCACAGCTCCGACGCGTAGTAGACGATGGGCACGTCAACGAAGCCGACGATGCCGACGACCGCCGCCCATCGCGCACCGCGCTCGCCGCTGGGAGCATAGGCACGCACCATCATGTAGCCGATGTAGATCACCCACAAGATGAACGTGGTGGTGAGCTTGGGGTCCCAGATCCACCACACGCCCCACACTGGCTTGGCCCAGACCGCACCGGTCACGATGGCGACGGGGAGGAAGACGACGCCGGCCTCTCCCGCGGCATAC
>CAZQVD010000063.1:1139-10400 GCA_964596665.1 uncultured Dehalococcoidia bacterium
GAGACGAACACGATGAAGAAGGCGAGGAAACCGACCCAGACCGTGGGAAGGTGGAGGTAGAACAGGCGCTGGATGTTGCCCATGACCTGCTCGGTTGGGGCATAGAAGAAGATCAGGTAAAGATTGACGAGAAAGAGAAGACCGCAGATGCCGAGGAATAGCTGGTTGCGGTCTGCCACCCTCACTCCTCCAGCACGAATTCGAACGCCCACGAGGATACCACAAGGAACACGATATCGAAGGCCACCACCAGTTGGAGCCAACTGGTGGCCGCGTTCCAGCCGTCCCCGTCGAGCACCGATGCGGTGATCGCAACCGCAGCCATGATTACGGGCAGGACGGCGGGCAGGAATAACAGTGGCAGCAACACCTCGCGGGCCCGCGTGTGGGCAGCGATCGCCGAGAACAACGTGCCCACAGCGGCGAACCCGATGGTGGCGAGCAGCGCCGCCAAGGCGAACCGCAGGTCGAGCAAGGAGATGTCGTAGAGCACGAGGAAGACCGGCACCATGAGGAACTCGACCACCAGCATCACCGAGATCGCGCTCAGCAGCTTCCCTAAGTAGAGCGCCTCACGCCCAACCGGCGCCAGCATCAGCCCGTCGAGCGTCCCTCGGTCACGCTCCAGGACGAACGTGCGGTTGAGGCCCAGGATGCCGGTGAAGACGTACGCCACCCACACGATCCCCGGGCCCACGATCGCGACGATGTCAGGCGTGGCATCAAAGGCGAAGTTGAAGATGAACGCCACCAGCAGCGCGAAGATGAGCACGGCCCCAACCGTCTCCTTCGACCGGGCCTCCAGCCGCACGTCCTTCAGGTAGATCGCAAGCGCGGCCGAGAGGTAGGCGCTCACGCCGCACCCGTCAGCAGCGCTTGTACGCCGTCCGCCGTAACCTCTTCACTGGACGAGCTTAATACCACACGACCCCTCGCAAGCACCAACACCTCGTCCGCAAGCACGAGCCCGCGCTCCGTTGAATGAGTGGTCATCACCACGCTCGCGCCTCCGTCGCGCACCGCGCGTACCGCCGCATCGAGCATAATCAGCCCGCCTGCATCGAGCCCCGTCTCAGGCTCGTCGAGGAGAAGCACCGCGGGCCGGTGCAGAAGCGCGCGGGCGATGGCCACGCGCTTCTGCATGCCGTTGGACAGCGTGCGGACGCGTTGCCCGGCATAGCCCTCGGCGCCAACCATGGCCAGCGCCTCACGCACACGCGAAGCGGGGTTGGGGAGATGGTAGAGATTGGCGTAAAACCGCAGGTTCTCGGTGGACGTAAGCTCGTCGTACAGCAGAGACTGGTGCCCCACGAAGCCGACGGCAGCGCGGATCTGCGCCGGGTGCGTCGCCCGGTCGAATCCCGCGATGCGCAGCGTGCCTCGCTCGGGACGAACCAGCGTCGCGAGGGTGCGAAGCAGGGTGCTCTTGCCTGCCCCGTTGTGCCCGAACAGGGCTAGCGTGTTGCCCCACGGGAGCTCGAAGCCGACCTCCCGCAAAGCGGGGGTGAGCCCGAAGGACCTGGTGAGGCCTGTGGCTTGGATCGCCAGACCTGGAGGTGGGCTTTGGGTCTGAGGTTGGTCGTGCATGATGGGGGCCTGGGTGGATGGGGCGATGATAGCCTACGCTTGGCTATCGACAAAGGCAGGAGGCGGTCATGGAGCTGCTGCGCAGGATCGGTAATTTCTTCGGCGCCAGGAACATCTCCCTGGGGATGGAAGACCGCGTACCCGGCGGGCAGTACGTGACGCCGAAGATGCCGGTCATGAGCTTGTCGGGCTCGCCGCGCGTGTCCACGGAGGAATGGAGGTTTGGCTTCATTGGTTTGGTCGAGGAGGGCGTTGAGATCGGATGGGCCGAGCTGATGGAGTTGCCTCAGCAGGAGCTGACCTTGGATTTCCACTGCGTTACGCAGTGGAGCCGTCTCAACGTCGGCTGGGGTGGGGTGCGCGCCACCGACCTGCTCTTACTGGCGCGGGCCAAGCCGGAGGCCCGCTATGTGATGCTGCACTGCTACGACGGCTACACCACCAACGTGGACCTGAAGGCGATGCAGTCGGACGACGTGCTGTTCGCCCATCGCATGGATGGCGAGCCGTTGAGGCCTGAGCACGGCGGCCCAGTGCGCCTCGTCGTGCCGCGCCGCTACGGTTGGAAGAGCGCCAAGTGGGTGAAGGGAATCGAGTTTCTTGCCGAGGACGCCCCTGGTTTCTGGGAGCGGAACGGGTACCACATGCGTGGAGACCCGTGGAGAGAAGAACGGTTCAGCTAGTTAGGGTGTGCCGGAGCCGCCGTCGGCGTCGCTGGCGATGCGAGCCTTGCTCTTGTCTTGGCGATCAGGCGATGTCACCGGCCTGGGCAGATCGCGTAGCGTGACGACCGTTGCGCGGAAGGTGTTGACGAAGGTGCTGCAGTCGGGGCAGTCGTTCATCTGCGACTGAAACTTGGCCTCGTGCGCGGGGGCCATCTCTTCGTCAACGTAGTCCGAACAGTTGCTGCGGAAGTAGCGCAATCAGGTAGATTCGACACAAAAGGCCCGGCGTGCGCGGCGGCTTTTGTGCGTGGCTTGCCGAGCCGGCTAGATGTCGTAGGCAGCGAGCAGTGAGGCGACATCTTGCTGGCCGCCGCGAGCGCGGATCGCGTCCATGCGCATGTCCAGCGACGGGCGCTTGGTGTCGCGGTACACGACACCAAGGGGCAAGCCGCCCTCAGCGATGATGGACCGCGCCGCGTTCTTGTCGCTGGGGTCGTGGCCGTCGGGGATCGCCCAGGCAGTCGGCGCAATCCCCAGCTTCTTGTTCCCCTTCAACTCCTGATAGGTGTCGTTGTACGTCGTGCAGGGAGATGCGACGTGGACTATGGAGAAGCCGGAGTGCTCCATGCCGTCGAAGATCAGTTTCGATAGATCCTTGGGCTTGCTGGAGAAGCCGGATGCGATGTAGGTGACCCCCAACGTCAGGTACAGGTCTAGGGGATTGACCGACGTCTCCAGCTTTCCGAAGGGGGTGGAGTTGGTGACGGTTTCCGGGACAGTGGTGGGAGAGGCCTGGCCCTTGGTAAGCCCGTACACGCCGTTGTCCATGACCACGGCGCAGACGTTCACGTTGCGGGCCGCCTGCGGTGCGATGTGCTCCATGCCGATGCTCAGGAAGTCGCCGTCGCCGGCGACCACGACCACGTTCAGATCCGGGCGGCCCATCTTCACGCCGAACGCGATGGGAAGCGAGCGACCATGGATCCCATGGAATCCATACGGCTGCTCGCCCTCGAGCAGGTGGACGAGGTTCCCCGAGCAACCGATGCCCGCGACGACCACATTGCTCGTCATCGGCATCTCGGTCTTGATGTTCCGTTCGACCATGGCGAACTCGAGCGCTCGGCGGACACCGAAGTCGCCGCAGCCTGGGCACCAGGTGAAATCGTATTCAGGGTTCTTTGTAGTCATGCTCTCACCGCCTGAGGCTGCTGGCCCGCGCCAGCGACGCGTTGCTTGACCCGCTCGCTTAGCTCACCTGCTCTGAAGGGAAGGCCGGTGTAGAGGGTCATGGCCTCGGCTTTCACGCCGAGCGAGCGGAGCACGCCGGCGAACTGTCCTTGGTAGTTTAGCTCCGGCACTATCACGAGGTCCTTGCTTCGGAGCTCTGCAAGCAGGTCCTCGGGCATCGGGCTGAGGAACATGGTGTAATACCACGCCACGTCCATCCCCTGAGCCCTCAACAAGTTGTACGTTTCCAGCACCGAGCCTTTCGACCCACCCCATGGTATGAGCGCGATGTTCGCGTCGGTGTTGTCCGATTCGTAGGTGGAGTCGTTCAGCAGTTTCAGTTTGCTGAAGCGGCGCTCCGTCATCTGGATGTGGCGTGCCGGCAGGTGGGTGGTGTCGCCGAATGAATCGTGCTCGCTGCCGTTGGCGACGTAGGCGCCTGGCCCGCCGGGAACCGGCATCGGCGACAGCTCCCAGGAGTCGTAGCGGAGGAACCCGTTGTTCCCTTCGTAGATCTTGCGGCGCTCGACCACGATCTTGGACAGATCCGGTTTGGGTATGTTCTGGGCGCGCTCGGCGAGGGAATGTTCGCTGAGTAGGATGACCGGTCCTTGGTAGCGCTCCGCCCAGTTGAACGCGGTGATCGTGGCGTAGAAGCACTCCTCAACGGTGCCCGGCGCGATGACGGGTATGGACGAGTCTCCGTGAGCCGGGCTGAGCGCGGCGAGCAGGTCGGATTGCTCCGTCTTGGTCGGCAGACCGGTGGCCGGGCCGCCCCGTTGCACATCGACGACCACGCAGGGAATCTCGGTCATCCAAGCGAGGCCCAGGCCCTCACCCATGAGCGTGAATCCTGGCCCCGAGGTGGCGGTCATGGCTTTGCGACCGGCGAATCCGGCGCCGAGGATGGCCGTGATGGATTCGATCTCGGAGCTGGCCTGGTAGGCGAACTTGCCCTCGCCGACGAGGTTGCGCTCCATGTAGAGGAGGAGGGGCGTGGCAGGGGAGATTGGGTAGCCGACGAAGGTCTCGATGCCCGCTTGCATGGCACCGACTGCGATCGCGTCGTTGCCCTTTATGAAAAGCTGATCGTAGGTGGGCTTGTCCACCTCGCCAAGATCGGCGACTGCGTCCTCTTCCGCGAGATGAGCGAGGCCGAGATCGAGAGCCATGTGGTTGGCTTCCACGACGCCCTCGCGCCCGCCGAAGCGGATGGTAACGAAGTCCTTCAGGAACTGGAGGGGCATGTTGATCAGCTTGGAGAGGCCGCCCATGACGACCATGTTGGCCGCTCGGGACTCCCCCGTCTGCTTGGCAAGCTCGTCGAAGGGAACGCTGATGCAACGGTGGCCGGTGTCTCCGGGGTCGGGAGTGACGGAGGGATCTAGGAGAATCACGCCGCCTTCGCGGACCTCGACACGATGCTCTTGGTACGCATGCGTGTTGAACGCGACGAGTATGTCGACGGCGTCGCCGGGGCTGAGGACGGGGAAACGGGAGACTCGGGCTTGGGTCCAGGTAGGGCCACCGAGTATCTGGGAGGGGAAAGTAGCGAAGGTGAGGGCGTGGTATCCGACTCCGGTGGCAGCCCTGGCCAACATCTCCGCCGCGGTAACGACCCCCTGCCCCCCCTCACCCGCAAAGCGGACAATGATCTCACTTCGACTGGCCATCGCCAGAATCCTCCACGACATGAACGGAATCCGCATCCATGGCGCAATCAAGCCGCCGCGAAACTGCCGTTTCTTGAGTCCTTAGCCTCACAAGAGTACGCGTCCGAGGCAGAGAGTGTCAAACGGTGTTTTCTAGACAACCGCCTGGCGCAACGGGATGAAACGAGCCGATGATCGCGCAAGAGTGCGACGGATTCCTTCGCCGCGAAAGCCAATGAAGCAGGAACTGATATCGCCGTGCCAGGCGCGGCCACAGGTAGCGGATAATTCGGCTCCGGGATGAGGCTGCTTTGCCCACCAGCCGGAGGTGATCAACGGCCTAATGCGCGTTGACACCCAGGCTTAGAGGGTGCTACCATTTTCCGGTTCGAGTCTGGAATCTGGGAGTTGTCACGGATTCCGGAGCATGACCAACGCATCTGGCGCGGATGTCGCAATAGGCCCTTCCGGTGCGGCCCCGAAACCTCCGAGCGGTTCTGCAACTGCTCAGTGGCAACCAGAGGGGCTTTCTTGCGCCTGACCCAGGAACCGAAGCCGGTCCGCCACACAGCGGACCGGATGGCGTTTCCGAGGACTTGGGCAGGGCTTCGGCGCACCGGCCCGAGCGGAGGAGTTGCATGGTTCAGCAGGTAGAGTTGAAGCGAGGTCTGCGAGACGTCTACTTTGACGATACCCAATCGAGCAACGTCATCGGGGATATCGGCCGGCTGATCTATCGTGGGTACGACATCCACGACCTGGCCGAGAACTCCACGTTTGAAGAGACCGTGTATCTGATGATGCACGGCGAGTTGCCCACCCAGGCTCAGCTGAGCGCGTTCGAGGATAGCCTCCGCGCTGCGCGCCCCATCTCGCAAGAAGTCGTCGACGTCATTGCTAAGGTGCAGAAAGCCCACCCCATGGATGTGCTGCGCACCGCGATCTCCGCGCTTGCCGCATTCGATCCCGATACGGAAGAGGTCACCCACGAGGCGACCCTGCGCAAGGGCATCCGCCTCGCCGCGCAGGCACCGACCGTCGTGGCGACCCACCACCGCATCCGCTCCGGGCTCGAGCCCATTGCGCCGGACCCCTCGCTCGGGCATGCCGGCAACTTCCTCTACATGCTCCTTGGCGAGAAGCCGGACGACGATACAGCGCGGCTGATGGACAAGGACCTCATCGTTCACCTCGACCACGGCTCCAACGCATCGTCGTTCGCGGCGCGGGTCACGGCTTCCACGTTGGCCGACCTGCATGGCGCCGTCGTGACCGGCATCGCCACGCTGAAGGGTCCATTGCACGGTGGCGCGGCCGAAGGCGTGATGAAGATGGCGCTGGAGATCGGCGAGGAGGCCAACGTTGAGGCGTATCTCGCCGCGAAGCACGACCGCCGCGAGCGCATCATGGGCTTCGGCCACGCCGTCTATCGGGCGGAGGATCCTCGTGCGCGGCATCTGCGCGAGGGCTCGCGGGTCTTGGCCCAGAAGAAAGGTCAGCCCCAGTGGTTCCAGATACTGAGCAAGGTCGAAGAGTACATGCGTCCATACGCGGAGCGTGGCATCTGTGTGAACGTCGACTTCTGGTCGGGATCGGTCTACTACCTGCTGGGCATACCCGAGGATCTGTTCATCTCGATCTTCGCCGTGGCACGCGTGCCAGGTTATGCCGTGCAGGTGCTTGAGCAGCAAGACAAGAACATACTGCTGCGGCCGTTGTTGAACTACGTGGGCCCTAAGGACTTGAAGTACGTGCCCATCGCGGAGCGCGGGTAACCCGCGCACATCACCATTGGGGAGAATGGACCGAATGACGCAGCAAGGGATCGAGCAGATGGAGCGGGTCGAATCGGACTGTAATCACCACTGGGTGATCGAGAGTCCCAACGGGCCCACCAGCGTTGGGAAGTGCAGGACATGCGGGGAGCGGCGCGAATTCAAGAACTCGATCCAGATCACCAGTTGGGAGTCGGAGGGCAGCCACGCGCATCGGAACCAGCCCCTCTCGGCGAACTCCTAACCGAGGGCAACGTCCACACATCCCGAGCGCCCCATACGTGGGGCGCTCTTTTTCGTGGCTCCGGAATCACGCAAGAGTCTTGAACCATGACAGACGTCGCTGACGAGCTTCGCGATACGATCCGCTCGCGCGGGCCGATCACCTTCGCCGACTTCATGCGAGCCGCGCTCTATTCCCCGCGCGGTGGCTACTACGTGCGGCGCAACGCGTTGGGCGCCGAGGGCGACTTCTACACCGCGCCGCTGACGCACCCGGTCTTCGGCGTGCTCGTTGCCCGGCAGCTAGCGCAGTTTTGGCGGGACGCGGACTCTCCCACCCGATACTGGGTCATCGAGCCCGGCGCGGGAACGGGGCGGCTCGCGGCGGATGTGACCGAGCACGCGGCGGCCATCGATCCTGGATTCGCCGCGGCGATGCGTTACGCCGCCGTCGACGTGGCACCCCGGCGCGTGGCGCCAGCAACCGTCGGCTGGGTCCGCGCGGGCGGGCTGCCGATATCAGTGCCGCACGGGGTGATCCTCGCCAACGAGCTGATGGATGCGATGCCGGTGCACCGCGTGACCGTGGCGGACGGCGAGCTGCGCGAGATCCGCGTCGCACTCGATGCGCAAGGTGGGTTCGTCGAGGAGCTTAGTGAGCCGGCGCCCGGCGTGGTTGAGCGATTGGATTCCCTCGGCGTGCGTCTTGCCGACGGCCACCGCGCCGAGATTGACCTAGGCCTTGAAGCATGGGCCGTCGAAGCGGCCGCAGCGCTTGGCTCTGGCCACCTGGTCGTCATCGACTACGGCCATGAGGCCGCTGCTTACTACCATGAGTCGCGCCGCCACGGGACGCTGCGCTGCTACTACCGGCACACACTGAGCATGGACCCCTACCACCACGTGGGTGACCAGGACATCAGCGTGCACGTGGAGTTGACGTCGCTGCGGCGCCTTGTGGTCGCGGCGGGGTTCGCGTTCGTGGGCTCAGCCAGCCAGACCGAGTTCCTGCGGTCGTTGGGGTTCGACGCCTATCGGCGTGACGTTGCCGAACGCGGCGACTTGTCCAGCGCGGCGCGGCTGGCGAATCTGCGAGCACTGGACAAGCTGGTGGAGCCATCGGGCATGGGTGCCTTCCACGTACTGGTTTTCCGCAAGGGGGATGTGCCTGGCGACGTGGCAGGGCTGCACGGCGTGGCGCAGGAGCTCAGCGTCAGTGCGCCACTGCCGGGTCCGGGTCATATGCCGCTGGGAGTGCCGCCGGAGCCGATGATGCCGACGTGGCCCGAGCTGCTTCGCTAGGCATCGCCTCCGGACTCCGACTCGCCGCTCGCGGCATCGATTGACGGCGCATCGTCCTCTTCGCCAGCGGGCAAGGGTTCGCAGCGGCGGGCCGTGACGATGAACCCGGTGTGAGCGACCATGCGGTGCTCGGGCCGCACGCTCTGATCGCTCACGTGCCAGGGCCGCTCCAGGACTTCGACGGTCTCCACCAGCCGCCACCGGGTGTCCATGGTCAGCGCCATGACGGCTTGGTGCACCTGAAGCACCGTCGGCAGATAGCAAAGGATGATCCCGCCGAGCCGCAGCTTGTCGGCGGCGGCCGAGGTCACGTGCCACGGCTCTGGGATGTCGATGATGATGCGGTCAAGGTCTTCGCCTGGGAACGGCTCGGCGTAGGCGTCGCGCACCTCGATGACGTGGTTGGTGGCGCCGGGCGCGAGCTCGGCGACGTTGCGCCGAGCCGGCTCGATGATCTCTTCGCGGATCTCGCACGAGTGAAGCGATCCCGCGGGTCCGACCGCGCGCAGGATTGCTGCCGCGGTGGCGCCAGAGCCGAGCCCGAGCTCGAGGACGTTGGCGCCCGGATACAGGTCAGCGCGCAGCAGCACCGCGCCCAGGTCCTTGGGGTAGATGACCTGGCTCTGCCGCGGCAGCTCGAGCACGGCCTCCTGGAACGTGGGTCTGAGCACCAGCAACCGGCTCTTCTTGCGGGTCGCGAGATGGAAGCCCTCGGTGCGCCCGATGATGTCGTCGTGCGAGATGGTTCCCACGTGGGTGGAGAATGACCCACCGGCGCTGAGCACGATTCGGTAGCGGCGCTTGCGCCGGTCGTACAGCATGGCCACG
>CAZQVD010000064.1:0-8849 GCA_964596665.1 uncultured Dehalococcoidia bacterium
GGCGATTCCTCCGCAGGCGGACGTCCGGGAAGCGTGCGGCTCCCGCCACGCTCCCACTCGATCGTCTGGTGATCAGCTCACTCATGCCGATTCTCCGTCTCCGCGTTCGCGGTGCTGCTAGCCGTGTGCCGTCGCGGGCACCGCCGCGGATGCGTCCGTCAGCAGCGCGTCCACCACGCCCGCCACCGTGTGCACTTCAGCTTCCATGTCCACCCTCAGGCCAAGCTCCCGTGCGGTGGCGCTCGTGACCGGTCCGATGGACACGATGTGCACTCCATCGAGCAGGCTCACGTCTCCGTTCAGCAGATCCACGAGATTCCGCACCGTCGACGAGCTGGTGAACGTCGCCGTGTCGATACCACCCGAGGCGAGCAACTCCTTGGCGCGCTTCGCCGCTCCGGCCGGAACCACCGTCCGGTAGGCGCCCACCTCTTCGAGGTCGGCGCCGAGGGAGTGCAGGCCGCTGGACAGCGTGTCGGTGGCAATGTCGGCGCGGGGCAGCAGCACCTTGGCGCCACGCAGGCCTAAGGCAGCGAAGCCCGCCGCCACCGCCTCGGTAGTATAGGTGTCCGGGACGAAGTCCGCCGTGATCCCATGGCTGGCGAGCGAAGCTGCCGTCGCAGGGCCGATGGCGCCGACGCGAACGCCACCGAACGCGCGGGCGTCGCGGTTCGCCGCCGCAAGCCGGTCGAACACTGCAGTGACACCGTTGGTGCTGGTGAACACCACCCATGCGTAGCCGGCCAGGCGGCCCAGCGCCGCGTCCAGCTCTGTCGGGTCGGCCACGGGCTCGATGTCGATAGTGGGCAACTCCACGGCCTCCGCGCCCTGTGCCGCGAGCGACTTGCTTAGCACGCTCGCCTGCTGGCGCGACCGTGTGACCAGCACACGCCTGCCGAAAAGGGGGCGGTCTTCGAACCACTGGAAACGGTCCCGCAAACCCGCGACGGCCCCGATGATCGTCACCACCGGCGAGGTCAGCCCCGCTTCGGTCCCGCGCTCAACGATGTTCTCGAGCGTGCCACTCACGCTCCGCTGCTGCGGCGTCGTCCCCCACTGTGTCACGGCGGCCGGCGTCTCCGGCGGCCGGCCATTGGCGATTAGCACGTCCACGATACGCGGCAGGCTGCGCCAGCCCATGAGCACCACCAGCGTGCCAGGGGTGCGTGCGAGTGCCAGCCAGTCGAGCGATGATTCCGACTTGCTTGGATCCTCGCTGCCGCTGATCACGGTGAACGAAGTGGCGAGTCCGCGATGCGTAACGGGGATGCCGGAATAGGCCGGTACCGCGATGGACGATGAGATGCCCGGCACCACCTCGAAGGGAACGCCCGCGGCCCGCAGCGCCTCCACCTCCTCGCCGCCGCGGCCGAACACGAATGGATCACCGCCCTTGAGGCGGACCACCGTCTTGCCGGCCAACGCCGCTGTGGCGAGCGTAGCATTGATTTGCTGCTGGAACCCGCTAGGCGTCTCCGGCTCCTTGCCCATGAACACGCGCTCGGCGTTGGGCCGCGCCAGGTCGAGCAGGATAGGGCTC
Source organism: uncultured Dehalococcoidia bacterium (assembly GCA_964596665.1). Taxonomy (GTDB): domain Bacteria; phylum Chloroflexota; class Dehalococcoidia; order Lucifugimonadales; family Australimonadaceae; genus CAZQVD01. The sequence continues at coordinate 1,541 of CAZQVD010000064.1, forward strand.
ACGCCAAGGCGGTCGTAGACGACCACGTCGGCCATATGCAGGCATTCTGCGCCCTTAACGGTGAGCAATCCGGGGTCGCCGGGCCCTGCGCCGACGAGATACACTTTGCCCACTTTGCCACGGCCCAAGCTGCCTGAACGGGTGCTCATCGGCTCTCACCCATGAGCAGTTCCGCGGCGCCTTGGGACACGAGTTCCAGATACGCAGCAGTACCGAGCATCTCAGGCTCCGTGGGATCGCCAGTGACCTCGACCCGGTAGCTGGCAGAGCCGTCGATTGGCGTCACCGTGGCGAACAGACGCATCGTGGCGCCCTCCACCTCGGCCAGCGCCCCCAGTGGAAGCTGGCAGCCGCCGCCCGCGGCCCGCAGGATCGCCCGTTCCGCCTCGACCGCCGCGGCGCTTGGTCCGTGCACCAGATGGCGGGCCAGCATGAGCGTGTCCGCATCCGAGGTGCGCACCTCCACGGCGAGGCAAGCCTGTCCCGGAGCGGGGGCGCACAAGTGCGGAGAGAGGTATTCGGTGATCGACTCGCTCAGCCCCAGGCGCTTCACGCCGGCCGCCGCGAGCACGGCGCCGTCGTAGTCGGGCCCTTGAGCCTTGCGCAAGCGTGTCTCCACGTTGCCACGGATAGGCACGAACTGCACATCCCTGCGGCCGTGCCGCAGTTGCGCCGCACGCCGGGGGCTGCTGGTCCCGATGCGAGCGTCAGCGGGAAGCTCCAGCAGGCTTTGGCTCCACCGATCCACCAGCACGTCCCGAGGGTCCTCACGTTCGAGCACCGGCACCACGGTCAACCCTTCCGGCGTGTCCGTCGGTAGATCCTTCAGGCTGTGCACGGCCACGTCGATGCGGCCATCCAGCAGCGCCAGTTCGATGGCCTTCGTGAAAACGCCGATGCCGAGGCTCGCCAACGGTGCGTCCGGCTGCTCGTCCCCGGTGCTTGATATCGTTTCGACCACGAATTCGTGACCCGGCGAGTGGGAGCGCAAGGCGGCGATCACGGCGTCTGCTTGGGCGAGGGCGAGGCTGCTTCCACGGGTCCCGACGCGAAGGGTTGGGCTCATGGGACCGTTACTCCTCGTCAAGACCGAAAAGCTCGCGGGCGTTTTGGGTGAACGCCTCATCCTTGCGGTCGCGCAGGATCTTGGTTGGTTGGTGCAGCAGCTTCTTGACCAGCGCCTTCGTCATCGTGGCGAGGCGCTCTTCGTGCTCCGGTGAGAGATCGAGCCGCGACAGCGTCTTGGCGACCTCGGCCGCACGGACCTTCTCTGCCCGATGGCGGATGTTAGCGATTGTGGGGGTAACGCCTCGCGAATCCCACCAGTGCTGAAAGCGCTCGGTCTCCTCCTCGACGATCCGTTCGACCTTGCCCGCCTCCTGCTTGCGCTCGCGCCGGTTCGCCTCCGCGATAGCCCCGAGATCCTCCATCGTATGCACCGTGACGCCTGGCAAGCTGGATGCGTCCGGGTCGATGTCGCGCGGGATGGCCATGTCGATCATCAACAGCGGGCGGTCGCCTCGGCGCCCGGTCGCCTCCTTGATCAGATCGCGGGTGATCGCGAAATCGGGCGCCCCGGTCGAGCTCACCACGAGATCGGATTGGCCGATCAGGTGCGCCATCTCGTCGAGCGAAGCTACGGGACCGCGAAGCTCGGCGCCCAGCTCCTTCGCGTGCTCCGGTGTGCGATTGGCGACGGTGAAAGCGGTGGCACCGGCGTCGCGTATCGCGATCGCGGCAAGGCGCGACGCCTCGCCGACGCCTACGACGAGTACCTGCTTGTTGCTGATGTCACCCAGGGTCCGCCGGGCAAGCTGCACGCATGCTCGGCTCACGGACAGCGCATTCTTCCCGAGCTCCGTCTCGGTGCGGGCGCGCTTTCCTGTTCGCAGTGCACTGTGGAACACGTGCGCGAGCACGCCCCCCGCACCGCCGTGGCGCGTGGCGATGCCGAACGCATCCCGCACCTGGCCCAGGATCTCGGACTCGCCGATGATCAGCGAGTCGAGGCTCGAAGCGACGCGGAACAGGTGCGTGACGGCCTCATCCTGCTCCAGCGTGTACAGGTGCTGGCGCGCGACCGCCGAATCCAGCCCGAATTGCTCGTCGAAGAAAGCGGCGAGCGCCTCACGGCCCTGCTCGGGCTCACGAGCGACGGTGTACACCTCGGTACGATTGCACGTCGACAGGATGACGCCGCGTCCCACGTGGGACTTGAGCGTTTCCAACGCACCCGGTACCTCGTCCCGGGTGAGGCTGAGCGCCTCCCTTATGGCCAGTGGCGCCGTCCGATGGCTGAGTCCGGTTAACAGTATCCTCACGTTTGTTTTGCTCCAGTGGGGCCGCCGTGCGGCTGGGTCATTCCGCCGACGCGAGCAATGCGTTGCGCAGACGGATTTTCGCTTCCTCTTGCTTACCGGCTCCCACCAGGTCGAGCAGAGGGTCGTCCATCGCGGCCTGCCACGCTTCGGGGGGCACAGAAGTCCCGCGTTTGCGCAGGTCGGTCCGCACGTCACCCAGCACCCCCGCTGCATCGGCCCACTCCAGGCAGTGGCAGTCGCTGCTCATTTGCTCGCGAAGCTTGCGGGCGAGGGCCGGGCTCGTGCCGCCGGTCGATATCGCGACCGTCACGGGACCGCGCTCGACGATCGAGGGGGCGATGAATCCGCACAGCGGCGTCACATCCACCATGTTCAACAGCGTCTTCTCGAGCTCTGCCTCCGCGTGCACCTGGCGATTGACCGCCTCGTCGTCCGTCCCCGCGATGGCCAGCATGGCCCCGGCCAGATCCCCGGTGACGTAGGCGCGTCGGATCCAACGCAGGCGGCCCTCGTCCGCGAGACGCTCGAGTTCGGTGGTGGCCGTTGGACTTATCAGGGTGACGTCGGCTGCAGAGGCCAGGAGCTGCTGCACCTTGCGCTCGGCAACTTCGCCGGCGCCGATCACGACACACCGCCGGCCAGTGAGATCCAGGTATGCGGGGTAGTAGCGCGTCATGACGTAGCGAACTCGTGCTCGACGAAATAGCGGACGCGGGTCTTCTTGTACTCGCGAGTGCTGTAGAGGATCTGGTACTCGTCGATGCCCGTGGCCTGTGACAGGTCCCGCGCCACCTGCGCGCACTGGTCCTGGGAGGTCGCGTGGATCATCGTGAAATGGGTGTAATCCCAATCGGGGAAAGTTGGGCGCTGGTAGCAATGCGTCACCCAGGGGCTCTCCGCCATGGTCAAGCCCACCTCGTCGGCGCGCTCCTCAGGTACCTTCCATACGGCCATGCCGTTGGAACGGAACCCCGCCTTGCGGTGATACAGCACGGCGCTGAAGCGGCGCATGATCTGGCGCTCCTTGGCCTCCTCTGCCCAGTCGAAGAGCTCTTGCACGCCCATGCCCAGCCGTTTGGCCATCGCATCGAACGGCCTCAGGTCTAGCGGGAGGTCCTCCTGGAGCTCGCGTATCACGTTGATGTCGTGTGGGGAGATCGCCTCGGCGCGATTCCAGTTCTCGCTGATTTCGGGCTTCCTCGGCTTGGCCGACCCAGGCTTCCCATAGCCGTCGGGGGAGTAGTACTCGTAAGCAGCACCTTCGTTCTTCACCATGTCGAAATTGACTCCGATCTTGAAGAACCGGATCGTCGGCATCAGCCGCGCGCTCTTGGCGCCGGTCTCCTCGGCCATCCGCTGCACCACGTCAGAGATCTCCTCGTTCGGGGGAACGGCGATGGTGAACCATAGGTTGAAGTGACCGTTGCGAGCGTAATTGTGGCTCACGCCTGGGTGCTTGCTGATCAGGTGCGCACCCTTCTCCAACTTCCCCTTCGGGAGCTTGAACGCGATGAGGCTCGTCTTGTAGCCGAGGCGACGCGTGTCGAAGATGGCGCTGATCTGCCGGATTACGTTGGCCTTCTTCATCCGGGCGATCCGTGCGATCAGATCCTCCTCGGATGTCCCGAGTTGCTCGGCCATCTCGGCATAGGGCCGCTCCGACATGGGGAAGTGCGATTGCACGAGATTCAGCATCTGCTTGTCCAAGAGATCGCTTTTCGCTCAGTTCGATCGCCATCAGGACACTGGTGCGGCTCCAGCACGGGGGTCTGATCGTAGTAGGCAGTGAGGTTGAGCAGCACCTGGTCGGTCAATCGCGAGAGCACCTCGAGCGTGCCGTACGCTTCCTCGGCGGAGGCCCCGCGGCTCACCAGCGACGGCTTGATCGCGCCGGTGGTGGCGTTGCGGAAGAACACGAACGCTTCGAGCGCGTCGGCCAGCGGGATACCCCGTGTCGCGATCTCCTTGCCGTAGGCATGGCCTAGGTCGGCCGCCCGTTCGATCATGTTGACGTCGTCCGGCGTTTCGATGAATGCGAGGCATAGGTCAAGGAACTCGCGTCCGAGCCCACGCATCCGGTCTTGCCCCGCATCGTCGAATCGCTCGAGCCATGCGGGTAGGTGCGGGCGGGTCGTCCCCTTGACGCGTCGCCTGATGCTCGGCAGCATCGCGGAGCCGGCGCTCAGGTGCATGCTCGTGGCACGTGATGCGCCGTCACCCTGCATCAGGGCGTAGATGTCGTCGGCTGCGAATCGCCGGTGCCCTCCGGGCGTGCGGAACGCGCGCACGAGTCCATGGTCGGCCCACTGCCGAAGCGTCGCCTCATTGATACCCAGGATGGCCCGGGCGAGTCCGAGGGTAATCCACTTGCGGTCGCCCAGATCGGCAGGATCAGTGCTCATGGGATCAACCCCGTTTGAAAACCTGTAGAATTCTTGAGAAAGCTGACATTCTCTGCGGGCCCCAGCGTACACGCGTGCGTGATGATGGTCAACGAGAGCGTCCACCAACTTTTCGACTGAGGGATGGCCATGCATCGGCGCTCGTGAAATCTGGATGGGCACCTTGGCAGACGCCGGAAACAATACGAGAGTGCAACTCATGCGACGCCTGCGCCGCGAGGTGAGCGACGAGCGGGTGCTCGCGGCTATCGCCTTCGTGCCCCGGGAGCGCTTCGTCCCGGCACCGCTCCAAGCTCGCGCCTACGACGACGTGGCGCTGCCCATCGGCCACGGCCAAAGCATCTCTCAGCCCAGCATCGTCGCCGTCATGCTCGAGGCGCTCGCGGTCGGGCTAGCCGACCATGTGCTCGACGTTGGCACCGGCAGCGGTTATCAGGCCGCCCTCCTGTCGCGGCTCGCGGCCCATGTGACCGGCGTCGAGCGACTGCCCGACCTGGTCGACGGTGCTCGACATGTGCTCCACTCGCTCGCCTGCGACGACAACGTGGAGTTGCACCTAGGACTGGACGAGCTTGGCTGGCCGCAGGCCGCCCCCTATGACGGCATCGTCGTGGCCGCTGCTGCGCCATCCGTCCCCGATGCGCTGGTCCGCCAGCTCCGCGTGGGCGGGAGGCTCGTGATGCCGGTCGGCACGCCATTGGAACAGAACCTAGTGGTGCTCAAGCGCGTATCCGTCCAGGGAGACGTATCGATACGCTGGCTCGGTCCATGCCGTTTCGTTCCGCTGATAGGCGAGGGTGGCTGGCCTTCGGAATGGACTCATGGACGGTCATTTGACGGAGCGGGAACGGCTTTATAACATCCTACGAAATGTTCACGGAGCGCTCGGGTGGCTGGCGCGCAACCTACGGCCACGCGAACGTGTGCTCCTGACGAAGACGGAGGCAGTAGCCACCGCTGGCTGGCTGCTCGTGGCGGCGCACGGAGGAGTTACCTTGGCGGCGTATGGGAAGTCGGCGGTGGTGGAAGAGGCGAAGCTGATCGCCGAGCGGCTCGTCCACAACCTCGAGCGCGTGATCCTCGGCAAGACGGAAGAGCTGCGGCTCGCAGTCATGACTCTCATGTGCAAGGGACACCTCCTCATCGAGGACGTCCCCGGTGTGGGCAAGACGATTCTGGCCCGGAGCATCGCACTTTCCATCGGTGGCACGTTCCGCCGCATCCAGTTCACCCCTGACTTGTTGCCGACCGACATCACTGGGGTGTCGGTGTTCAACCAAAAGACCGACGAGTTCGAATATCGCGCCGGCCCGATCATGGCCCAGGTGGTGCTCGCCGACGAGATCAACAGGGCCTCGCCGAAGACCCAGGCGGCGCTGCTGGAGTCCATGGAGGAGCGGCAGGTCACCGTCGACGGTGTGACCCATCCCATGCCAACGCCATTCATCGTGATGGCCACGCAGAACCCGATCGAGTACGAGGGCACGTTCCCGCTTCCCGAAACGGAGCTTGACCGTTTCTTGGTCCGCCTCCACCTGGGCTACCCATCAGTGGAGGACGAGATAGAGGTGCTAGAGGCCCAACGCTTCGCGCACCCGATCGAGTCTCTGGAGAAGGTGATCGAGGTGAGTGAGCTGGCGGTACTGCAGAGCGCCGCCCCGGAGGTCCACGTCGACCAGGCGATCCGCGAATACATCGTGATGGTGGTGGCGGCCACCCGGACCCACGGCAATCTCTTTCTCGGAGCTTCACCTCGCGGGTCGCTGGCGTTGTTCAGGCTCTCCCAAGCCAGAGCGCTGCTCGACGGACGAGACTTTGTCCTGCCCGACGACGTGAAGGAGCTGGCCTACCCGGCGCTAGGCCATCGGATCATCCTCAGCTCGGCGGCACGGATCCAGGGAGCCACGGCCGAGGAGGCGATCGCCGAGGTGCTCTCGCAGGTTGATGTGCCCGGTGCGACACCTGAGCCCTAGCTTGGCGGTGGTGGAGGGGAGATAGTGCGGTGAAAGCCAGGATCTTCTGGGGTGCGTTGGCGTTCATCCTGCTAGTGCTCGCCCTCTCGACATCTTCCCCGATGCTCTACCGGATCCTGTTCGCGTTGCTGGCCGTGCCGCTGCTAGGCTACCTGGGCAGCGTGCTGTCCGCGCGGCGTCTCGAGGGCGGCGTCCGCAGGATCACACCGTTCCTGCAGGTAGGAGAGACCCTTGAAGAGCAGATCACCGTGCGCAATCTGCACTGGTTTCCCAAACTCCTGCTGGAGGCCGAGCACTCCTCCCGGCCCTTCGGGGTCATGGGGCGCGTCCTCACGCTATGGCCCTACCGCACCAGCACGTGGACGACCCAGAAGCACTGCGAGCGGCGTGGGATCTACGAATATGGCGAGCTGACCGTCACCAGCAGGGACCCCCTGGGTCTGTTCAACCGCACCATCGATGTGGGGCACCACCAGACCGCCGTTATATACCCCGCCACGGTCGAGCTGCCGGGGTTCCACGTCCCCTCCGGTCAGGGTTGGACGGAAGGCATGATCAAGGGGCGAACCTTCTCGCCAAGCAGCGGCGGGAAGGGTACAATCGGCGTTGTCGA
>CAZQVD010000064.1:8859-10338 GCA_964596665.1 uncultured Dehalococcoidia bacterium
CTCGCCAAGCCCGGTCGCCTCCGCGTTACGGGGGTATGTCGCCGGCGATGCCGTAAGTCACGTGCACTGGCCCACGACGGCCCGCACGGGCAAGCTAATGGTGAAAGAGTTCGAGCGTGAGCCGTCGGGTCCTGCCGACGCCATCTGGATCCTGCTGGACCTGAACGCCGCCGCTCAGGCCGGAGGAGGATCGGAGAGCACCGTGGAATACGGTGTCACCGTGGCCGCGTCGATCGCCAAGCGCTTCCTTGACACGGGCAGAACGTTGGGATTGGTCGTCGCCGGCCCCGAGCGCCTCATGATTAGGCCAGAGGCCGGCGTGGTGCAGCAGGGCAGGATCCTTCAGGCGCTGGCGTTGGTCGAGCCCGGCTCGTCAAGCACGCTAGCGGATTCGGCGTCGACGACTGCGGCCGAGCTCTCGAAGGGGGCGAGCGCGGTGATTGTGTCACCGTCGCCGCTGACCCAGATGGTCGCTGCCATCAATACGCTCCAGACCAGCGGTGCCAGCGTGGTCCCCATCGTGCTGGAGGCCTCGAGCTTCGTCGGACGCCCGCCTGCCGCGGGCTCACAGTACCGGATACTCGGCACCGCGACCGAGGCATACGTCATCCACCGTGGCGACGAGATACAGCGGAGGCTCGAACAGCGCCTGCACGGCCCCGATCAGGGGCCGATCCCTTCCGGGATGGCGACCCGGTGATCGCCGCACGCCCGCGCGCCACGTCCGTGTGGGAGCGATATGTCTCCGGCAAGGGACTGACGCTCACGCTCGCCGGCTTGCTGGCGCTGAGCGTATCTTTGCCCATCCAGCGGGCCAACTGGGTGGCTAACATGCCGCCGCCGGTCCTCATCAGCCTGCTGGCCATCGCCACGGCGGTGTTGTTCGAGCGCACTGGCTTGAGGGAGCGGCGGATCCATGCCTATGCCGCTGGGATCGGCCTCTTCGTGGTTGTCTCCTCTGCCGTATCGATGACGCCCGGCTTCCACACGATCGACCGAACCGTGCGCCTCACACAGGAGCTGAGCTCCTGGTTCGGTGCATGGGGAACGGACGAGATCAGGGCCGGCCTCGTCGAATTCGCGATATTGATGCTTTCGCTCACCTGGATCGTCGCCTATGCGGCTGCATGGCTCGCGCTGCGATGGCGCCACGGATGGGCGCCGGTGCTGCTTGGCGGCATCATGGTGGGGATCGTCCTCGGGAACATCGCCGAGAACCAAACGCTATGGCTCGCGCTGTTCATGGGCGCTAGCGTGCTCTTGCTGATCCACCTGGCCACCGCTCGCCGCATGGTGGTCTGGCGGGAGCATCGACTCACGTTCGACCCCACAACGGTCCTGATGCAGTCGGGCTACATCCTTTGGGCGGCGCTTGCCGTCGTGTTGTTGGTCTCCGTGCTGCCCACGCCAGGCATGGCCCCACTCGGGGCGCTGCGTGACAGCGTGCAGCGGAGCGTGGAGGCATCCGAGGCACAGTTC